>JBKJHG010000154.1:0-9804 GCA_046599115.1 Gemmatimonadaceae bacterium
GACACCTTTCTCGACAAGAGGCGGGCGTATGAGTTCAAGATCACGCCTCTAGGAATTCAGGGCGACGGCATCAAGGTAGAAGGCCAGCGGGGTGATCCGTCGCCTGATTTCGTGTGGTATTCCGCCGGCAGCGTGGACGAGGAAGGTTGGGTGGTGGAAGCTATGATACCCTGGGCATCGCTTCGCTTTCCGAACGCCTCGCCGCTCAACATCGGCTTCAATGCAGTGCGAGTATATGGGCGAAATGGAGAAAAGGACTCGTGGGTGCCGCGAAAAAGAGGGAACCCGTGCGAGATCTGCCAGGAAGGAATTCTCGCCGGTATGACTGACATATCGCGTCAGAGAACAATCGACCTGCTGCCGTACATTTTTGGCGCGTCAGCTGGGACTCGAAATTACAAGAAGGATTCGACGTCGGTCGGCGGTGTTTTCTTCCCCGTCGCCCGGCCGTTGGGATTCTCGAACGCGCGGCCGGTGACGACCGTCGGTGGCGACATTCGCTTTCCGCTCACGCCGTCTGTCGTCATCAACGGCACGTTCAATCCGGATTTTTCGCAGGTGGAGAGCGACGACGAGCAAATACGCGTCAACCAACGATTCACTCTGTTTCAGCAGGAGCGGCGACCATTCTTCCTGGAAGGCAAGGATGTCTTCGAGAACGTCAGGGGTGAAGACGAGCAGCGGACAAATGTTGGCGATCTTTTTTACTCCCGATCCATCGTAGATCCGTCTGCAGGCGTACGCGTGACGGCGAAGCAGGGTGCCTGGACCGTTGGTTCGCTCTTCGCACGCGATCACTCGCCCTCCTACTTCTACTACAGCGGATACGAATCGAGCGGATCAACGCCACTTGTTGATATGCCGGGGGAAATCTTCGTCGTGCGCTCGCGTCGCGACGTGCTATCCGACTCGTACGTTGGCGCGGCGCTCTGGAGCCGTGAGACGAAAGGCGCCCACAATGTCGTAGGCTCCGGCGATTTTTCGTTACGGCGGGGCGCATTTACGCTCAGCGGCGAGGGCGCACTCAGCGAGGACAAGGCACCCCGTCGCCCCGCTTCTTCAGCCGCTCTGGATGGGGCCGATCGGAGCGGCAAGTACTATCGCGCGCGTCTGACGCGCACCGGACCAGCGCTCAATTACGCAGTGACGCTGGCCGCGGCCGATTCTCTTTTCCGGGACCAGATCGGACGGTTTGCCCGAGTCGGAATCGAGCAGTACTCTGGCCGGATAGAGCTCAGTCAATATCCGAATACGCGCGTTATCCAGCGAATTTCACAGTCTCTGGCGCTCAAGCGGACGAACGCATTCGGCGCAGGGCTTCTAGACTACACCGCCGACCCCGGCGTCAGCCTGCAGTTTCAGCGGCAGTCGGGGGTCGCCGTGAACCAGCACCTGCAACTCACCACGATCTTCGGCGTCCCGGTGCGAACGACTGGCACTTTTCTCGATCTTCGCAGTGATGCATCTCGATACCTCGGTGTCGCTGGGTCACTCTACCTGGGCGGCCGCGAGATTATCGATCCGGCCAACCCACGGAGGGGCACCGGCTATATCGCCAACGTACGACTTACCTTGCGACCACTGCCACAAGCAAGCATCGAAGCGAGGGGACAGCGATCGACACACGCGAACGGCTGGGGGAAGCCGAATCTTGACGACGCGACGATCGTCCGGGTGAACTCCACCTATCAGTTCTCCCGTGGGCTCGGAATTCGACTAATCGGCGAGCACTCGGACCAGTATAACAGTCTTACCGTGAACCCATTCTCGCGGCGGACGAATCGGAATTCGTACAGCGGACTCGTCGTGTACGAGCTCGGGCCCGCGTCGTTCTTTTATGCCGGCTATGGAGGGGCACAGCGGGATTTTGACGCCCCAGCCGTTTCGCACCCGACCACTCTCCGGACTGACAGTCAGCTTTTCGTGAAGCTATCGTACCTGTTCCGGCTCTGATCGCTAGGTTCTGCGGCCGGCAAGGACTAAATTTTCCGACAATGCGAACAGGAAACTGAATGGCGACGTACAAGTTTGCGAAAGTTCCCGCCGGAGGAGAGAAGATCACCTTCGCCAACGGGGCCATTGCGGTCCCTGACAAACCGATCATTCCATTCGTCGAAGGCGACGGAACCGGACCCGATATCTGGCGCGCGTCCGTTCGCGTGTTCGACGCTGCCGTTGAGAAAGCCTACCAGGGCGCGCGGAAGGTCGCGTGGATGGAAGTCTTCGCCGGCGAGAAATCGTTCAAGCAGTTCAACGATTGGCTTCCGCAGGAGACGGTGGGCGCGATGGCGGAGTTCCGCGTTTCCATCAAAGGCCCGCTCACGACGCCCGTCGGTGGAGGGATCCGCTCGCTGAATGTCACGCTGCGTCAGGTGCTCGACCTCTACGCGTGCATCCGGCCCGTGCGCTATTTCGAAGGGGTCGGAGCGCCCGTGAAGGAGCCCGAGAAAGTGAACGTCGTCATCTTCCGCGAGAACACGGAAGACGTTTACGCCGGTATCGAATGGAAGGCGAAATCCCCCGAGGCGGAGAAGATTCGCGCGTACCTATCGAAGGAGTTCGGCAGCGAGATTCGTGAAGGCTCCGCGATCGGCATCAAGCCGATGTCCGAGTTCGGATCGAAGCGCCTCGTCGAAATGGCGATCAAATACGCAATCGCCAAGTGCCGCGAGTCGGTGACGCTGGTGCACAAGGGCAACATAATGAAGTTCACCGAGGGAGCCTTTCGCGACTGGGGCTACGAAGTCGCGCGTGACAAATTCCCTCAGGACACGGTCACCGAAGCCGACCTCTCGAAGGCGGGAGCGACGGCGCGGGCCGATGCGATCGTCATCCGTGACCGCATCGCCGACTCGATGTTTCAGCAGTTGCTGCTGCGCCCTTCGGAGTACTCCGTGATCGCAACGCCGAATCTGAACGGCGACTATCTGTCCGATGCCGCCGCTGCACAGGTCGGCGGCCTTGGCATCGCGCCCGGCGGAAATGTCGGCGATGGCCTGGCCGTGTTCGAGGCGACGCACGGCACCGCGCCCAAGTACGCGAACCTCGACAAGATCAATCCGGGAAGCGTCATTCTCTCCGGTGCGATGATGTTCGAGTATATGGGTTGGAACGAAGCGGCGGCGCTGATCGTGAAGGGAATGGAAACCGCGATCAAGGCGAAAAAGGTCACTTATGATCTCGCCCGGCAGATGCCGGGCTCGACGGAAGTTTCCACCTCCGCATTCGGCGATGCTGTCATCGCAGGGATGAAGTAATGGCGATACTCAACGTCCAGCTCAGTGCGGCGAATCCCGCCGAAACCGGCACGTCGCTCCTCGCCATCGCGCTGATGGAGAATCCCTCCCTCGCCGGAATCGCGGCGATCGACACGGCATCGTCAGGCGCGCTCGCGCGCACCTTTGAAATGAAGGATTTCCGCGGCACCCGCGATGAGATGCTGCATCTCACCGGAATCGCAAAGGGGCCGCGCCGCCTGCTGCTGGTGGGAATGGGGACGGTCACTGACAAGCTCGCCTCCCTCAAGAGAGCCGGCTCCCTCGCCGCACGGCAGGCGCAGAAGCTGGGCGTCGGCGAGCTGATGTTCTACGCCGGCCAGATCAACGCCGAGGAAACGGAAGCGGTTACTGCCGGCCTCATCGCCGGTGCCTGGGAATACAACGAGCTGAAGTCTGCGCCGGCCGAAGAAGACGCGCGCAAGCCGCTCGAGCGCGCGACGATTCTCACCAGCAACACCGACGACACGCGACGCGGACTCAGCAACGGACAGGCGATCGGTTCCGGTCAGAGTCTCGCCCGCCGCCTCGCGATGATGCCGGGAAATCTCTGCACGCCGGAGTATCTGGCGCAGGTTGCCGCCGAGCTCGCCGAGAAGCACGGTCTCGAGCTGACGGTGATGGGCAGAACCGAGATGGAAGCGGAAGGGATGGGCTCGTTCCTCGCCGTTGCGCAGGGAACTCCGCAGGATCCGAAGCTCATCACGCTCCGCTATCAGGGCGGTGCAAAGGCCGCGAAGCCGGTGACGCTAATCGGAAAGGGACTCTGCTTCGACAGTGGCGGCATCTCGATCAAGCCGGCGCAGGGGATGGAGTCGATGAAGTTCGATATGTGCGGCGCCGCCGGCGTGCTCGGCGCGATGGACGCGATCGCGTCAATGAAGCTGAAGGGAAATGTCGTCGGCATCATCGGCGCGACCACGAATATGCCGAGCGGAACTGCGATCAATCCCGGCGACGTCGTGAAGAGCCACTTCGGGAAGTACATCGAAGTGATCAACACCGACGCCGAAGGCCGGATGGTTCTCGCCGACCTGCTCTCGTATGCGCGCAAGTTCGAGCCGGCAGTCGTCATCGACGCCGCCACTCTTACCGGCGCGTGCGTCATTGCGCTCGGCCACACGGCGAGCGGCGTATTCGGCACAGATGAAGCGCTCGTCAACGAGGTCCTCGCAGCCGGGAAGAAAGCTGGTGAGCCTGGTTGGCCGCTCCCGCTCTGGGATGACTACAAGGAGTTGATCAAGTCCGACGTTGCGGACGTCAAGAACTCCGGCGGCAGACCCGCAGGCGCGGTTACGGCGGCACTGTTCCTAAAGGAGTTCGTGGAAGGCTTTCCGTGGATCCATCTCGACATCGCTGGCACCGCGTACTCGGAAACCGATCTGGTCACGATTCCGAAGGGCCCCACCGGCGTCCCCGTCGGGACGTTCGTCGAATTCGTTCGGGGGAGATTCCACTGAGCGCGCTGCGCCGGGCGCAGAACGCTCTCCTCGGCCTCGGCGCAGTTGCCGGGGCGATTTTTTACGCGCCTGCAGCTCGCGCGCAAGCGACGAGCGTTCCCGCCAGCGAGGTACCGCTTCCGACAAAACCGAAATCCGATTCGGCGCGCGACAGCACAAAGTTGAAGACGGATACGATCAAGGCACCCGTGGGCCGATTCGCAGATCCGCGTATGGTTGACCGAAGTGCGCAATCCGAGTGGAACAGGGAAGAGATGTTCGCGAGCGGAGCACTGACACTGATAGATCTGCTGGACAGGGTTCCGGAGCTGACGACTTTCCGCTCCGGCTGGATCTCCACTCCCCAGGTTGCCGCCTACAACGGTGACGTCGGCCGCGTGCGCGTCTTCCTCGACGACATCGAGATGGACGCGTTGAACGGGCGCGACCGCGGAATCCCCGATCTCTCGCTGATTCAGATTTGGACGCTGGAACACGTGACACTCGAGCGCACCGCGACCGAGCTTCGCGTTTATCTGCGCAGCTGGCGCGTGGATCGCACGACGCCTTACACGCGCACCGACATCATCACCGGAAACGAGAACACGAATCTCTACCGCGGTTATTACGGCCGGCGCTATGACGGTGGACAGATTCTGCAGATTGCCGGGCAGCAGTTCGGGACCAACAGCAATCGCACCTCCGGCACCGGTGACGCTCTTTCTCTCCTCGCGCGAGTCGGAATCGCAAAGAAATCGTGGAGCGTTGACGCGTACGCAAATCGCACGCACTCCAATCGCGCGACACAGGTCCCGTTGTTCACCTCGACTCAGCCGGCGATCCCTCCGCTGAATGCTACGAGCACAGTCGCCTATATTCGGGCCGGACTCGGCAATGTAGATGCGGGCCCCTGGCTGCAAATCCTTGCGTCTGCACAGCAGTTCCGCGAGTCGAGTGCGCACACGACAGGAGCCGCCGGCGCCGCGAAAACGAGCGGCGGAACAACGGTGCCGCGCGATACGGCGGACACGGCATCGAGCTCGACGCAACTGCTGATCAGCGGTGGTCTCCGTTTCCGCGGGGGACGCCTCACTCTGCAGGAGCGGCTGCGCACGGTCGAGCACCGGCAGGATTACGGCCCCTCCGCGCGTTTCGAGATTGGCTCGGGGGTGAACATCGTCAGCGCGTACGCAGAATCCGACGCGCTACGAAGGGTCACGCTCACGGAAGCGAGCGCGCATCTCCAGCCGTTCCGCTTTCTCCAGCTGACGGTCTCCGCGGCGCATCGGACAGCGTCCATCGAACCGCGCGGCGGCCCCGCCGGAACTGCTCTACGCGGTAACATCGGGGTTCGCATTCGCGGTATGTGGCTCACCGGCGGAGTGATCAGCATCGACACCGCGCTTCGGTCTGCGGCTCCGGTTTACGACACATCGTTCGTCTCGGGACTCGTGGGCCGCTCGACAGGCGTGACGACGTCGCTGCGCGGTCCCGTGTGGCGAAACATCGGAGTGGATTCCTGGGTCACGCACTGGTCCCACCCGGCGATGTACCAGCCACGCTACCAAAGCAGGGCGGGGCTCAATTACGCCAATGATTTCCTCGGCCGCTTCCCCACAGGCCATTTTGCGGTGAAGGCGGAGGCCGCTATGGAGTATCGGAGCCGGCTGGTGTTACCGTCGTCAGGAAATCCGATAGGCGTGGGGAGCGCACGTACCCTCTCAGGCCTTCTCGAGGTGCGGATTTTACGGGCAGTGGTCAGTTACCAGCAGCGGAATATTTTGAGCCGGCAGTATGAGATCGTCCCCGGATTCCAGATGCCGCGAGTGCTCGCGATTTACGGCGTGCGATGGGAATTTTGGAATTGATATGCCTTTGTCAACACGCTGTTTAACCGGGCACATATGATAAACAGCATGACAGGCTTCGGGTCGGCGGATGGGCTCGTTGGCGGCGCCCGGGTGAGCGTCGAAGTGAGAAGCGTCAACCACCGTTTTTTTACGCCGACGATCAAGATTCCCTCAACGTTCTCCAAATGGGAGTCCGACGTCCGGGAGATCCTCCGCAAGCGCGTTCTCCGCGGTCACGTAACGCTCTTTGCGCGAATCGGCGCCGACTCCACGGAAGGAGGCCCGCTCATCGACGAAGCGAAGCTCGAGCGCTATCTGACGGAGCTCAAAGGGATCAAAGCCCGTCACAGCATCGCCGGCGAGCTCGACATCGCAACGATTCTGCGTTTGCCCAACCTGCTCGGGCTGCCGGCCGAAACGGAAGACACGGGGACCGTCGAGGAGTTTTCAGCGATCGTATCCGTGGCGGTCACCGATTTGCTGCGGATGCGGCAGGCGGAGGGAGCGCATCTTGGCCGGTATCTCGAGGAGCGGCTCGCCGAGCTGACGCGTACCCTGGCTCGGATCGGTGACCGCGCACCGCACCGCCTCGCCGAGCAGCACGCGAGATTGCGCGAGACGGTCGAGGAGCTCATTGCAGGTCGGCCTTTGGACGAATCCCGCATCGCCCAGGAGATTGCGATCCTCGCTGAGCGGCTCGACGTCGCCGAGGAGATCGACCGGTTTAATGCGCACATCTCGGCCTTCTCGGAGACAATTCGGGGGACGCAGGCGGAGCCGGTCGGCAAACGGCTCGGCTTTCTGCTTCAGGAAATGGTTCGGGAAGCGAACACCCTTGGCAGCAAGGCGAACGATTCAGCTATTCTTGCCGACGTGATTCTCATCAAGGAAGAGCTGGAGCGGATGCGTGAGCAGGTGGAGAACGTAGAGTGAGGCGCTTTCCCATCATTCTCTCCGCGCCGTCCGGCGCGGGAAAGACGACTATCGCCCATCGTCTGCTCGCTGCGCGCGGTGACGTCGGTTACTCGGTCTCGTGCACCACTCGCGCGTCGCGGCCGGGCGAAGTAGACGGAAAGGACTATAACTTCCGCTCTCCCGCCGAGTTCGAAGAGGGCCGGCAGCGCGGCGAGTTCGCGGAATCAGCTACAGTTCACGGAAACCTCTACGGGACGCTGCGCTCCGAGGTGGAGCGCGTGCTCGCCGCGGGGAAGCACGTGATTATGGACATCGACGTCCAGGGCGCGCGCCAGTTTGCGGCAGCGTTCCCGGAATCGGTGCTCATCTTCATCGTTCCGCCCTCAATCTCGTCGCTCGTGGGGCGCCTGGAGGGAAGGGCAACCGAGGATAGCCGGTCAGTCGCCCGGAGATTGGCGGATGCACAGCACGAGCTCGAGGCATTAGATTTCTATCAGTATGTGGTCGTCAACGACGACCTCGACACGGCAGTCAAGTCAGTATCGGGGATCATTGACGCGGAATCGTTGCGGCTCACCCGGGGCGGAGAAGTAACCGATCGAGTCAGGCAGCTCCTGTCGGATTTGGAGCGAGAGATCGGCAAACACACAGAGAGGTAGCTAATGCAGGTTTTCGTTCCGAACGAAGTCGCGAAGCACGCGACCAACAAGTATCTCGGCGTTCTCGTCGCGGCGAAATTCGCCCGCGTCCTGAACGAATTTCCGCGCGACCGCTCGGCGCCGGGTGAGAAGAAGCTCACCACGCGCGCGCTTGAAGAGCTAACCGAGGGAGCTATCGAGTACCGCGTCGTGCCCCGCCGCCGCGCGGAGTAACAGCCGCTCTCGTTCTGCTCGGACCAAGATCTTCCTGATGTGAAGGAATGCATCGCCAGCTACAAGACACCGTGGCTGGCGCGCTTGCTTCCGGGGGTTCACACTTCGAGCGTTCAGTAGCGATTAATAGTGGGAGCGCGCTTCTGTGGCTGACAGCGAGACGATCAGGCGGTACCTGGAGCAGCAGCGCGATCTCGGAGACCGCGATTTTGTCTTCGATTCGCTGCTGTCCAGTGACGTGCACGCGATGCTGCGCGCAGCGAATCGTCCCGATTGGAGAGCTTCCCTCAAGAAGACGGGGCTCGACTCCGAAGTGGCGCCAGTCGCGGCAATTGCCGCACAGCCCGCGGCGAGTCGGAGAACCGCTGGCCCATCCGCATCAGAGGGTGCAATGAGTCCGAAAAAGGGAAAGGTTGTCGCGGAATCGGCGGAGCTGTTCAACGCCGCCGTCGCGTCGGTCGATTCTCTCGAGGCGATCGCGCAGATCATATCGAAATGCACCCGGTGCTCGCTGCACCTGAAGGCCAGGAACCCGGTTCCCGGGGAAGGGAATCCGAATGCGAAAGTTGTTTGCGTCGGAGAAGGGCCGGGTGAAAACGAGGACGAGACAGGCCTTCCGTTCGTAGGCAAGGCGGGAGCGCTTCTCACAAAAATTCTCGAAGCGGTGAATCTTTCGCGCGAGGAAGTCTTTATCACCAACGTGGTTAAGCACCGGCCGCCTGGAAACCGCAATCCGGCGCCGGACGAAGTCGAAGCCTGCTCTCCGTACTTGATTCGTCAGCTGGAATTGATCAAGCCAAAAGTGATCATTGCTTTTGGAAACTTCGCGGCGCAAACTCTCTTGAATACGAAGGACGGAATCGGCAAGCTTCGCGGCGCTGTTCACACGTATCACGGCACTCCGCTGGTGGTGACTTACCATCCAGCAGCCCTCCTTAGAAATCCGAACTGGAAACGCCCGACCTGGGACGATGTCAAGCTTGCCCGTAGAATTCTCGATAACGCCTCAGGCGCGTGACCCGTATCGCGATCGCAGACCGCCTTACTCGGAAGATGCCGAGCAGGCGGTTCTCTCCGCGATGCTTATGGACCCGGACGCGATTCTTCGCGCCACCCAGTTCGTTGACGACACAATGTTCTACCGCGAAGGCCACCGGCGCATCTACCGGGCGATGGTCGGTCTTTCCGAGCGCGGCGATGTAGTCGATCCGCTCACCCTCTCGGAAGAGCTCTCGCGCCGTGGTGAGCTCGAGTCGAGCGGGGGCAAGGATTACATCTCGTTCCTCGTTGACGCCGTCCCAACGGCGGCGAACATCGAGTACCACGCGAAGATCGTAAGGGAGAAGGCGCTCCGCCGCCGGCTGATCGAAGTTTCTACGGGAATCGTGGGAGACGCTTTCGACTCGCCCCTCGGCGCGCCGGAGCTGCTCGACGAAGCCGAGCACAAGATCTT
>JBKJHG010000223.1:0-3018 GCA_046599115.1 Gemmatimonadaceae bacterium
TGACTGCATCACTCCGGGACCTCTCTGCTCGAGCGCGTAGGCCCCGCGCAGATAGTCATCGTACGCGGCGAGATTCGAGGTAGCTGGCCGCTGGCCTGCGCCAAGCTTTAGCTGGAGTGCGTTCACTATGGAGCGCGTGATGTCATCCTGCACCGCAAACACGTCCTTCATCTGCCGCTCGTAGCTGTCACTCCAGAGAGTGAGGCCATCGCTGGTATTCGTCAGCTGTGCCGTCACCCGGAGGCGGTCGCCTGAGCGCCGCACGGTTCCCTCGAGAATCGCGTCTACGTGTAGCATCCTTCCAATGCTCGTGATGTCGAGATCGTTTCGCTGTTTGAGCGCGAACGCGGAGCGACGCGACGCGACGCTGAGCACCGGGACTTTTCCGAGCGCGGCGATCAGCTCGTCAGCCATTCCATCGGCAAAGTATGCATCGGCCGAATCGCCTCCCGCATTCGTGAACGGGAGAACGGCGACGGCTTTGGCGCGAGGTGCGGGGGCCACACCGCCGGAGCCTTGGCGCGCGTGCATCGCGGCGTACCCGGCAGCGGCGAGCACGAGGGCCGAGATTATGGCATATGCATATCGCTTGTCCAACCTGGATCCGGCACCCGACGCCGATTGCAATGGCGATTGTACCATGTCCAACACCTGGAGGATCTCGCGTCCCGATTGCGGACGCTCCGCCGGGGATTTCTCGAGGCAGCGCGAAATGAGCTGGGCGACGTGGGGCGGCACATCGGGGACGAGCGCGTTTATCGGCTTCGGTGTCTCGCTGAGGTGCGCCATCAGCAGCGCCTGCGGATTCCGGCCGGAGAATGGTGGATGCCCGCTGAGCAGCTCGTACGCGAGGCAGCCGAACGCGTAGAAGTCGGCGCGGTGATCCGTCGCTGGATCGCCCGCTGCCTGCTCCGGAGCGATGTAGGCAGGGGTTCCGACAACAGTGCCGGTCATCGTCAACGTTCCGCTATCGCCGCTGATCGAAGCGTTGATCGCCTTCGCGATTCCAAAGTCCGTGACAACCGCCGCGTCTCCGGAGAGGAGTACATTCTCCGGCTTGATGTCGCGATGCACTATGCCGCGCTCGTGAGCGTACGTCAGCGCCCGCGCTACGTCGCGCAATATTCCGAGCGATTGCGATACCGAAAGCGCGCCCGACGATGAAAGCTTGGCGCGCAGGGATTCGCCGGACACATACGGCATCGTGTAGTAGGGCTGCCCGTCCACGACGCCGAAGGAAATCAGCGGAACGATGTTCGCTTGCTGGAGCTTTGCGGCGAGCTGAATCTCCCTCGAAAATCGTTCTGCGGAAACGCCGGCCGCAAGATCCGCCGGAAGCACCTTCACGACGACCTCGCGCCCGAGCGCGACCTCCTCGGCGAGAAACACGCGCGACATTCCCCCCGCCGCGAGCTCGCGCTCGATGCGATAGGTGCCTCCCAGTGTCTCGCGGAGCCGCGCAGCGAGATCCATCAGGGGATATCTCGGACTGGCGGTGTCGGTGACCGCTCGCGGGCCCGAGAGAGATTGTAGAGCCAGGCCATTATTTCATAAAGTTGAAGGAATTCGTCGGGAGCGGGTTGAACATAGATGGGATTCCGACGCCCGGGTCGCAAGGCGTACCTTTGTTTTCGAGGTACGAGCTTTGCGCGTCACCCGCGCGGAGCGTTAATTCAGGGAATCGTTTTCAACTTCGATCAGAGCCCAATGACTGAATTTCG
Source organism: Gemmatimonadaceae bacterium (assembly GCA_046599115.1). Taxonomy (GTDB): domain Bacteria; phylum Gemmatimonadota; class Gemmatimonadetes; order Gemmatimonadales; family Gemmatimonadaceae; genus UBA4720. Next base: position 1,722 of record JBKJHG010000223.1, read on the forward strand.
AATGTCAATCGCGGCGGCAATGGCCGCTCTTGCCTCCGCTGTTGCTTGCGCGCCTGCTACGACGGCGACTCCCGCAATCACAGCGCCAACGGCGCAAGTGTCCCCCGTGCCTCCGGGTTCGTCGGTGCCCGTTCTCAAGGAAGTCCACTGGTACAGGAACTCGGCGGAGATGCGCGGGATCTATCTCGAGGTTTACCATCTCGCCGCCGAGCAGCTCGACAGGCTCGCGAGCGAGAATGCGCCGAGGACGTGGGCCGTCATTCTCGACGCCGATGAGACAGCGATCGACAACTCGACATTCGAGAAGGAGCAAGGCACGGCGGCTTACACTGAGGCGGCGTGGAAGGTGTGGGTGCTCAGAAAGGCGGCACCCGCCCTGCCCGGGGTCGTCGAGTTCACGCAGCTCGTGCATCGGCTCGGCGGCGCGGTCGTGATTGTCACCAATCGGGACAACGGCTACTGCGACGTGACCCGTGAGAATATCAAGAGCGACGGAATCGAAGCCGACCTGGTACTATGTCGTGGAGCGACGGGCGACAAGAACCCGCGATTCGAATCGGTCGCGTCGGGCACGGCCTCGGCCTCTCTTGGGCCGCGCAAGGTTCTGATGTGGTTCGGGGACAACATCCAGGATTTTCCGAAGCAGACGCAAGCGCTGCGTGACGGCGGCGACGCCGGCTACTCCAACTTCGGAAAGACCTGGTTCCTGCTGCCCAATCCGATGTACGGGTCGTGGGAGAAATTGCCGTATCGGTGATTACCGCTTCATATACTTCCAGTTCTGCGGCTTCCCCTCGGAGATAGTCTGAACGGCTGACTTGACGCGGCGCGCTCTTGTATCCTCGCCCTTCGCGCCGCCGATCCACTCGCAGTATTCGCGCTTATGACTGGGGGAAAACTCGTCGAACTGTTTTCGCGCTTTGGCGCTCTTCGCCAGCGCCGCCTTCAGCTCGGCGGGAACGCGGACCGGCTTCTTCGTTTTTTGCGCTGATGCTTTTGCCGCTGATGCTTTTGGCGTTTTTACGCGCGACCGGTTGAGCTCGGCGCGCTTCTTCACGTATCCGATCAGCACTTTCTTCGCCGGAAGGTCGGCGACGCTCTTAATCCGCCCGAGAGTGCCCATCGCGGTGCGATTCACATCAGTGGTGACATCGCCTGCTTTCCAGATGACGAAGGCGCAATGTTGTTTGAACGCGGCGACGATGGCCACGATGCCGTTGTCTGTGAACGCGGGCATCCCACTTGATAGTCTCGCCGCACTCCGGACAACCCTCGCGCACAGCGGCGCGGAGATGCT
>JBKJHG010000041.1:0-13540 GCA_046599115.1 Gemmatimonadaceae bacterium
GCGCGGAGAACGATATCACGATCTCCGCTGGCTAGAATGTGCGACGTAGTATCGCCTTGCAGCACCGCCGCTTTTACGCTCGCTGATGAGCGATTGAAATCCTTGCAGCCGGCGGGCGCGAACAGCGCCAGCCCGAGCAGCACCACGTTGGTCAGCGCCACGATGCGTTGTCCTTTGCGATGAGCGCGTCCGCGTCGGCCGGACCCCAGCTTCCAGCGGGGTAAGTCGGAATGTTCGTGACCGGATTCGCTTCCCACCGCTGGAGAACTGGATCGATCACACTCCACGCCATTTCCACTTCGTCGCTGCGGGTGAAGAGAGTCGGATCGCCGATCATACAGTCGAGGAGCAGCGTCTCGTAGGCCGGATGCGCGTCGCCACCGAAGGATTCGGCGTAGGAGAAATCCATATCCACCGGCGTGATCTCGAGGCCCGGCGTCAGCTCGTGTACTGCGCCCGGGGTTTTCACGTGAAGGCGCAGCGAGATTCCCTCATCAGGCTGGACGCGCATCACGAGCAGGCTTGGCGCCATCTCCTCCTGCGACTTCTGCCCGAAGAGGAGGAGCGGCGGCGCTTTGAACTGCACCGCGATCTCAGACGTCCGCTTCGCCAATCTCTTCCCGGAGCGGAGAAAGAAGGGCACGCCCTTCCAGCGCCAGTTGTCGATGAAAAGGCGCATCGCAGCGAACGTCGGCGTCGTGGATCCGGGCGCCACATTCGCCTCGGCGCGATACGCCACCGCTGGCTTTCCATTCAAGCTGCCTTCGGCATACTGGGCGCGGACGATGTTCTCGTCGCCACCCTCGAGCAAAGGCCGAATTGCGCGGAGGACCTTCACCTTCTCGTCGCGAACTGCGTCGGCCGTGATCGAGCTCGGCGGCTCAAGCGTCGCGAGCGTCAGCAGCTGCAGCAGATGATTCTGAAACATGTCGCGAACGATGCCCGCTTCCTCGTAATATTTGCCGCGCGTTTCTATGCCGACCGATTCCGCGGCGGTGATCTGAACGTGCGATATCCAGCGATTGTTCCAAAGCGGCTCGAACAACGTATTGGCGAAGCGGAAAACGAGAATGTTCTGGACCGTTTCCTTGCCCAGGTAGTGATCGATGCGGTACACCTGATGCTCGCCGAAGCAGCCGAGGACGAGGCGGTTCAACTCGCGCGCCGATTCGAGACTACTGCCGAACGGCTTCTCGATCACGACGCGCGTCCAGGGCCGTGTCTCGTAGCTCACGGTGCGCTTCGCCAACCCGCTGGCGGTGAGATGGCGGAGCGTCATCTCGAACACACTCGGGGGAATGGCGAGATAAAAGAGCCGGTTCTTTTCCCCTTCATCGGTTTTCCCTTCGATTTCTGCGAGGCGCTTGGATACGGCAGTGTACGTGGCGTCGTCGGAGAACTCGCCGCAGGTATAGTGCGTGCGCTCGCAGAGCCACTGCCACACCGAGTCATCCACGTTTCGGATTTCGTCGGATGTGGCCATCGCCTCGCGCATCAGCTTGCGGTAAGAGGCGTCGTTTCCCGGCTCGCGCGCGACAGCGAGCATCGCGAATCCATCGGGGAGCAGCTTCTGTTCGGCGAGGTAGTAGATGGCGGGGATCAGTTTCTTCCGGCTCAAATCGCCCGCACCACCGAAAATCACCACCGTGCAGCGATCCGCCTTATCGCGCTGCGTCACGCCTTCTTCACCGCGTGCCCGCCGAACTCATTCCGTAATGCGGCGATCACCTTTGCCGAAAACGACTCCGGCTGCCTCGATGCGAGGCGCGCGAGCAACGAGAGCGTGATGACGGGGGCGGGGATGTCGAGGTCTATCGCTTCCTGCACCGTCCACCGCCCTTCGCCTGAATCCTCGACGTAGCCCTTCAGCGCATCGAGATTCGCATCCTTTGCGAACGCTTCCTCGGCGAGCTCGTTTATCCACGAACGAACGACGCTGCCGCGATTCCACACCGATGCGATCTGGCGCAGGTCGAGCTTGAAGTTCTTCGACGCGTGGAGGATCTCGTACCCCTCGGCGTAGGCCTGAAGCATTCCATACTCGACGCCATTGTGAATCATCTTCACGTAATGGCCGGAGCCGGGCGGACCGACGTGCGCGTAGCCGTTCTCCGGCGCGAGAGTCTTGAAGATGGGCTCGCAAAGATTGAACGCTGCATCCGACGCACCGATCATCAAACAGTATCCGTTGGCAAGTCCCCAGATCCCTCCGCTCGTTCCGGCGTCTATGAACTCGATTCCTTTCGGCTTGAGCTCTTCGGCGCGGCGCATCGAGTCGTGGAAGTTGGAGTTCCCGCCATCTATGATGATGTCGCCCTTCTGCAGTACGGTAGCGAGATCGGAAATGGTATCGTCAACCGGCTTCCCGGCAGGGACCATTATCCATACGATGCGCGGCGCGGTCATTTTGGAGGCCGCATCCGGTGCGCTCGCAGATGCGATCGCCCCCATCCCCGCGTACTTCGCGATCGCCTCCGCGCTCCTGTCGAAGACGACCACCTCGTGGCCATCCTTCATCAGTCGCTCAGACATATTGCCGCCCATACGGCCGAGCCCGATCATCGCGAGACGCATTGTTCTATGCTCCGTGTAGCTCAGCTCCGAGAGTGCGGCGCAAATCCGCGCGCAGCTGCGCCGCGCTCTCGAAGAGAATGGTGTGAATCCCCAGCTCGCGAGCGGGCTCGAGGTTTCGCTCCCGGTCGTCAATGAAAAGTGTAGTGGCGGGCACCGCTTGCGCGATGGAAAGCGCATCGGTGTAAATCTTCTTCATCGGCTTACGCGACCCGAGCCAGCACGAGGACAGAAACGCCTCGAAAATTGGATCGAGCCCGAACTTCTCAATACGGTAGCAGTTGAGCTCGGCCGCCTCGTTGTTCAGCGTCATCATCGTATACCGGTCGAGGGCGGCCACTTCGCGCGCGACGGCGATTGAGTCCGTGAACGGCTTGCTCTCGCCAAACATAAACTCCTTGAACTGCTCGCGCGTGAACTGCTGAGGGGCGTGAAATATCGTGAGATCGAGGTATTCATCGATCGAAATCCTTCCCTCTTCCCACGGACCAGCGGCCTCGATGTGGCGTCGTTGAAAATCCTCTGCGTCGAGTCCGAATTTCTCAATCGCGCGGGTCCGCTCAGCGGTGTCCCAGCCGTTCGTGCCGAGCACGCCGCCGATGTCGAAAAAGACGTGTTTGAAGGTCGTCATTTCTTATTCGGCGATGAGGACGGCGCGGGCAGGAGCTCCGTCAAGCCCTTCGAGACGAAGCGGGAGACAGATCAGCTGGTAGTCACCGGCGGGCGGCTCACCGAGTGCGAGACCTTCGATGATAACGACGTCTTTTGCGAGGAGAGTGCGGTGTGTCTTGTGGTGGCCGGAGTGAAACTGCTCGATGGAGAGATAATCCACGCCGACTAGCTCGACTCCAATGTCAACGAGATATTGAGCCGCGTCGGGCGCGATAAACGTGTAGTCAGGCACGAACTCACTCAGTTTGAGAAGCTGCGAATTCCTGGTCCTGATCAGGATCCGTTTCTGCCCCTCGACGCCGGCCGCACGGAGTTCCTTCTCGCCGACGGATCGGATTTCGTCGCCCATCGCTACCAGCCGAGCTGGTCCAATGAGACGCTCGAGTGGAATCTGATCCACCGGCTGCGCGCCATCGAAGAAATGACGGCTCGAGTCTGCGTGCGTTCCGGTATGCGAGCCGAACACGATCTGCGACACGTTGGCGGTGTCGCCTCGCGCCACCGCCGAGGTCAGCGTGATGTCGATCTGGGGATTACCCGGGTACACGACGCCACCCGTCCTGATGGGCACCGAGATGTCGTAGATGCGTTTCATAGAGCAGGGAGAAGCAACTGTCGTTCCGGCGTCAGGAAGGGAGACTCGTGGATTCGCTGGCGCTCAATGTGAATCGCGGGATCGCCGCCTCGAAGGGGACGCCGTCCTGGCGCAGGAATCCATAGTGGCCTTCCATATGCCCCTCACCGGACTTCAGCACGCAGAAGCTCTGATATTCGTGGACGCCGCCCGAAGCTATCACAGGCTGATCCCCGACTACCCCTTCACCGAGCACCTCCGTGTCTTCGCCGATGGAATCGTGAATCAGCCAGCGGCGGGTCAGGAGCTGCGCCGGCTGGGCGCCGACATTCTCGATGCGGACGTAATAGGCGAATACGTAATGACCCTGGGCCGGCTCCGAATGCTCACGCAGGTACACGGGCCGGGCGGTGACCCTGATTCCTTCGGTCTCGCGATAAAAGAAGCTGCGCTGGGTCATTGCATCAACATAGCCGCGTGTTGTCCCGCGCTCCAGCCGGATACATTAGATGCGTGACTCATAAAGTCCTGGTAACCGACGAAGTAGACCCGCAGGGAGTTCAGGTGCTCCGCGACGACCCACAAATCGTCGTTGATGAGCGTCCCACGCTCTCCGCCGACAAGGTGCTGGAGATCATTGGCGACTATGACGCAATCATCGGGCGAAGCGCGACGAAAATATCTGCCGATCTCCTCGCCGCGGGAAAGAATCTCAAAGTGGTGGGCCGGGCCGGCGTCGGAATAGACAACATCGCGATGGATGCGGCGACGTCGCTCGGAATCGCCGTCATCAACGCTCCGGCGGGTAATACAGTCGCCGTTGCGGAGCTGTTCTTCGGCGCTCTGCTGGCATTCCTCAGAAAGCTCGGTGCGGCCGATCAGTCAATGCGCGAAGGACGCTGGGACCGCTCTGGCCTGCTCGGCAGAGAAATCAAAGGACGGCGCATTGGAATCGTGGGACTGGGGCGAATTGGCGGCGAGGTCGCGGTGCGCGCGCGGGCGTTCGGCGCCGAGGTCGCGGCATACGATCCATACATCCAGCCGGCGCGTTTCGAAGCGCTTCGCGTAGATCGCATCGAAAAGCTCGACGATCTCATCGAACGGTCCGACGTTCTCACCGTGCACACCCCGCTCACCGACGAGACGCGAAACCTGATCGGTGCGCGCGAGCTCGATCTGCTGCCCGAAGGCGCAATCGTCGTGAATATGGCGCGAGGTGGAATTGTAAACGAGAGCGCGCTCGCCGAGGCGCTCAAGTCGGGGCGAATCGAAGGCGCGGTCGTGGACGCCTTCAGCAAGGAGCCACTCGCAGCGGATCATCCGCTTCGCGGCCTGCCGAACGTTTTCCTCACGCCACACCTCGGCGCATCGACGATGGAAGCGCAGCGAAACGTCGCGGTTGACGTTTGCGTGGCCGTGCGCGACGCGCTCGTCTCCGGAGAGCTCTCACGCTCGCTCAACGTTCCGGGCGGAGACACGCCGGAATGGAGCGAGATTCGGAGCGCGCTCACGCTGGCGACGCAGGCGACGTCCGTCGGGCGCGCGATTCTCGCATCTCGCGGGACGCGCGCGGTGAGTGGGATCGAGCTCGCGTGCGGAAGCGGATTATCGGCGTTCAGAAAACCGCTGCTCGCCGCAGCGGCAGTAGGCCTGCTGCACGACATCGTGGACGAGCAGCGCGTCAATCTCATCAATTCCGTCGCGATTGCCGCGGCGCGCGGCATCCGCCTTTCCAGCGCGGACACGGCGGTGGCAGGCGACCCGTGGCAGATCGAAATCAGTGTGAATGGCGAACGCGATTCTGCCTGCATCGCAGGTGTGGCGAGGCCCGGCGCCGGCGCGCGACTAACAAGTATTGAGCGCTACAAGGTCGATGTTCAGCCGCGCGACACCCTTATCGTGCTCACGAACAAGGACGTTCCCGGAGTTATCGGACGAGTGGGCACGCTGCTTGGCGGCGCCGGCGTCAACATCGCCGAGTACCATCAATCGCGGCTCGAGCAGGGCGGCGATGCGCTGGCGGCGATAGCGGTTGACGGCACGATCGGCGACGCACTCCGAGCCAAGCTCCTCGCACTACCCGAAGTGAGGTCGGTGTCGGTGGTGCGATTCAACGACGGGAATGCGAGTCAGTCCGGTTGAGCGCGTTCAACACGCTCATCCTCGATGTTGATTCCACCCTTTGCGGTGTCGAAGGAATCGACTGGCTGGCAAGGCAAAAAGGTGCCGATGTCTCGTCGAGAGTGGCGCGGCTGACGCGCCAGGCGATGGAAGGCGATGTGGACCTCGATACGGTATACGGCACTCGCCTCGCGCTCGTGGCTCCGAATCGGAATGACCTCGCCGCGTTGAGCGAGGAGTACGTGCGCGGCATTACGTCGGGAGCGCTGACTGCGATCCGGACGATGCAGGAGGCCGGAGTCAGCGTTCACCTGCTAAGTGGGGGATTGCTCGCCGCAGTGTCGAGAGTCGCCGAAGAAGTCTCCATCGCGCCCGAAAACGTCCACGCGGTGGAGATATACTTCAAGGACGACGGCTCGTATGCCGGATTTGACTCCGATTCCCCGCTCACTCAACAGCGCGGCAAGTGCGAGATCATTTCGAAGCTTGCGCTTCACGGCCCGGTGCTTCTCGTCGGCGACGGGATGACCGACGCCGAGGCGAAACCGGCGGTGGATGCGTTCGCCGCGTTCACTGCATATGTGAGAAGCGCACCCGCAGTGGCACTGGCTGATCACGTTGTTTCGACATTCGGCGAAATACTTGAACTGGTATCAGGATGACATCGCCATCGAAATTCGGAACGTTCTTCGTTCCCGGACCTACCGAAGTCCGCCGCGAAGTGCTCGAGGCGATGTCGGGCCCGATGATCCCGCATCGTAGCTCGCAATTCGAGAATCTCTTCGCCGAGTGCCAGATCGGGCTGCGCGAAGTTTTTCAGACCAGGCGCCCGGTGATGATCACCGCGTCGTCGGCGACCGGAATGATGGAGTCGGCGCTTCGCTGCCTTCCACCCGGCCGCGTGCTGTGCCTCGTGAATGGCGCGTTCTCGCAGCGGTTCGCCTCCATCGCAGAAGCGTGTGGACACGCGACTGAAAAATACGAAGTCGAATGGGGCGAAGTGCACGATGCGGCGAAAGTCGGCGAGCTGCTCTCAAAGGGCGAATTCATCGCCCTAACCGTGGTGCATTCCGAAACCTCGACCGGCGCGCGCAATCCGGTGAAGGCGATCTCCGATGCTGCGCACGCCGCGGGAGCGAAGTGTCTCATTGACAGCGTCAGCGGAGCGGGCGGCATAGAGCTGCGCTTCGACGACTGGAACCTCGACTTCGTTCTCACCGGCTCGCAGAAGGCCCTCGCTCTTCCGCCTGGACTGGGATTCGCCGTGTCGTCGGAGCAGTTCATCAGCGAGGCGAAGTCGGCGCCGAACCGCGGCGTCTATTTCGATCTCGTCGAGCTGGACACGTACGCGAAGCAGAATCAGACGCCGAGCACGCCGGCGGTTTCTCTTTTCTACGCGTTGCGAGAGCAGCTCGGCGCCACCAGAGCGGAAGGAATCGAGAGCCGTTGGGCGCGCCACTCGGCGATGGCGAAGATGACCGACGAATGGGCCGATAGAATCGGAGCGCTGAAAAACATCGTTGCCGAGGGAAACAGGTCGCAGACCGTTTCCACCCTGCGGCTCCCCGAGGGAATCACTTCAGGGCCGTACCTCGCCGACGTTGCTTCGCGCGGCTACATCGTCGCCTCCGGGTATGGGAAGCTGAAGGAGACGACGATTAGAATCGGGCATATGGGGGATCACAGTGTCGCGACCCTTGGGCCCTGTTTGGACGCGTGTGAGGCTGCGTTAAGAAGGGCGACTGATAACTAGTAACTAGTAAATAAACGAAAGATCCGTCGCAGCACGGGAGTCAGTACCACGACGGACCTCCGAATTCGTTTACTAGTTACTAGTTAGCAGTTCCCAGTTCCCAGTTCCCGGTTCCCTACCAGATAACCGGCCTCAACGCATCCGCCCTCACCATCGCGTCGCTGGGCTTGCATCCGAATGCCGCGGCGAACTGCGGCATGTTGGAGAGGGGCCCGTTCACTCTCCACTTTCCCGGCGAATGCGGATCGGTGTTGATTCGAACACGCGCCGCTTCCGGGCGGATGTTCTGGCGCCAGATCTGCGCCCATCCAAGGAAGAAACGCTGCTCCGGCGTGAAGCCGTCGATCAGTCCCGGATTCCCCTTCTCCGCCAGTGCCTTTTCGAGAGCGGCGTAAGCGATGTTCAATCCGCCGAAGTCGCCGAGATTCTCGCCAAGGGTGAGGCTGCCGTTGACGTGCACGCTGTCGAGGACGGTGTAGCCGTTGAACTGCGAACGTATCAGACCGGTGCGTTGTGCGAACGCGGCCGAGTCGGCGGCCGACCACCAGTTACGAAGATTGCCCTGCGCGTCGTACTGCGAACCCTGATCGTCGAAGCCGTGAGACATCTCGTGCCCGATGACCGCGCCCATCCCGCCGTAGTTCACGGCGTCATCTGCGTTGGGGTTGAAGAACGGCGGCTGCATGATGCCGGCCGGAAACACAATCTCGTTCATCAGTGGGTTGTAGTACGCGTTCACAGTGGCGGGAGTCATTCCCCACTCTGTGCGATCTACTGGCTTGCCGATCTTGGCGATGTCGCGACGCTCGCGGAACGAGCGGAGCGCGAGGTTGTTGCCGTAGAACGACGAGCGCGTGATGGTCACCGGAGTGTAGTCGATCCACTTGTCGGTGTAGCCAATCTTGTTCATATAAGTGGCGAGCTTCGCCTCGGCCTGCGGCTTGGTCGTGGCGGTCATCCACTCGAGACCGGCAATGCGCGACTTGAACATCGCCTCCATGTTCTTGACCATATCGAGCGCGCGCTCCTTCGCCTGGGGCGTGAAGTGCTGCGCGACATACGCCTGCCCGAGCGCATCGCCCAACGCCCCGTCGGCTGATCTGACGCAGCGCTTCTTGCGCGGCAGCAGCTCCTTGGCGCCACTGAGTGCCTGGCTGAAGTGAAAGTCTTCATTGATGAACGCGGAGCTGAGCGATCCAGCGGCGCGGTTGACGACGTTCCAGCGTAGGTACGACTTCCAGATATCAATCGGCTGGTTGACGATGAGACTGTCCACGGTCTTAAAGAAGACCGGAGACTCGACGTCCACAGCGGGGATGTAGCTATTCCCTTCCGCGGTGAAGAAGGCCTTCCAGTCGAAGTGCGGCGTCATCGCGGCGAGCTGCGCGGGCGACATCTTGTGATAAGTCGCCTGCGGGTCGCGCCGCTGCACACGCGTCAGAGAAGCCTTCGCGAGCGTAGTCTCCATTGCGAGAACGTTCGCCGCGTCGGTGTTGGACTGCGCGTCCGATTCGCCGGAGAGCTCCAGCATCGCCGCGACGTGTGCCTGATACTTCGCGCGAAGCGCGACTGAGTTCGAATCCATTCTCGTGTAGTAATCACGATCGGGAAGACCCAGGCCGCCCTGCGATGCGCCAGCGATGACCGAAGTCGTGTTCTTTGCGTCCTGAGTGGATCCGAATCCAAATACCACACCCGAGCCGGACCCGTGCATCCTGCCGATCTGGCGCTGGAGATCAGCGGTCGTCTTCATCGCGTTGATCTGGCTCAGCATCGGTTTCAAGGGAGCCGCACCGGCCTTCTCGGCAGCGGTGGAATCCATACAAGAAGCGTAGTAGTTGCCGAGCTTTTTCATATCGGCGCTGCGCTTCGGGTCGGTGTTCTTGGCGGCCGCTTCAAGGATGTTGAGGAGAGCGGCGTTGTTCGCCTCACTAAGCTCGGAGAACCCGCCCCAGTTGGAAAACGCGGCGGGAACCGGATTGTGCTTGATCCAGCCGCCGTTGGCATACTGGAAGAAGTCGCTGCACGCGGATACCGACGTGTCCATATTGGACGGATCGAGCGGCTTCGATTGCATCGGAACCGCGTTCTGGGCGCCGGCCGTGCTGGCGCATACTGCTGCGGCAACCAACGATCGCTTCAGGAAACGCATCTTTGTTACTCCAGCTTTGGGGAGAGTGGGAGAATGCAAACCGGCGAAAAACCGTTTCAGCTTACCACGCGGCGGCGGCGCTGGGGGAGCTTTTTCGCCTTGGAACGCTTTTTCTTTGCCGCCTTCATTATGGTGCCCCGACAGGCGTCGGCGCCACATCTGCAAACGTAGAACTTGCGGTCTTTGGGGTCCCTCGTGAGCTCGTACTGATAGTCGTAGAGCAGCTCCTCCCCCGGGTAAATGGTCTGGAGGGCGTATATGTGGATCGTACCGCCGCCAATCAGCGCCTCGCAGTTTGGCTCGCACGAGTGGTTGATCCAGCTCGCGTCGCCCCCGCCCGTCTCGGGCGAGCCGTCCACGACGGTGTTCTTGCTCAGCGTGAATAGGAATGTGTGGTGGCGCTTCATTCCGGCCTCGTCGTAGCGTCGGTCGGCTTCCTTGTTGTCTATCCGCTCGCCCTCGTACTCGACGATGCAGGTTCCCTTTCTGATCGTTCTGGCGGCGAAAACTCCGCGGCCGTGAATGTCTGAATTACGGACGACGTAAAGCGGTTCTTTTTTTCGTGGCATTTCATTAGGTGTAGTGCGCAACAATCCTGCCCGAACATTCGCCCATTCCGATGCGGGCACAGCCTTCGCGCTCCAGGTATCCGCGCAGAATAACCTCGTCGCCGTCGAGGAGGAACTTTCTTTCTTCACCGCTCGCGAGTGTCACGGGTTGCGCGCCGCGGCGCGTGAGCTCGAGCAGACAGCCCTGCATCCCCTCATCGGGGCCGCTCACCGTTCCGCTGGCAAGGAGATCACCGGTGCGCAGGTTGCACCCATTGCTGGCGTGATGCGCGAGCATCTGCGCCGTCGTCCAATACATATCGCTGAACGAAGCGCGGCTGATTCGTGCCGGGCGGAGACCCGCCTCCCGCGTCATTGCCGTACTTATGTACACCTCGATCGTGAGATCGATTCCCCCGGCCTCGTCCTCATTCGGCGACGAGAGGTAAGGAAGCGGCTGCGGGTCGCCCGCAGGTCGGAAGAACGCAGGCACACGAAATGGCTCGACCGCTTCAGCCGTCACGACCCAAGGCGAAACCGTCGTCGCAAAGTTCTTCGCGAGGAAGGGCCCCAGTGGCTGGTACTCCCACGACTGTACGTCGCGAGCGGACCAGTCGTTAACGAGGCAAAATCCGAAGATGTGCTGCGATGCTTCGCTAATTGGAACCGGGCGGCCCAATGCATTCGGCTTACCGACGAAGAAACCAACCTCGGCCTCGTAGTCGAGCGCGCCCGTAGGCCCGAACCGCGGAGGATCCGTTTCCGACGGGCGCGTCTGTCCGCTCGGCCGCACGATTTCCGTTCCCGACGCAACGAGCGACGACGCACGCCCGTGATATCCGATCGGAATGTGCTTGTAGTTGGGGAGAAGCGGGTTGTCGGGGCGGAACAGCTTTCCGACGTTGGTCGCGTGATAGATGGAAGCGTAGAAGTCGGTGTAGTCGCCGATATCTGCCGGGAGATGCAGCTCCACATCCGTAATCGGGATCAGTGCGCTCTCCACCCGATCGCGCTCGACAGCGCCCACGGTGAGAATCGCGCTCACCCTGGCACGAAACGCAGAGAGGTTTTCCGCCTGCTCGGCCATCACCGCATTGAGCGTCGGCGAAGAGCAATTCTTCGCCACCGACGCAGCCCCTTCCGGGAATAGGTCGGGCGGAAGCGCCGTGACATCCACGATCTGATTCCCGATCGCAATCCCGCAGCGCCGTTGTTCGCTCCCTCGCGAAAACACTCCGAAGGGTAGATTCTGGATCGGGAAGTCACTCGCCGGATCATTCGCAGACTCGATCCACGACTTTAGCGACGGTTCGTGGGTTGCGTTCATCGGTGCGCGGCGGATACGAGTGACTTGAGCTCATCCACCGGCTCGCGAAACGAGCACGAGCCGAACGACGTCGCGAAGTAGCGGCGCGACTGCTGAATCGTTCCGGCGGCAATCACCTCATCGCGCCATGTGATCGCTTCGTCGGCGAACGAGAGTGAATCGGGATCGGTCTCGCCTATCAGGCGTGCCACGGTAGCTTCGTCTGCACCGCCCCACATCAATGCCGCGCCGAGGAAGACATTCAGGAAACCGAACATCGTCGCGCTTCCGCATCCGGAGTCGTATGTGAGCGGATAAGACGCGCGCAGCGGGTGATGCAGCCCGGCGGTCGCCTTGAACGCAACGCCCGCCTTGCAGCACTCCCTGAGAAAACGTACGACATCGGCGGCGGCCGGAAACGCCGTTGGCGTCACGCCCCCGGTTCTTATTTTGGCGAACACGCCGGCCTTTTGTATCGCCGCGATTCCGTCCTCGAGATCATCAGCTAGCGAAAGCTCCACGAAGACATTCATCGAGTGAGTTCGAAAAATCTCCGACGCCTCGAGCTCGCCGAGCATCTCGAACTTGATCTCCAGCGTATCGATAATCGCTTCGTTGCCGTCCGCGGTCTGGTGCTCGGCGTTGAATGCCTGCACACGGGCGAGCACGGATTCGACGTCAGCGTGGGCAAGCACGCTTATCGCCCACGGCCGAGCGTCGCCAGCTCGCGGAAAGAGATCACTCGCAGCGACCTCGAGCTCGTCAATCCGCTCGACAGGCACGATGAAACGACCGAGGGAGGGACTGTCGGGGCCGCTGAAATACGAAGCGTAATTCTCTAATGCGGAGCGCATCGGAAGCGCGGCGGGTGGAAACAATCCCGCGTAGTCAACCATCCCTGCCGTCAGTATGCTCACCGGGTCCATCCGCCAAATGTAGGCAGGCGAGTGCCCTACTTCTACGGCGCCGTTAACGATCCTTGATACGTCTTCGGAGAATTGCAGCTTACTTCTTCGGAGCGGTCGAGCTTGCAACCGGGGACGCCGTCGAGTCCGCGAGCTGTGCGGTCGAGACCTTCTTCATCACGGGATCAGAAACTTCCAAAGCGCGGAGACCTGCACCGAGCCACCACGGCTCCTCAAAGCGGAGCGTCCCATTGTCATAGCGAAGCGTGTGAGTCTTGCCGCGGCCGCCTTCCTGATTGAGAACCACGTCAACGCGGCGAACGACCGAGCGCTGTCCCTTCACGCGGGTCGTGACGGTCTTCAGATGGTAGCTGCCCTTGATGTGCTCGGTGACGGGGCCGCTGCTGTCGTCGCTGCACATCGTGATGGCGGAGCCGAAATGGTGGGTGCTGTCGAGCACGAGAGCGCCGCTATAGCACCAGTCCTTGCCGAGGTTGTGACCGCTGTCGGCCGCGAAGTAAGTGCCGGTCACGTCGGAGTCGCCAGGAAGCGCGCCCGATGATCCGCCGCTGTCACGCAGATCTACATTGCAGGCTGAGAGCGCTGCCACTGCGAGGGCGGCGACGATCAATCTGTTCGTTGTCATAAAAGCTCCTTTTCCAGCGCCAGTTCGTTCTACGCGGCTTCAATTTGACGTACGACTGGCCCGCCCGTCAGTTTCACATTCCCGGGCGAGCTTCTTGCCGATCCGTGGTGAGACCACCTGAACGGAGGAGCTGGATGCGCTGGACACCCGGAGGACGGAGCGCGGACCTGGAAGACCGGCGCGGCAGCGGAAGTAGCGGGGGCCGAGGGATGGGGCTTCCGTTGGGGATCGGCGGCACCGTGGTCGTGCTCGTGCTGAGCCTGCTCACCGGGCACAACTTCTTCAACGACGT
>JBKJHG010000199.1:0-14634 GCA_046599115.1 Gemmatimonadaceae bacterium
CGGTCGACGGGTGGCTCCATTGCCAGCAGCGCAACGATCTGAAAGACGTGGTTCTCGATCACGTCGCGCAGACAGCCTGCCGACTCGTAGAAGGCGCCGCGATCGTGCACACCGAACCGCTCGGCGAGCGTGATCTGGACGCTCGAGACGTAGTTGCGATTCCAGATCGGCTCGAGGAAGGAGTTGGCGAAACGGAAGTAGAGAATGTTCATTATCTCTTCCTTCCCCAGGTAGTGATCGATGCGGAAGATGGCATCTTCCGGAAACGCAGTATGAGCGATGGCGTTGAGCTCGCGCGCAGTCGCGAGATCGCGGCCAAATGGTTTTTCGACAATCACACGCGCATTTTCCGACAGCCCCGCGGCGCCGAGCCCCTCGATGACAGTGCCGAACAGCGACGGTGGAATGGCGAGGTAGTGTGCGGGGCGCCGTGCTTTGCCCAGTGCTTGCTTGAGCGCCGCGAACGTCACCGGGTCGTTGTAGTCTCCGGATACATAACGAAGAAGCGAGAGAAGCGTGGCGAGCTTTTTCCTGTCGATGGTGATCCCGGACTGCTCGACGCTATCGCTGACGCGCTTGCGCAGCTCGGACACGGTAATCGGGGGGAAAGCAACACCAATGACGGGTACCGAGAGCACGCCGCTCTTCACCATCGCATATAGCGCGGGGAAGATCATTTTGTGCGCGAGGTCTCCGGTTACGCCAAACACGACCAGCGCGTCGGACGGGACCGGGCGATTATTTACTCTTGTCATCACTAGCTCCAATGTCGGAAGAGCGATCGTCCGATGTTAATGGCTGCGTTCGCTCGAAGATCGACGCCCATTCCTGATAGCGTTTTGCGATGCGCGAGACTGCCTGCTCACGCGTCGCGCGTTTCGCCAGAAAGTCGGCGACCGCGTCCCAAAACGTCGTGCGTCCCACGGCGAA
Source organism: Gemmatimonadaceae bacterium (assembly GCA_046599115.1). Lineage (GTDB taxonomy): Bacteria > Gemmatimonadota > Gemmatimonadetes > Gemmatimonadales > Gemmatimonadaceae > UBA4720. The sequence continues at coordinate 931 of JBKJHG010000199.1, forward strand.
GCCGATGAATCCCGGCACCGATGCGGCGGTCTCGAGCCACGCGATCACTTTCTGCTCGTCGGCGCCTCGCCCGAGTACGATGCACCCGACGCCACTTCGGCCGCCGCGCCGCGCTGTCTCGACGATCGACAAGCAATCCTCGCGGCGATCGAGCCCCTCGATCTTCCACACGTCAGGCTCGACGCCCGCGTCCTGAAGATTACGAATTGTCTCCAGCATCAACGCGGGGCGCACATCCAGATCATAGCTGGATTGCACGCCCTTCACTCGATCGAGCTGCGCCTTCGTCGCCGGGACGAGCAACTCGAACATGAACGCCTGGTTTGCCTTGTGGCAGTAGTCGGACAGGCGTTTGAGCCGCGCGGTCTGCCGGTCATTGAGCGCCTGGTCGCCGTCAGGATTGTAGCGGACCAGCACTTTTGCAAACGTCGGTGAAACGGCTTCGATGTGCGCGGCATAGTCATCGCCGAACTCGAACTCGAATTCGTCAGAGCCACTCATCTCCGTGGAGACCGCTGTCACATATCCTCGCCGCGCGGCGTCGCGCAGAATGTCAGCGCCGAATTCTTCATCGAGCAGAATGCCGCCCCGCTCCTTGGGCAGGCCGCTCGCGATTGCCTCGCGGAATCCGTCGTAGATGATTTGCTTGCTCGCCGTAATCGCGGAGTGCTGCGCCGCTGTGAGCGGCGGAGTGAAATGGAACATCCCGGTGATGTACGAGTGCCGATGATCGAACGGCAGGATGTAAAGCCGGCCCTGCTCAGAGTAAGTCACGTTTCAGCTGACGAAGGTGATGACAGCCAGCCGCCGGTGAAACCTGCAGCACGAAGTCCGGCCACGATATGAGCATTGCTACGCGTCAACTTCCAAACGAGCCCCGACAGATAGTTCTCGATCATCACGACGATCGGTCCCTGATTGAGCCCGCAGTGGTACGGCGAGACCCACCATCCGTGCGGCTGGTCCGGATCGGGGAATGTCGGATTGTACGTCGCCTTGAATCCGTATGAGTGATCGCCGCCGCCGATGGGCAGTCGTCGCATACTGGCAATGGCGGGCAGGACGATCTCGGGCGCGAATGGCAGCGACCCGATGACGCTCCACGGCGCGAGCGTGCCGTCGTCCGGTCCGTCTGGAACACCGCGATTCAGGTACCCGAAGAACCTCCTTTGCGCTCCAGCCAGCTCACGCGTCACCTCTCCCGGTCCATCGCTCGCTGTGATTCCCCAGTGCCGTTCGTCATACTGCTCGTACCCGGCCGGATTGCGCACGGCGTATTGCTGCTGCACCTGCGTGGCCCGCCGGCTGTTCTCGAAATAGTCGGAGTCGTGCGCGCGCATAAACGCGTCCTGAATGCCGCGGAAATCAATCCATACGTGGCTGAGCTGGTGGATGAAAAGCGGACCGGCGAACAGGTACGGGGTGTCGTATACGGTGCGCCACTCGTATGTCGAGACCCACGCGTCATAGCATTCGCGGGGAATCGAATGCGTGTCGGAGCCGAGTGCGAGCACGTACAGTATGAGCGCCTCGTCGTAGCCGTGCCAGCGATACGGGAGGAATCCGTTCTCCGGCGTCCAACCGTGCGACAGCGTCGAGCCTCCGTCGAGTGCCCACTGCCAATCGACACGCGCGTAAAGTTTTTCGCTCAGGCCGCGGATCTCGCGCTCGGCGTCATCCGCTCGATCGAAATACGCGGCGGCGGCGAGTGCGCCCGCGATGAGGAGTGCCGAATCGACAGTCGAGAGCTCGGACTCCCACGTTCGCGCGCCACTGGCCATATCGAGAAAATGATAGAAAAAACCCTTGTAACCCGTCGCATCAGGTTCGGGGCCTTGCTTGCTGCGCCAGAAGAAGCGCAATGTGGCGAGCGTGCGCGTAGCAGCCAGCTCGCGCGAGATGAAACCGCGTTCCACCGCCGCCGGGTAACTCGTGAGCGCGAGGCCTACCGCAGCAATGCTCGACGGCGCGCCCGCAGCGGTCCTGTCAATCACCAATCCGTTCGCCGGATTTGTCTCGTGTGCGAAGTACGCAAACGCCCGCCTCTGAATGCCGTCGAGCAGGCGTGTTTCTTTTGTGGTCACCTACCGAGGACTGCCTTCGCGGTAGCGACGACGTGTTCGACCGTGAATCCATAGTGCTCCATCACCACCGGGCCACGCGCCGAAGCGCCGAACCGGTCAACACCAATGATGGCGCCTTTGGGTCCGACATACCGCTCCCAGCCGAAGGGAGATGCAGCCTCGATGCTCACCCTCGCCTGCACCTCGGGCGGAAGCACGGTGGATCGATACTCGAGCGTCTGTGCATCGAACAGCTCCCACGATGGCATAGACACCACGCGGCTCCGAACACCTTCGCCAGCCAGCTGCTTGTGCGCTGCGAGCGCCAGCGAGACTTCCGACCCCGTTGCAATCAGAATCAGTTCAGGCAGCACACGCGGATCGGCGTCAGCCAGAACGTACGCGCCACGCGCGGTGCCCGCCGCGGGAGCAAGTGCGGCGCGGTCCAGTACCGGAAGCTTCTGCCGCGTGAGTACCAGGCCGACTGGCCCCGACGTGTGTTGCATCGCAATCCGCCACGCTTCGGCGGTTTCGTTTGCATCGGCCGGCCGCAGGATCAGCAAATTCGGCATCGCGCGGAGGCTGGCAATCTGTTCCACCGGCTGATGAGTGGGGCCGTCCTCACCGATGGCGATACTGTCGTGCGTCCACACATAGATGACATGCGCCGCGCTCAACGCTGCCAGGCGAATGCTCGGACGCATGTAGTCGGAGAACGTGAGGAAAGTCGCACCGAACGGAATCACTCCGCCATGATGTGCCATCCCGGTGAGGATGGCCGTCATCGCATGCTCGCGAATACCAAAGTGAATGTTTCGTCCCGCGTATCCCCAGACGCCACCGGCCATTCCCTGCGTTGGTGGGGTCTGTCCCTCCTCCGGCACATCTGCGCTTTGAAAGTCCCCTTTCTCTTTCATCGCTGTGCGGGTGGACGGATCGAGATCCGCCGATCCGCCAATCAGGTTCGGCACCGACTCGGCGAGTGCGGCGATCACCTTTCCGCCTGCATCTCGCGTGGCCATGTCGCCATCGCGGACGGTAAACACAGGAATCACCGCGTCCCATTTCGGAGCGAGCTCGCCCGCGATTGCACTGTCAAACGCGCCGGCGAGCTCCGATTGCTCGGACCGATATGCGGCCATCGCGTCCTGCCACGCGCTCTGCAGTAGCGCGCCACGCTCGCGGACCTTGTTGAATTCCCGTTGCGCTTCGTCGGGAACTCGAAACTTTTCATCCTCAGGCCACCCGTATGATCGCTTCGTCAATCGCACTTCGTTTTCGCCGAGCGGTTCGCCATGCGCTTCGAAGGTGTCGTGCTTGTTTGGACTGCCGAATCCGATGTGCGTGCGCGCTACGATGAGTGATGGTCGTTGTTCTTCGGCGCGGGCCGCTGTAAGCGCCGCGTCCACCGCGGCGATGTCCATTCCGTTTATGTCTTGAACATGCCAACCGAAAGCGGCGAAGCGCGCACCAACGTCCTCCGAGAACGTGATGTTCGTAGTGCCGGAAAGCGTGATTTGATTCGCGTCGTAGAGAACGATCAGACGGCCGAGGCGCAGGTCGCCAGCGAGTGACGCCCCTTCCGACGAAATGCCTTCCATCAAGTCGCCATCGCTCGCAATGACGTATGTGCGGTGGTCGACAACTGAGTGGCCAGGTCGGTTAAAAGTAGCGGCAAGCCAGCGCTCAGCTATCGCCATTCCAACTGCATTCCCAAACCCTTGCCCAAGTGGTCCGGTGGTGACTTCTACGCCGGGAGTGACGCCTAGTTCGGGGTGACCGGGCGTTCGACTGTCCCACCTGCGGAAGTGCTTAAGGTCGTCGATGGTTAGTCCGTAACCTGTCATGAAGAGCAGACTGTACAAAAGCATGCTTCCGTGGCCCGCCGAGAGGACGAACCTGTCGCGGTTGACCCACGCCGGATCGGATGGATTGCAGTGCAGATGCCGCGTCCACAGAACGTAGGCCATCGTCGCGGCACCCATTGGCAGACCAGGATGCCCCGATGAGGCCTTTTCAACAGCATCGATGCTGAGCGTGCGGAGTGTATCGATGCACAGATCGTCGATGGTTTCGCTTGATGTTGTCATTGCCGCTTTTCCACCCGCGACTGCACGTAGCGCCGCATGAATTCTGTCGTCGAGCTGTGTTGGCGATCCGCTGGCGGATTGTCGCTACTCAACGCTCCGCCGACTCCCGTTGGTCGAAGGGCAGCGAGTACAAGGGCTGGTCGAAACCGAGCGTCAAGGGCGTTCCTTCCGAGCGCGCCGGTATGCGCTTGCAGGAGTGTTGTTCGAGCTGTAGGCTCGGAGAAAATTGAACCAGCCCTCTCTGGACGCGGCTGGATGCTCAGGAGACTCCTCGGGTCGACGCGCTGGCTCATTCTGCGCACAAAGATTCAGGCGAGCATGATTCGGGAATCCGCCGATAGGTCCGGCTACATCCTCGGCGATCTCATCCGGAGTTCGATGGCTGCTCGACGGACGTAGCTCGTCACAGTATTCGATTGGTCCCTGCATTTCTGCTGCTCCTGATAACTACCCCGTTTACATCGGCAAGGTCGATGCCGTCAGACGCCAACGCGCTCATTATCCGTCCGGCGCCGGATAGCGTAGCGTGCGGTCCGCCATCACCCTCGCACCCGGTGTCATGGTAGCTGGCGTGATTTTACCAAGTCCCATGATGTGCTCCACCGGAAGGCTGCGGGCGAGCAAGTAATCAGCGATGATGCGGCGATGACACCGCCACCACACGGCCTCGGCGCACATGATCGCGCAACGATGCTCATGGGCGAGCGCTAGCAGCTCGTCGAGGCCGGCGCGGAATGCATCGGTCTCCGCGTAATCCGCATAGTTGCGGAAGGCAAGAACGCGCCAGAGCGTATTCGTCGACGCCGGCGTACCCTTCTTATGGTGACGCCGCCCGCCCAGCGAGCCCAGATGCTGGTAGCCGATGTCCTCTGCCGCGAGGGAGTCAGGCAGTGTCTCGATGTTGAACTGTGGCATTGCGCGCGAGCCCGGTATCGAGCGCACGTCCACGAGCATATCCACTTCGACCTGCCGCAGTAGCGCAACGAACTCCTCGATCGTCCGCGTCGAATGGCCGATGGTGAAAATCGTGCGATTCACTTGTGATGGCTGCACCTGGGATCTCACGTCAGGGCTGCGCCGACCGATCGATTGTTTCGCGAAACGCACGCAGCTCGCGGATGATATCGACCAGAGGATAGCTTCCGTTGGCTCCGCTCGGACTGGGAAGTACCCATACCCGTGTACCAGGTAACACGTCTGGTTGCGGTCCGATTGAGGCGCGCGGGTGGCCAAACGCGGTGCGGTAGGCGCCCACACCAAGTACGGCGACCCAGCGTGGGCGATAAGTCCCGACAGTGCGAGCTAGCCTACGCCTTCCGGCAACGAGCTCCGATGGCGCAATCTCGCGAGCGGTCGCAGTGGCGCGGCGTACGAGGGTCGTAATGCCATATCCTGACAGGAGGAGCTCGTGGCTTTCGCGCGGTGCCATCAACCGCGCAGTAAACCCAGCCTGGTGGAGCGCTGGCCAGAATCTGTTGCCTGGTCTGGCGAAGTGACGCGCCGCCGCCGCGGAGTAAAGTCCCGGGTTGATCCCGCAGAAAAGAACGTTGAGTCCCGGCGCGATGATGTCGCGTATGGGGTGATTCGACACCTCAGCCCGAGATCCTGGTAAGGGCCGAGCCCTTGTGCATCGCGATGTGATCCGTTTTGTCGCTCTTGATCTCGTACTGCGGCTCCTGCTTACTTGCATGAACCGTGTAGCCTTTGAACTCAATCTCGGAGCTGATCACCTTGGTGATTGTGCCGCTCACGTGACCCGCCTCCGAATTCCAGCTGACGTGATCGCCACGCTTGAAGTTTTTTTTCGCCATCGTCCTTGTCTCCATTTTGACATGACCCCCCGTGATGGTACGTCGCAATCGCGGGGCCGCCAGCGGCCTGGGCGTCTAATGTCCGCGCCGAGCCAGAATACCGCGAGGTCATTAGTGCGGGTGGGAGATTGATCCAGGCATATGAGATTCCCGTCACTATGCCATACCGTCTCGATCTCACGGTTAGCGTGCTCCGGCGGCTGTCGACAAATGTCGTCGATTTACTCACGCCGGAAGGCCAATACCTGCGCGCGCTCTCCGCTGGTCGCGAGCCAGTGATTGTGCGCGCTACGCAAATGAATCACAGGGATTCGCTCTCCATCACAATCGAGGGCGACACCAGCGGAGAGCCCGGAGTGCTGGAGCTGGTGCGCCGGACGCTCGGGGTCGATCGCGATATCGTGGAATTCGATCGATCGGCTGAGCATATGCAGTGGCTGGCCCCTTTGGTCAAGCGTATGCGCGGTGTAAAACCTCCTCGCTATCCCACGCTTTGGGAGGCCTGCGCTAATGCGATCGTGTTCCAGCAAGTAAGCCTGCGCGCGGCGAGTGCTATCATGCAGCGTTTGATTGTTGCCCTGGGGCCACGTGTGGAAACCGCCGACGTGCCGGTGCCGTTGTATGTGTTTCCGGCTGCAGAACGCGTCCAGACTGCAGCCGACGATCTTCTGCGAGGGACAGGTCTCAGCGCCAATAAGATCGCAACGCTGCGGCGCGTCGCCGAAGCGCTCGTGTCCGGCGCGCTCGACACTGAGACGCTGGAAGGGTGCGCGAGCTCGGACGCTGCGGCCGCTCTCCGCCAATTCAAGGGGATCGGTCCGTGGACAGCCGCTGTCATTCTGCTGCGAGGCTTGGGACGACTTGATGTCTTCCCCGCCAACGACACCAGCGTCGCGAGCAACATCGCACTCGTCGCAGGATCGGCGCCGTTCGATGTGGAGAGCGTGCTCGATGCGCTCGGTGCGCAGCGCGGGATGCTGTACTTTTATCTGCTTCTCGCGCGGCTGGAAGGCCGCGATGAGATCGGTCGCCCATCGTTCGCCAGGTTGCAAAGAGGCACTTAGCCCGACATTCGGACTGTACAACGAGGGCGCGGAGAGCGCGGCAAGACAATACTGGGTGATGGGCATCGCGTTGCTGTCAACGCGCTTGGCGTCGAGAGCTCACCAGGGCTTAGCAGCCGCGCCCCCTTACACCGTTAGTGTGCGGCCGGGCGCGGGGCAATCACCGCCGCGACAACGAAAGGCTGCTCGTTCGCGCGCAAGCCATGCGGCTCATTGACACCATATGCGATGATGTCGCCGGTGCTCACCTCACAATCTCCTGTCGCACCTGACACGATGCCGGCGCCAGAGATCACAACCAAAAGTACCGTCGACGAGCTCTTGTGCTCTGCGACCTGCTGCCCCGGCTCGATTCGAAACAGCACGACGCGCGCATCAGCCGAGTCGTGGATGAGCGCAGTCGCTGGCCGAGAAGCGTTCGCCGATATGGCGGCGGCAGCCGCTTCGGGCGCGTTATAAACGTTCATCGACGCTCGATCGCTTCCTGAAGTGCCGCGACCAGCGCGTCGGGGTCGGCACTGTCGCGGCGCGCGGCGTCAACAAGCAGTGCTCCGCCGCCGCAACAGCTATCTATTCCAAATCGGTTGAACACTGCGATAGTCTCTGGATATCTGGCGACAATCTCATTGACGGTTGAGACCGTGTCGATGTGGGAAGTGACCTGCATTCTGACTCCTTTTTTTCTGTGGTGTTATTGGCGATGTGTTATTACGACCATGCGTCGCGCGCGATCATGCCTGCGTGCCAGGCAGGGTCCCATACGAGCCTTCGGTCCACGCCGATGATTCCTTTAACCTGCATCGCCGCGTCGCGAATTCCGTCGCCGATGATCTGCCCCATCGGGCAGCCAGGTGTTGTCAGCGTGTGCGTCACGTGCACGACGTCATCGCTGATCTCCACATCGAAAATGAGCCCGAGCGTGACCACGTCGAGTCCGAGCTCCGGGTCAATCACGGTCCGAAGTGCAGACCAGACAGTTGGCTCACGGGAATCGGGTTCGCGCATGGGACGACTCAATCGAGATGGGGCTGGAACTGGAGGATTATAGACTTGATGCCATGTTTAACCTTGGCGTCTGGGGATCTGCGCCGGCGTGACTCATGTCACACCGTCCATTGATCCGGGTAGATCACGGGGTGCACGCCGCATTACTTTCGAAGATGCCCTCAGCTTCTGCCGCCTCACTAATTCGGCACATTCCGCTTTTCGCCGAGCTCGACGAACCCGCCATCCTGCGACTATCTGAACGGTGTGTCTCTCGCACGGTGGGCGCCGGCCATGTGTTGTTTACAACGGGCGAGGAGTGCCGCGGTCTCTACATCATCGAGACTGGGCGCGTCCGCATCTATCGCACGAACTCCGAGGGACGCGAACAGGTACTTCATGTTGAAGGTCCTGGCAGACCTGTCGCCGAGCTGCCTCTGTTCGACGGAGGGCCATATCCGGCGTCTGCGGTCGCGCTTGAAGAAACACGTCTCGTGTTCCTTCCGCGCGCTGATTTCGAATCGCTTTATCGAACCAGTCCGGACATCGCGCAGGGTATAATCCGTGCGCTTGGCCGCCGGCTGCGGCATCTCGTACACGTCACCGAAACGCTGGCGTTCCGCGACGTCGCGGCACGACTGGCGTTGCTGCTCGTTGGATACGCCGAGCGAACCGGTTGTGAAACGCCAGAAGGGATTGAGCTCGCTCTCGATCGAACGCAGGAGGAGCTGGCGATCGAGATCGGCGCAGCGAGAGAGTCGGTCTCACGCGCGATGAAACAACTGAGACGCAAGGGGCTCGTTCGGCGGGTCGATCGCGATCACCTGCTTGTGCCTGATTTATCACGACTGCGTGCGCTGCTGCCGGCGGGGACCGGAGAGAAAGTCTAGCGGACGCCTGCGGATTTCCGCGGCGCGGATGAGACATCCGTCACACCAGAGCGTTTGTTATCGCGCGACTCTTGGGACATGACCTTTTCGTCCGAGTCGGTTCCGCCGGAATTCACCGCTGAACAAGTCACCGACGCACTTCGCCGTGTGCCGTATCCAGGACTCACGCGCGATCTGGTATCGTTCGGAATGGTCGATCACGTGAGCGTATGCGACCGTAGGGTGAAGGTGCGCCTCGCACTGGTCTCGCACGACGCCAGCATCCCGTCGTTGCTCGAGAGCAGCATCACCGCATCCCTAACGCCGCTCGGCGCGACAAGTGTTGCGGTAGAGATCGTGGCTCCTTCGGCGGCGGCCCAACCGGTTCGGCGCGGCACGAGCGATCCGTGGGCCGGACAGGTGCGCCTCGCCTGTGCGCAGTTTGTGATCGCCGTCGGGGCTGGAAAGGGCGGCGTGGGAAAGAGCACCGTTGCGGTGAATCTTGCGCTTGCACTCGCGCGCGATGGACTGAGAACCGCGCTGCTCGACGCTGACATCTACGGCCCGAGTCTTCCGATCCTGCTCGGCATCGAGAACGGCGCGGCGCGCGTCCGTATGTCACCCGAGAAACACATCCTGCCGTTCGAGGCACACGGCATCCCCGTAATCAGCTTCGGTTTCTTTCTCGGCGAAGGATCGCCGGCCGTCTGGCGCGGGCCAATGGTATCGAAGGCAGTCAAGCAGTTCGCGCGCGGGGTGGCATGGCCCGAGCTGGACGTGCTGGTAGTGGATCTGCCACCGGGTACAGGCGACGTTCCACTCAGTCTTGCTCAGTCCGTTTCACTGTCGGGTGCGGTGATTGTCACGCAACCGTCACGCGTCTCGCTCGCCGAAGCGCAAAAAGCCGCAGGGATGTTTCGGTCACTCGACGTTCCACTGCTCGGCATTGTCGAGAACATGTGCGGCGCCTTCGGACATGGCGCCGGCCGTACGGTTGCCGCCGAGCTGGCGATTCCATTCCTTGGCGAGATCCCGTTTGACGAAGCCGTCATTGTCGAGGGCGACGCTGGGGTTCCGACGATCGTCGCGCGTCCCGACAGCGCTTCAGGCGTCGCGTTCGCAGCCGTCGCTCGCGCAGTCGCCGAATCACTAGGCTTGCAGCATGTTGCCGCGGCGGTCGCCCAGTGACCGCTACACAAGTGACTCCTCCTCGAATCAATGTGTCTGCGGGCATCAGCACAGGTGCAGCCACGCCGAATACCCGCTCGTTGCGGCTGGCCGCCGAGCATTTCGGCGCTGCGATTCTTTACTTGATCGCGGGCGCGATCGGTCTGGTATGGATCGCTCCCGATCTCGCGATGGGGACGTACGGATCGCCGCATGTCGCCGGTATAACGCATCTATTCACGCTCGGCTGGCTCACGACGACGATCTTCGGCGCGCTTTACCAGCTACTACCTGTGGCGCTCGCCGCCCCGTTGCGGTCAACGCGTCTTGGTCACGTGAGTTTCTGGACATTCGCGCCAGGTGCCGGACTCTTTGCGTGCGGCGTGGCGGAAGCATCGACGATTCTGCACCACACGGGGATTGGCCTTGTGGCGGTCGGCATCGTGCTCGCGGTTTTCAACATCGGATCGTCGCTCCCGCAATCGCGGTCGCGCGACGAGACATGGACAGCCGTGAGCGTCGCGCTCGTGTTCCTCCTGTCAACGCTCGTGCTCGGAATCGTGCTCCTTCATAACATTCACACGGGATTCCTCGCGGAAGCTCGAATACGAGTGCTGGCGATCCACCTGCATGTAGCGATCGTCGGCTGGGCCCTGATGATGATCGTCGGCGTCTCACATCGACTTCTGCCGATGTTTCTGCTCGTGCACGGCGCAGACACGCGGTGGACCAAGCGATCGCTTGCGTCGCTCGGCGTTGGCGTAGTCGCTCTCAGTTTTGGCCTCGCGACTGGCCGCATTTTTATTGCGTGGACCGGTGTCGTTGCGTTCGAGATTGGCGTCGCGTGCTTTATTTTCCAGGCCTTTTCATTCTACCGGAAGCGAGTCCGGAAAAGGGTCGACGTCGGCATGCAGTTCGCGGCGACGGCGCTCGTTTTTCTGGCCACGTCCGCCGTTCTCGGACCGTTCGTGCTCGCAGGTGGCATCGGACACGCGCGGCTGGCTACTGCTTATATCGCCATTGGCCTGCTTGGCGGGATCGTGCTCTATGTCACGGGATTCTTCTACAAGATCGTGCCGCTGCTTGCATGGACGGTGCACTACCGCGACAAGATGGGAAAAGAACCCGTTCCAACCGTGGCGGACATGTTCTCATCGCGCGTTGCGCACGTTCAGCTCGCCGCAATGGCGTGCGGAGTTGCGCTTCTCGGAGGCGGGATCGGTGCCGGCTCGAGCTTCGTTACGCGCATGGGAGCTTTGCTGTTCGCGAGTGGTGTTGCCCTCTTCGCCAGTCAGATCATCCGGGTCGCACGCGGAGGCGGCGTAAAAATCAAATGAGCGCTCAGACCAACCTTCTGCCCGTCACACGCACGGACCGCGTAAGCGACGTAATCGCGCGCGACGAATCACTGATCGAGGTATTCGTACGTCACTCGTCGCATTTTACGAAGCTACGCAACCGGAGCCTGCGCCGAATCATGGGGCGTCTCGTGACGATAGATGAAGCTGCCAGAATTGCGAGCATCCCTGCGGCGTTGCTCGTTCGTGATCTCAACGATGCTCTGGGGATTGCGGGCCCGTCGACGGAAGTCGCGGAGTTCAGCGCAGTCACAGTCACGGGGGAGTCCGGCGACGCTGGTCTAATCCATCCGCCGAACGCGCCGATTGTCGAGGTGGACGTCCGTGAGGATCTGCGCGCTGGTCGCGAGCCATTCTCGAAGATCATGGCGGCCGTTGGCGCATTGCGTGACGACGAAGTTCTGCACTTGCGCGCCATTTTTGAACCCGCGCCTCTTTTCACAGTACTTGCAAAACGCGGCCTCGTACACGAATCCCACTCCCACGCACCGGATGACTGGTCGGTATGGTTCTGGAAGCCGGACGTCGAGCAGGCTCACACGGAGCAGGCAGTCAACGCAAATACGGCTGTCGATCCAGTCCCGCTAATCGATTCGGCGGTGGTCGAGCTCGATGTGCGCGGGCTCCTGCCGCCCGAGCCGATGCTCCGCACTCTGGCAGCGCTCGAGACATTGCCACCCAATACACAACTCGTACAGATCAATTCGCGAGTTCCACAATTCCTCCTTCCCATGCTCGTTGAGCGTGGCTACGCGTGCGATGTAGACGAGTCGATTCCCGACCGTGTGCTCGTGCGCATCTGGCGGCTTAAGTGAAGATCGTCGCGACGGGTCGCCAACCCACAACGCTGACGCTGCGTTGTGATTCAACCCTTCAACTTCTCAGGAGTACATCATTCAATGACTGACCAAACAACCGAGCTCGATGTTCGCGTCATTCCCCCGCGTGACAAGCACCCGGCTATCTTCCGCGCTCTGGACGAGCTCGTAAGCGGTGAGTCTCTCCTTCTTGTCAACGACCACGATCCGCTCCCATTGCGCTATCAGCTCGACGCGGAGCAGCCGAATACGTTCAGCTGGGAGTACGAGGCCGACGGCCCAGAAGAATGGCGCGTTCGAATCAACCGGTGCTGATCCAATGAACAAACTTCATCTGCACCTTCAGGAAGATCGTTTGTACCCTTTCGATGCACGCGGCATCGCCAAGCGCTTTCGGCATGCAGCGATCTTTGGGGCACTCGATGCACTCAAGTCGGGCGATACCATGCGCTTCTGCAATGATCACGATCCGCTGCCGCTTCTCAAACAGCTGGGAGAGCGGTACGGTGACCGGGTCGTCATCAATTACGTCAAGCGCGAGTCGGGAGAGATCATTATCGATTTTTCCGTGAAATAGCCGCAACATTGCCCCCGACTGAGGCGATGTCAGATGCTCGCCAGCTCGCCGAAGTATTCGTTATCCTCGGCGTAGCCGCCTTCACCTTTTTTGATTCCACTGACATCCTCGACCAACTCGATCGCCTGAATCCACTTCACCATCTTGAACCCGAGTTGGTTCTCGACACGCAGCCGCAACGGGGCCCCGTGAAGATGATTCAGCGGCTGGTAATTCATTTCATAGGCCAGGAGCGTGAGAGGATTCAACGCGTCCTTGATCGAGAGGCTGTCGTAATACTGGCCGTCGGCGATGCCCGTTCTGAAGTCGATGCCCTCCCCGAACGAATAGAAAACGACTGCTTTGGCATTGGGTCGTGCCCGGGCCAACATGATTACTTCTGACAGCGGCAATCCACCCCACTCCGCAATGCCTGACCAACCCTGAATGCAGTGATGCAGCGTTATCTGCGTTTTTTCCCCAAGCGCGTGCAGGTCGTCCAGCGACAACTCGAGGGGATTTTCTACCAATCCACATACTTTGAGCCGATAGCTCTTGAAATCATCAGCGGCCAGGGCTTTCCATTCATCTGAGGTCGGCAGATTGCCGTTGACCCAGAAGAACGGCGACACATCCTCGCGGCGGAATTCGGCCTGCGGCGCGGACTGATCAAGAACCGCTCGCATAACTGGGCTGACGATCGCCTTGGAGGCGTGCTGAACGGCTCGGGGATGCTTCCACGCCGTCCGGTTGGCGAGGAAGTTGATCAGGACGACGCTGCCGATTCCGAGCAGGCCGAGAATGAGGCCGACAGATCGGACGGTCGCTCCACTTCCTCATCATGTGCGCGTTCGTCGCTTTCGTCCTGATGCACGTAATGATGGTTGCACTCACCGGATTCGTCCGGAACATGAACCACATCGT
>JBKJHG010000071.1:0-5949 GCA_046599115.1 Gemmatimonadaceae bacterium
CGCTTCGCACGCGGCTCCGCCGCACCAGCCGGCGTACACGAATCCGCCCTCACCTTCCATAATCTCGCGGAAGCGATCGTACGTGATCTCGCCGCGATAGCTGTTCATTTCACGTCGCTCGCGGGCGGCGATGAGCATCGCGTCCTGAATCGCGTGCAGCATGTCGGCGACATCCTCTCCGATGGACTCGAGGCTCACCGTCGCCTTGACTCCGGTATCGCGGCGGACGAGCACCGCCTGATTCTTCTCGATGTCGCGCGGACCGAGCTCCATCCTGATCGGCACGCCGCGGAGCTCCCACTCGTAATACTTCGCGCCCGGCTTGATGCCGATTCGCGAATCGAGATGCACGCGCAGCTTACCCGGAGCGCGGCGCTCCCACGCGTGCAGCTCGGCGCGAACCTTTTCCGCCGCCTCGAGAACACGCGCCCGCTCCTCCTCCGCCCTGTAGATCGGGACGATGACAATCTCGATCGGGGCAAGGAGCGGCGGAATCTGCAGCCCCTTGTCGTCGCCGTGCGTCATCACGAGCCCGCCGATCATTCGTGTGGACACGCCCCAGCTTGTGTTCCAGGCGAACTCCGTTCCTCCGCTCTCGGTCTGGAACTTGAGCTCGAACGCCTTGGAAAAGTTCTGACCGAGATTGTGCGACGTTCCCGCCTGTAGCCCCTTGTTGTCTTGCATCATCGCCTCGCACGCGTACGTGCGCACGGCGCCGGCGAACTTCTCCGCATCGGTCTTCAGCCCGGTGACGACGGGCATCGCCATATAGCCTTCCATAAAATCGCGATAGACGCCGAGCATCTTTCGCGTTTCCTCTTCCGCTTCATCGAGCGTCGCGTGAGCGGTGTGGCCTTCCTGCCAGAGGAACTCGGTAGTCCTCAGGAACAGGCGCGTGCGCATCTCCCAGCGGACGACGTTCGCCCACTGGTTGATCAGCAGCGGCAGGTCGCGGTAGCTCTGCACCCACTTCGCGAACATCGCGTAGATGATCGTCTCCGAAGTCGGGCGAATCACCAACGGCTCTTCCAGCTCCTTACCGCCGCCGTGGGTGACGACGGCGAGCTCGGGCGCGAACCCCTCGATGTGCTGCGCCTCCTTCTTCAGGAAGCTCTCCGGAATCAAGAGGGGGAAGTACGCATTCTCGTGACCGGTGTCCTTAAACATCGTGTCGAGCTGGCGCTGCATCCGCTCCCAAATCCCGTACCCGCGCGGACGAATGACCATACATCCGCGCACCGGCGAATAGTCGGCGAGCTCCGAGCGGAGAACGACTTCGTTGTACCAGCCGCTGAAATCAGCGGCGCGGGTAGTGAGCTTTTTTTCGTCGGCCATTTTCAGTTCAAAGAGAAGCGATCAACTCGTCGAGCATCAGCTTTCGCTCGTTTCCATCGGCGAGGCTCTTCACCACAACCGGCGCGTCAGCCGCCGCAATCACCACTAACTCGCGAGCGCCAGCCGATGACGCCGTCTTCATCTGTCGGGACAGCGTCTGCGGGCGCAGCGCGTACTCGGCGCTTGCGCCCTTTGCGCGAATCTTCGCTGCGACTTCCATCACCCGCGGGAGAAGCTCTTCAGTTTCGGCGGCGATCCAATAGTCCGGACCGATCGATTGCTTCGGCATCAGGCCGCGGGAGCGCATCAGCTCCCCGATCACCACGTCGCCCATCCCGAATCCGAGTGCCGGAAGTGACACCCCTCCGATCGCTTCGAGCAGATCGTCGTACCGCCCGCCGCCGCAAATGGCGCGGAACTCTCCGCTGGCGTCGAAGATCTCGAACACCGTCCCCGTATAATAAGCCAGTCCGCGCACGATTGAGAGATCGAAATCCACCCAATCGCGCACGCCGAGCGCCTCGAGAAAGCGGAGATACTCGTCCATACGCTCCAGCGCTTCGAGCGCGTCTGCATTCAGCTTTTCGCCGCGCAGCGTGTCGAGATCCTTGATCAGAATCATCTGCTCCAGGCGTCCGGCAACCTCGGCGCTTCCGGTCGCCTTCACCCACTTTTCGCGCGTGACATCGAGCGGTTCGCGGCCCAGCTTGTCAATCGCGGCGTACGTCGCGGGAAGTTGATCGGGCTTCACTCCAGCGGACGCGAGCAACGCGTTAAGAAGACGCCTGTCGGAGACGCGCGCGCGAACGTCCTTCGGTCCGAAGCCAAGTGCGCGCATAATCTCGATAGCGACAGCCAGGAGCTCCGCGTCGGCAGTAAGACCCGGCTCGCCGATGATGTCCACGTTGAGCTGGAAGTGCTCGCGCAGCCTTCCCTTTTGCTGGCGCTCGTAACGGAAAAGCTGTGGAATAGAGAACCACCGCACGGGCTTGCGAAGCGCATTCGCGCGCTCGGCGACCATACGAGCCAGCGTCGGCGTCATCTCCGGACGCAGCGCGACTTCCCGGTCGCCCTTGTCCGTGAAATTGTACAGCTGGCCGACGATTTCGTCGCCGCTCTTACGGGTGTAAAGCTCGAGATTTTCCAGCGGAGGGCCGTCGTACTCGACGAACGCGAATCGGCGCGCTACCTCGCGCCAGATTCCCGTTATGTAATTGCGCTCGGCTAGCTGCTCGGGATAGAAATCCCGAAATCCCGGCAATGGTCCGTGTGACATTCGGGAAAGCTATGCGGCGAAAGGAGATACCTGCAAGCGCGACATCGCGTCGCCGACGGTGTGGAAGGAGCCCGTCACGAGTACGGTCGCCCCGCCGGCAGCCGCCTTGGTGAGCGCCGCCTCCAGGTCGGTTTCTCCCTCGCTTTTGCCGCCAAGCTTCGCCGCATATTCGACCGCCGCAGCGAAATCCCACTTACGATCGGGAGGCGCCGACGGGGCGTTGGTAACGAAAAGTTTATCCACGAGAGGGGCGATCTCGTCCAAAAAGCCACGCCAGTTCTTGTCCGATAAAACCGCCACCACGGCGTTGAGCGGACGCTTCGGCGCGACAGCGGCAATCGTCTGCGCGAGTGTTCGCGCCGCGTCCGGATTGTGCGCCACGTCGAAGATGAAGCTGCCCGACGATTGGAAACGACCGGGGAGGTGTGTCGCGGCAAGGCCCTGCTCGATTTCTTTCCAGTCCGGCTCGAATCCCCAAGCCGGCGCCCCAACCGTCGCGATTGCCACCGCGGCGTTCTGTGCCTGATGAAAACCGATCAGGTTCGTTCGCAGATTGCGTAGGCCAAGTGGTGTATCCAGGACGAACGTCGTTCCCTGGGCGGTGACGCGAACGTCGGACACGTGATACTCGTGGTCCACCATCCGGATCGGCTCGGCGCCGCTCCGAACGGCCGCGTTGCGCAGAAGTGAGGCGATCTCGGGCTTTCGCTCGCCGATCACCGCCGGTACATCGGCTTTAAAAATCCCGGCTTTCTCCGCTGCGATCAGCTCGAGAGTGTCGCCGAGGAGATCGGTGTGATCGAGGCCAATGGATGTGACCGTCGCGACCACCGGCACGATGACGTTCGTAGAATCGAGCCGCCCGCCGAGGCCGGTCTCGATGATCGCGATGTCAATGCCGCAGTCGTCGAAGTACGCGAATGCGAGCGCGGTGGTGAGCTCGAAGAACGTCGCGCCGATCTTTTCCGCCAGCTGCGTCATCCGCTGCAGGTACTTGAGCACCTGCTGCTCGGATATGGGCACGCCGTTGACGAGCACCCGCTCACGGAAATCGATGAGATGCGGCGACGTGTATCGGCCGATCTTGTTTCCGCACGACCGGAGCATTGCGTCGCACATCGCGACGACGCTTCCCTTTCCGTTGGTTCCCGCGACGTGTATCGAGCGCATCCGCCGCTGCGGATCGCCGAGGCTTTCGAGCAGCTGCTGCGTTCTCTCCAGGCCGAACTTTGTACCGCTGGTCGTGCGTGCGAAGAGAGCGTCTATCGCCGAGCGATAACCGTGCGTCAGGCGGTTGACCAGCCGGTGGCGGCGGCCTTGCCCGTCATATGCCGGAGCAGCTGTCCCACCGTCTGCTTCAGCTCCTTGCGGGGAGAAACGACATCCACGATTCCGTGCTCGAGCAGGAACTCGGCGGTCTGGAATCCCTCCGGCAGCTCCTGGCCGATCGTCTGCTTGATCACGCGCGGGCCTGCGAATCCGATCACGGCGCCTGGCTCGGCGATGATCGCGTCGCCGAGCATCGCATAGCTCGCGCTCACGCCGCCGGTGGTCGGATTGGTCAGGATGGAGATGAACGGCACTCTGCGCTCGGAGAGCTGTGAGAGCATCGCCGCTGATTTCGCCATCTGCATCAGCGAGAGAACTCCTTCCTGCATTCTCGCGCCGCCGGAGGCGGCGATGATGATAAGCGGATACTTCTTCTCCAGCGAAAGCTGGCCGAGGCGGGCGATTTTCTCGCCGACGACAGAGCCCATCGACCCGCCCATAAAGGCGAAATCCATCACGCCGAGGCAAACCGGCATCTCGCCCAGCTTTCCCGTGAAGGTGAGAATCGCGTCGCCCTCGCCGGCTGAGCTCGTCGCTTTCTTGAGGCGCGCGGTGTAATCGGGAAAGCCGAGCGGGTCGGTGGAGCGAATGTCCATCTCCGTCTCCTCCAGCGTCCCTTCATCGAGCAGGATGTTGGCGTACTCGATGGCGCGGATGCGGCGGTGATGGCCGCAGTTCGGGCAAACGTTGAGATTGCGCTCGAAATTCTCGCGGATGTCGGTGTGGCCGCAGATCTCGCACTTCTCCCACGCATCGGGCGGGATCTCGTGCTTCTCGCGCCGCGGCAGTCTCGCCTTCTTTTCCTTCCTGAACCAGGCCATTCTGGAAATTTACCCGCTCTCGGCTACGCCCGTACCTTGGTTTGACCCCTTCCCTCGCCTGAAATACGCATCAACACGCCTACGGCGAGCCAGCTGGCGAGCATGAACGATCCACCGTAGCTGAAAAAAGGAAGCGGAATTCCGGTGATCGGCATCAGGTTCAAAGTCATCCCGACATTGACCAGGACGTGCACGAACCAGCTCGTCATCAGCCCGAACGCGACCAGGCTGCTGTACGAATCATTCGCGCGCTGCGAGATCTGCGTAATGCGGAAGAACAGCCACAGGAAGAGCGTCAGCGCAACCGTCACGCCGAGGAATCCCAGCTCCTCTCCGACGACCGAGAAGATGAAATCGGTGTGCTGCTCGGGGAGGAAGGCGAGGCGCTTCTGCGTTCCCAGTGTGAAGCCCTTTCCGAACCATCCACCCGAGCCGATGGCAACCTTCGACTGAATGACGTGATAACCGGACGCGCGCGGATCGGCCGACGGATCGAGAAAGACCTTGAGGCGGTTCTGCTGGTACGGCGCGAGTTTCTCCCAGAGGAGCGGCGCGACGACACCGGTGGCCACGTTAGCCATCATCAGAACTATCCCTTCCACGAGGTACGGCCTATACCAAAGTACAAGCGCCACAAGTATGAAGAACCACGCCCCCCAAAGTCCCGTGCTGAACGAGAGCACCAGGCTCACCGCCGGGCTGCCGAGGAGAATCAGCAGCGGCCAGGCCACTCCGGACCAGTACAGCATTCCGAAAAAAATTCCAATGAAAACGATTCCGGTTCCGAGATCGGGCTGGAGCATAATGATCAGCCACGGAATACCGACGACCAGGGCCGGCTTCCAAAGGTCGAGGAGCGATCTTGGCGAGTCGCGGCGCGCGGCGAGAACGCGCGCAAGCATCAGCACCACAGTGACCTTTGCGATCTCCGAAGGCTGACCGAGCCGGTGACTACCGATGGCAAGCCAGCTCTTTGTGCTCGCGGCAGTTCCCGCTCCCTTTCCAATGACGAGCGTGAGCCCGAGGAGAGCGGTAGAGAAAAGATAGAGCGGGAATGTCAGCCACTCGATGAACCGCACCGATGAGCGACTCACGCCGTATGCGATGAGGACGCCGGCGAGCGTCCACACGATCTGCGAGCGATAGAGACCGGCGACGAACGTCGGCGTGTCGGTCTGTCCCGCCGAG
>JBKJHG010000131.1:0-6944 GCA_046599115.1 Gemmatimonadaceae bacterium
GGCTCGCCGTCACGCGCCACACCGAGTTGCCGACATCATCCACGACGAGCAGTCCGCCGCGCTTGTCGATAGCGACTCCAACAGGTCTGCCGAGCGCGTCACCGTTGTCCTTGACGAAACCGGCGAGCACTTCGATCGGTCCGCCCGACGGAACTCCGTTGGCGAAGGGAACGTAAATCACTCGGTAGCCGCTGCGCGGCAGGCGGTTCCACGATCCGTGCTGGCCGACGAACATCCCGCGGGCGAATTGCGGCGGGAGCAAATTCCCATCGGTGTAGGCGAGGCCGAGCGATGCAGTGTGCGCACCGAGCGCATAGTCGGGCACGATTGCCTTCGCGACGAGATCGGGGTTGTACGGCTTCACGCGCCTGTCGACGTGCTTGCCGTAGTAGCTGAACGGGAATCCGTAGAACGCGCCGTCTTTCACCGCCGTCATATAATCGGGGACAAGATCGCTTCCGAGCTCGTCGCGCTCGTTGACCGCCACCCAGAGCGCGCCCGTCTCGGGCACCCACGCGAGTCCGACGGGATTGCGCAGTCCGCTGGCGAAAATGCGATGAGCACCGGTCGCGGCATCGACTTCCCAAATGGCGGCGCGGTCCATTTCTCGATCGATACCGAACTCGGCAGCGTTGCTGTTAGAGCCGACGGCGACGTAGAGCTCCGTTCCATCCTTGCTGGCGATGACGTTCTTGGTCCAGTGATGATTGATACGGCCGGCGGGTAGATCGACGACTTTGATGCCGGGAGCGGTGATCTGCGTCTCGCCTTCGACGTACGGGAATTTCACCACCGCGTCCGTGTTCGCGACGTAGAGGGTGTTTCCCACGAGCGTCATCCCGAACGGTGACGTAAGCCCGGACAGGAATACGCTCCGCACGTCCGCGATTCCATCTCCATTCGTGTCGCGGAGCAGTGTGATGCGATTCGCGCTCGGCACCGCGCCGCCGGCGCGCTTGGTGAAATACTTGGTGAACCATCCCTTGATGCCGGGATTGTTTTCGGGGCGCTTGGGAGCGTTCGTCTCAGCGATGAGCACGTCACCGTTGGGAAGAACGTAGACCCACCGCGGATGGTCGAGACCGCTGGCAAAGGCGACGACGCTCATCCCCTTCGCTGGGACCGGCTTCATTCCGGCGGGCCATCCCTTGCCCTTCACGTAATTCACCTGCGGAATCAGCGAAGTCGTCGGTGATGGAATCACCGGGTGAGGGCCCTCGCCGGCACTCAAGGGATAACGCGCCGGCACGCCGCACGCGGAGAGCAGGACGACAGCGGGGAAGATCATTGAGATTCTCACGGCTTGATCTTACACCCGTGCAAATGCTCCCCGCTATGTTGAGGGATGCACGAAGACGACGATCTCGACCTCGACGGCGGGCTTGACGAGGACTTTCCGCTCGGTGACGGCCGCGCCACCCGCGACGCCACCGTCGTTTGTCCCTATTGCAGCGAGCAGGTGGAGATCGCGCTCGATCCGGGGAGCGGATCCGTCCAGCAGTATGTCGAGGATTGCGAAGTCTGCTGCCAGCCGTGGCAGGTGGACGTTCGCTATGGCTCCGACGGAGCCGCTGACGTCTCCGTCACCGCGCTCGACGAGTAGAAAAGAGCTAGCGCACGATACCCAGCAGCTGCGCGTCGAGGCCCAGGTACACTGGCGCGCGCTCGGTATAGACCGCCGCGCTCGAGGTGATCGCTGCCGGATAAGAGCCGAGCTGCATCTGAAGAGTCAGTCGTGCACGCCCGCTCGATTCGTCCACGGTGTAGAGCGCGTAGTACGGCGCGCCGCGTTCGAGCGTGAGAATGAGCCGGCCCGGCGCATCACCCTGCCAGCTACCGGTGATGTGGTTCTTGTTGCCGGTTAGCGACCAGTCGTGGTCTTCCATCTCCACCTTCTGGAAGTGACCGTACGAGTTGGTGACGTCGAAGATTGCCATCACGTCGTAATAGACTGGATCAACCGTCGTCCACGTCTTGCTAATCATTATCCACTCGCCGACGATCGTACCCTTGTGCTCGTTGTGGTAGAGCATCTTGTTCGTCAGGAGCGGCTCCCACGGGCGATCGGTGCCGACAGCTTTTCCGGCAGTGAAGAATGGATTCACCACTTCGTTGACATAGCGGCTCACGACCGCGGCCTTCAGGTCGTCACGCAAATAGTCGAACGGCGAGACGGGTGATCCGGTGCTTGCGCCGGTTCGCTCGCCGTCGGAGCGCCGGTTGTCGATCAGATAAAACTCGGCGCTCGGCGCGTCGGCGACGATGTCGCCTTCCTTGACCGTCTGGCCGACGACGACTTTGGGGACATCAACGTCGATGTGCTTCCCGACGAGGCCCTGACCATAGTCAATGGTGATGAAGTATTCGTGGACGCTGCTGCCGGCGGAGCGCGGCCCCTCGTCCTCGATCTTCGTCACGGTGCCATTCGCCCAGCTGCGGATAGTGCGAATGCTCGTCGGGATCCAGATGTGGTTGAGTCCTTCGACGTGGCCGCCCTGGTGCGCGCCGAATGCGCCGAAGCCGCCGTTCGCGCCGAGATCGATCGCTCCGAGAGGAACCGGCAGACCGAGACGCACCGGTGACCCGCTCGAGGGAACCGGCTGCGTCCAAGTTCCGTCCACCCACGCGACCGGCTGCAGAGGCTGGGGCGCAGTCGGCGTATCGCATCCGGTGCATTTAGATCCTTCGCCGCCGCTGCCGCCACAGGCGGACGCGATGACTGCGAGCAGAATCGGGAGGCGAATACGGTTCAGGGCAATCTCCTTAGGCCGGAAAATCGCCCCCAAACTACAACCGAGGGGTCAGCCTTCGCCAAGTTTTTTCGTGAAGCGCATCCCCGAGCGCTCGTAGGCGCGGTTGTCGTAGAAGACGTGCGTTTCTTCGCGGTGAAGTGCAGTGGAGAGGGAAATCTTTTGCGCGCCCTTTTGCCGCGCCCACTCCTCGGCGTGACCGAGCAGTAGCGAGCCGATGCCTCTTCCCCGCGCCGATTCAAGGACGACAAGCGCTGTAAGCCACGCCAGCGGAGGATCGATGTGAATCGTCCACAGCAGCTGGGTTGCCATCATCCCTACCACATTTCCATCGGAATCCTCAGTGACATAAACCGCCGCATCGCCCGACTTTCCGATGTTCGTAATGCGGCTAGGGATGACCTCGGCCGGCGCCGGATACCCGAGCTGAGCGACGAGGGCGCTCATCGCCGGCGCGTCGGATTCGTTGGCGAGGCGGATGGTGGGCATCGATTGCCTGGACGATTCTCGGGCTCAGGAGCCTTTTCGGCGCCCGGTAAAGATCAGCGCTGCGCCCACGACGAGGAGTCCGAAGCCTACGTACGGCGGGACGAATCCCTTCTGCTCGGCAGAGACGGACACGGGTCCCATCTCCATCGTCTGTCTATCTTTCGTATAGCTGATTCCGCGCATGGCGAGGACTATCCCGCCAGCAACGAACAGTGCAACGCCGATCCAGCCAATGGGTTTGAGCATTATTCCTTCCAAGGGTGTTTAGGAGACGGATAGGGCGAATCTACGGGTTGCGAGGGCTGGTGGGATGAGTTGGCACCGACATCAACCCCAGACGGCCGAAACGGGTTCCCCAACCTATTACATTTATCTCTCCCGCTGAACGTGCGGGAATGCACCACCCGGGTGCGCGCCGGAATTGCCGGTGACGCGAGGAGCCCGGAGAGAGGAACGGAATACACCTCTCGTTGACGCACAAATCTCTTGGAGACCGCTACAATGGTAAAGATTCGTCTCCGCCGAGTCGGGCGGAAAAAGGCACCTTCATACCGCATCATCATTGCCGATTCGCAGAGTCCCCGCGATGGAAAGTTCATCGAGATCATCGGCCAGTACACCCCGCGCGAGAAGGGCGGTCAGGGCGGACTCCAAGTCAACGAAGAGCGCGCGAACTACTGGCTCGGTGTCGGCGCACAGCCGACCGACACGGCGAGATCGCTTCTCCGGAAGGCTGGTGTTCTGAAGCGCCGTCACGAGACGCGACTGGGCAGAACGCTCAGCGCGAAGGCCGTTCCCATCTCCGAAAAATCGGGTGAGGAAGCCGCCGGCTAACGCCGTGCAGCCCGACTACGCTCTGGTCGGGCTGGTTCGCAAGGCGCAGGGAGTTCGCGGCGAAGTTCTTATCGAGCCGCTCACAGATTCGCCGGACGTGCTCTTCGCGCCCGGCAGTCGTGTTTTTGGGGGCGACTCCAATGGTGAGCTTCCCGCGGCGGCGGACAACCCACCGACTCTCACAGTGGATTCACTCCGCTTTCACAAGGGCGGACTCCTCGTACAGTTCCAGGAGCTTGGCGACCGCAACAGCGCCGAGCTCTGGCGCGGACGATATCTGCTCGTTCCGTTCACTGAGCTGCCGGCGCCGAAGGAAGGCGAAGTGTACCTCCACGATTTAATCGGAATGACGGTCGAGACGGAAGCGGGCGCGCGCGTCGGTGAGGTGACGACCTTCTACGAGCTGCCGCAGGGGATAATGCTCGACGTGAACTCGGCCAAAGGAAGCGTGCTGATTCCTTATCAGGCGGGGATGGTGCTGCATACTGATTTATCTCGCCGCACGATTGTATTCGACGAAAAGACCGGGCTGCTCGACTGATGCCACTCCGCATTAATGTGATCACGATTTTTCCGGAATTCTTCACCGGGCCGCTCGGTCTCAGCATTCCGTCGAGGGCTGCGGCGGTGGGGAGCGTCACCTACAATCTGGTTGACCTGAGGGATTTCACCCACGACAGGCATCGCACCGTTGACGACGCTCCGTACGGCGGCGGCCCGGGAATGGTGATGAAGCCGGATCCCTTTTTCGAAGCGGTGGAAGCGATCGGTGCCAAGGCGCCGATCGTACTGCTCTCCCCGCGCGGCCGTCCATTCGCGCACGCGGACGCGGAGAGGTTTTCAGAGGGCGAAGAGCTGACGCTGCTCTGCGGTCACTACAAGGACATTGATCAGCGCGTGGCCGATCATCTCGCCACCGAAGAGCTCTCGCTCGGCGATTTCGTGCTCAGCGGCGGCGAGCCCGCCGCGCTGGCGGTGATCGATGCGACAGTGCGTCTGCTTCCGGGCGCGATGTCGGACCTCGATAGCGCCCGCGGCGATTCATTCTATGGCAGGGGGCTTAGCGCGCCGAGCTATACTCGGCCGCCGGAGTTTCGCGGCCACAAGGTTCCCGACGTTCTGCTCTCCGGCGATCACAAGAAGATCGAAGACTGGCGCCGCGCTGAAGGTGAACGTCTCACCACCCGGCGCAAGGACTCGAGCAGCTAAAGTTTCGGGTGTCTCCGGAAGACATCCCACATAACGTTCGTGGCGATCACATCGGCGTGATCGAGGATCATCCCCAGTCCGTGCCGATCGCCCGGCCATTTGTGCGAGAGATTGTTGATCGTCACGAAGACGACCGCCGATCCTGCGTCGCAGCCGGTGTAGTTCTCTTCGACGACATTTCCGTTCGACTTCGTCGTCTCCGAAGCACTGTCGCAACCGTCGTGCTTCGCATACACGGAGACAGAGGCCGGCGCCGACAAATAATCGCGACGATAATTCATATCCCCTTCAGAGGCGTCGTACGGAACGACGGTGTCCGATTTCCCGTGAAATGCGACGAGTGTGACGGGTGAAGAACTCGAATCAGCCACGAGGTACTTTCCCAGAAGGCCGGCGGAGACCCCGATGCCTGCAACCTTGTTGTCGAGTGAGATGCCAAGACGGTATGCCATCATTCCGCCGTTGGAGTGGCCGGCGATGTAGATGCGCTTCGAGTCCACCGCGTAAAGTTTTTCCAGCGTATCAATCAGCTGACTGATGAAAGCGACGTCGGCGTTGTGGCCGGATGAATCGTCGAACACCTGCCATCCGCTCGGCTGGCCGAGGGCATCCGGATATACGGCAATAAACGTCTCCTTATCGGCCTTGTCGCTCATTCCGGTCGATCGCTCGATCTTCACGCCGGACGATCCGTGACCGTGGAGCAAAACCATCAACGGCACCGGTCCGTGGCGGTACTGGTAGCTCTTTGGCAGGTGCAGGCTGTAATGGCGGACGACGCCATCGACGATGATCGTCTGCTCGGCGGTGCCCGGGTTCCGGCCGGCGAGGGAGCACTGGAGGAGGGTGGCGGCGAGGACGGAGATGCAGCCCGCGCGAGCCAGCTTCCGGGCAAACCGGGGAAAGGTCATAAGGTATTTACGACTGGTCTCGGTTGATTGCTGCCTCGGGGCCGATATCTGGCGTTCGAGGCAATATACCGTTACTTTCCAAGGCTATAGAAGACAGTCCCATTTCTTTCGCCCCGAACGGCCGTAACTACAGGCCAGAGCTTGATATGCATCCATTCTCCGAAACCCAGAAGCAGTGGCTCCGTAACGACATTCCCCCGTTCCGTGCGGGAGATACCCTTCGCGTCAATGTTCGCGTCCGTGAAGGCGAAAAGGAGCGTCTGCAGGCGTTCGAAGGTGTTTGCCTCGGCCGGCGTGGATCCGGTGTCAGCGAGACCTTCACTGTGCGAAAGATTTCCAGCGGCATCGGCGTAGAGCGTATTTTTCCGGTGCACAGCCCGATGCTTTCCGACGTCACCGTCGTCCGCCGCGGACGCGTCCGCCGAGCGAAGCTGTACTACCTCCGTCACCTGACCGGAAAAGCCACGCGCATCAAGGAGCGCAAGGTGAAGGTCGTGGTGCCGGGCGCAGAGGCGTAACACTCCCTCACTTCCGGATCTTCGACCAGGATGCAGGAGCCGTCACAAGAAAGCGGGCCTGATCCGGTCGAAGAATTCACGGAAACGCTTCCACACATTCCGAAACCCCGCGGCGCCCAGCCGCGGTGGAAAAGATGGACTCCAATCGAGCGCGATCTCCGCGCGCTCAAAGGCCCGCTCCTCGCCGGCGTAGATGAAGTGGGACGCGGCCCGATCGCCGGACCCGTCGTCGC
>JBKJHG010000207.1:0-3313 GCA_046599115.1 Gemmatimonadaceae bacterium
GTCGTGACCAACAGTCTGCGCCTGCGCCGTTTCAAGCCGCGAATGTCCGCCACCGCCGTTCACGTTTAGCACCGGAGCTCGAATGGATTCGACAGGAATTGCGGTCGTCGGTTGGGGAGTGATCCTCATCGCGCTCACGCTCTGGTATTTCTTCGGACCGAAAAAGCGGACGATGGCGACACTCGCCGGCCCGGGGATTCAAACGGTGAAGATTACCGTGAAGGGCGCCTACTCACCCGATGTGATCGAAGTCAAGCAGGGAGTGCCACTGAGGCTCGACTTCTATCGCGACGAAACCAATTCGTGCAGCGAAGAAGTGGTGTTCGGGGATTTCGGAATCAGCCGCGCCCTTCCCGCCTTCAAGACGACGTCGATCGAGTTTACGCCGAAGGAAGCGGGAGAGTTCGCGTTCACCTGCGGAATGCGGATGATTCGGGGAAAGCTGATCGTAACGCCCGCCTAGCGCTCAAGCGCCGGGATGAAATCCGCTCTTCTGGTGCTCGGGCCGGAGCGCGAGCACGAGCCCCGCCACCGCGAGCAGCAGGGCACCGAGGCAAACCCAGAGAGCGAGCGTCACCCCCAATCCGCCGCGCGGCGGCGGGGCCACCAGCGTCGTAGCCGCCGGCTGCTTCGCATCGTCGTGTCCCGTCCAATCCACTCTCCCGCCGCTGGAGTACGTCTGGAAAACCGGCCACACCAGTTTCACTGAATTCGCCGGATTGACCGCGATGAACGGGAGCTCGACGAAATGTTGCGGGGCGAGCGATCCGGTCCAAACCGCACCGGTGACGTGCTTCGCCGAATCGGTGACCACCTCGAGCAACCACCCGGGAACGTCGCCGAAGGAAATCACCCGCGCCGAGCGTGGGAACCGGATCTCGATTCGCGTCGTCGCGACGTCGCGCTCATTCGGAACTCGCAGCACATATTTCTCGAACGCGTTGGGGGCCGACGTCGCAGGATACACAACCGCGTGCGCACCGGCCCGTATCGGTATCGCTATTACCGCAAATCCCAACGCAATAGTCAGCGCAATTTTCATCGTGGCAGAGGCGTATGGGCGAGAAAACCTGCGATCATCACGACAGTCACCATGACGGTGATCTCATATCGTAGAACCGGTGTCATATCGAAACTGCTGTCAGCGGCGAGACCCGGCAAGCCCCGGAGCCGGTGATACGCCCCGAACGCGACGAGGACGGCGAGACCGACCACCTTCCCAAGAATTAATCCGCCGTACGTCGTCGAATAAACGTCGGATAGACTCGGCAGAAGAATCAGCGTCTCGACGACACCGGTGAGGGTCACTACTATCGCTGCGATGAGTGCCGCATTCGACACTCGGCCAGCTTCAATGGCGATCCTTACCGGCGGCTCCGATCGCTGCATCGCCAACCACAACACTCCCCCGAGCCAGACGGATGCCGCGCCGAGGTGAACGACCATCAGCGGAATCGAGAGCAGCGGCCGGACACTCCCGGGATGACCGATGAGCCCACTCGTCACGATTGCCGCCGCTCCGAAAACGAGACTCAGTGAGCGCTTCGACGCAGCAAGCACCGAGATCAACAGCAGCAGGCTGAACAGGAAGCGAAACTGCTCGAGTCTCCCCGGGCCAGAATTGAGCGTCGCCCGCCAGCTCGGCGCGTCGACGTAGCGCATCCAGAAGAAGAGATGGAGGAACAGCGCGATCGCCGCCGTCGCTCCGACAATCTGAATTATCGGGCGGACCGAAGGGCCGCGATCCCCGTCCGCGCGCCGGAGAAAGGCAAGCATTCCAGTGAGAGCGAGCAGCGCCGACAAGCCGATCCCACGAAGAAGCGAAGCGACGACCGGAAACGCCATCGCCTCGCGGTCACCCATATTGCCGGCTATCACCGGAGTCGATGACGCTGCGGCAGGCGACGCCACCACGAACGAGTAGCTGCCTGAAGCGGGATGCCCGTCGGCAGATGTCACTTTCCATTTCACGAAGTAGCCGCCCGGAGGAAGCACGGGCAGCACCGCCGTCAGAACGTGAGTGTCGTGCGAGTCGTTCGCGCCCCTCAGATCCACCTCGTTGCCGTCCGTCTGCACCAGAGTCAGACTGGACAGCCCCGGAAGAACTTCCTCGCTGAAGGTGAGGCGGATCTCCGGCGGGCTCGACAGGAGAACGGATCCCGGCGCAGGCCGCGACTTCAGGAGCGCGGCGTGCGCAAAAAGGGCGCTCGGCAGCAGAGCGGTCGCGCAAAATGCGAGCAGAACCGGAGCGACCCGGATTGCGAACGGTCGGCGCATTAACCGCGAATGTAGGTAGCTGCGAAAATCCCCGCCAGTAATTCGCGCCTTTATCCGCCGCGAGGGTAGCCCCCACCCCTCGAATCCGTCAACTTTCAACGTTCAATGAAGCGCGAAGACGCACTCAACTACCATTCGCAGGGCCGCCCCGGAAAAATCGCGGTCGTTCCGACCAAGCCGCTCACCAATCAGCGCGACCTGGCCCTCGCGTACTCCCCCGGCGTCGCCGAACCCTGCCTCGAAATCGAGAAGAATCCCGAGGACGCCTACAAGTATACGGCGAAGGGTAACCTCGTCGCCGTCGTCAGTAACGGCACCGCAGTTCTTGGGCTTGGCAACATCGGCGCTCTCGCCGGCAAGCCGGTGATGGAAGGCAAGGCGAATCTCTTCAAGCAGTTCTCCGATCTCGACGTCTTCGACCTCGAGGTGGGCTCCGAAGATCCCGACGACGTGATCCGCTTCTGCCAGCTCCTCGAGCCCACCGTTGGCGGCATCAATCTCGAGGACATCCGCGCCCCGGACTGCTTCTATATAGAAGAGAAGCTGCGCGAGACTCTGAAGATTCCCGTCTTCCACGACGACCAGCACGGCACCGCCATCATCTCCGGCGCCGCGCTCATCAACGCGCTCGAGATCGTCGAGAAAGACATCGCGGACATTCGCGTCGTCTTCTCCGGCGCCGGCGCCGCGGCTATCGCTACGGCCGAGCATTACGTGCGGCTGGGCGCGAAGCGCGAGAACATTCTCCTCTGCGACACAAAGGGTGTGATCTATGCCGGCCGCACCGAGAAGATGGACCGCTACAAGGCAAAGTTCGCCAACGAGACCAGCGCCCGCACTTTGAAAGACGCGCTCCAGGGCGCCGATGTGTTCGTCGGTCTCTCCGTAAAGGGCGCCGTTACCGGCGATATGCTCGCGAAGATGATAGGCTTCTCCGCCATCTTCTCGAGCATATCGCCGGTAACGGCACCCTTTACAGAGAGGCCGACGAACACATCGGCGCCCTGGAGCGCGTCCTTCAATGTGCGGGCGCTGG
>JBKJHG010000101.1:0-4839 GCA_046599115.1 Gemmatimonadaceae bacterium
GGGCCACGCCTGGAAACCACCGCTCATAGATGTGACGCTGTCATAACCCATCTGCTTCATTGTCAGCGCGGCGAGTGCGGAACGATTTCCGCGCGCGCAGTAAACGACGATCTTCCGCGAACGATCCGCCATTCCCTCGAGCTTGCTCTCCAGATTCCCGCGCGGAAGGTGCACCGCGCCGGGAATGCGGCCGAGGTTCCATTCGTTGGGCTCGCGCACATCGAGGTAGACGACATCTTCTTTGCTGTCGAGCAGCGCTTTCACATCCGCCGGCGTCACCTCGCGAATCTGCGCCTTCGCCTCTTCAGTGATCTCAGCTCCCGTCTTGTACGTCATCGTGACGCCTCTTTGAATGTGACGTTTATGCTGCGCTTCGCGGTGTCGAGCGTCGCGCCAGCGCCGAATGGTATCGTCCACTGGTCGGGGATGTGGCCGACTGGAATTCCGCCCAGACAGGGCACGCGGAGCTGCTTGGCGAACATTCCAACCAGCGCGTCGAGTCCCTCCGTCTTCCCTTCCTCCTCGGCGCCGGTGAAATCGCCGAACGCGATTCCCCTGCAGCCTTTGAGCGAGCCGGCAAGGAGAAGCTGGTGCAGCATTCTATCCACGCGGTAGAGCGTCTCGTTGACGTCTTCGAGGATGAGGATGGCGCCGTCGAGCTGCGTGGCGTACGGCGTGCCGACGAGAGCTACCATAGTGGAGAGGTTTCCACCCGCGAGCCGTCCCTCGGCGCGGCCGGCCACGATCTCACGCCCATTGGTGGCGACACCGCACGGATCGCTGCGCTCGGCGACCGCTTTCATTAGAGAGGCGCGTGAGAAATCGGTGAGCGTTTCGCGCGCGGTGGGGCCGTGGAAAGTGACGAGCCCTGTTTTGTTGTAGACCGCCGAGTGGAGGGCGGTGATGTCGGAATAACCGATGATCGTTTTCGGATTCTTCTCAAGCGCGTCGTAGTCGAGCTGTTGGATGAGACGCATCGCGCCGTAGCCGCCGCGGACGCACCAGACGCCGTCAATGGTGGAATCGCGGAACGCGTCGTTGAGATCTTCGAGGCGGTGCGCGTCTTCGCCGGCGAGGTAGCCGAAATGTTTTTTGCCGGCGTGCTGACCGGTGACGGGCTCCCATCCGAGCGAGCGAGCGTTCTCGGCGGAGCGCTGGAGCTCTTCAGCGGTAGCGGGCCCGGCGGGAGAAACCAGCGCGACGCGCGAATTCTGTTTTAGCGGCGGTGGAAGGATGGGGATCCCGTAGTAAGTATGTATTTCGTGCCAATGCTACAGTACGAAAACTACCATTTACGAAAACAAAATGGCACGCGCGCGGCG
Source organism: Gemmatimonadaceae bacterium (assembly GCA_046599115.1). Classification (GTDB taxonomy): domain Bacteria; phylum Gemmatimonadota; class Gemmatimonadetes; order Gemmatimonadales; family Gemmatimonadaceae; genus UBA4720. The sequence goes on from JBKJHG010000101.1 coordinate 1,323, forward strand.
ATCCGCGCGGATTCGCCGTAATCCGCGACCGAACGATGGGTTCAATATGCGCTCCCCCGGGTACCGTCCCGCGTGGACGCGATCACGAACGCCGCCAAGCTCATTTCACACGCCACCGGAACCTCCGGCGTCGTACCAATTCTCGAATTGCTTGGATTCGACGCACCGGTGCTTCCCCTAGACGACGCGGCACGCTGTGAGCTGGGACTTCCCGAGTCGGTGAAATCAGCCAGCATCTCACGCGGCACGGGGGCTGTTCGAGCTCTGGTCGTTGAAGTCGAAGGTGCCGCGACAACGCGAGAGGTGGTCCTCCATCTCTCTCGCTCTCTCGCATCTCGGGTTCCACACCTGCTCTGGGTAGTGTTCACAGTTCAACGCACACTTGCCGAATTCTCGATCGCGTGCTGGCAGGACACCGAGCGACGGCCGCGGGTCGTCGCGCTGATCGCAGCGACAGGTCGGATACTCGACAGCGATGCCGACACGCTATGTGCGCTGGCCGCAGCGCGTTCCGCGTCCGACATCCTGACGCATATACGGTGGATCGAGCTGCTCGGGCGGGAGGCTATCACGCGTCGTTTCTTCCGCACGCTTAGGGAAGTAGTGGATGACATCGCTCCGCAACTCCCGCCTCCAATGACCGGCGTCGAGCGACGCGAGCTGGCGCTCCTTACGATTTCCCGACTCCTCTTTCTCTCATTTCTTGAAACCAAAGGGTGGCTCGCCGGCGACTTCGATTTCCTGGCGAACCAATTTGGCCGCTGCATGGCCGGTGGGGGTGGCTATCACCGTCGTGTCCTACACCCGCTTTTCTTCGGAACGCTCAACACGCGAATGGCACGCCGGGCAGATCGAGCTCGCGTGTTCGGGAAGATCCCGTTCCTGAACGGCGGCTTGTTCACGCGCACTTTTCTCGAAAGCACTTTCCCTCACGCAGGTTTTGCGGATGAGGCGTTCAGCGAAGTCTTCTCGCGCATACTGACGTCATTCCGGTTCAGCTCGCGGGAGGACAGCGGACTTTGGTCGGAGACCGCTATAGATCCGGAGATTCTGGGGAAGTCGTTCGAAGCACTGATGGCTTCCACCGAGAGGAAGGCCGAGGGTGCGTTCTACACTCCGCAAAAGCTCGTCGAGCACGTTACGGAGTCCGCGCTGGTCGCGGCACTCTCCCCAGCTGTCGATCACGTGGTGCTTCGCGCATTGTTGTCCGAAGGAGACACTCCGGATCCGGGCTCACGCGGTGTCTTGCTCACACGGATTCAAACGCTTCGCATCCTCGACCCGGCGTGCGGATCCGGCGCATTTCTCGTCCACGCTCTCGAGCGACTTGCCGAGCTCCGCCTGCGCCTCGGCGAAACCGGCACTTCGGCCTCCATACGACGGAGAACACTCGCGGCTTCCATCTTCGGGGTGGACATCAACCAGATGGCGGTGTGGCTATGTCAGCTCCGTCTTTGGCTGGCGATTGTGATAGACAGCACCGATCCCGACCCGATGCACGTGCTCCCTCTTCCAAATCTTGACCGGCAGATCCGTGTCGGTGACTCACTCCTTGGAGGAGCGTTGGTTCCCAGGATGGGCGACACACGGGGAAAACGGTTCGCAGTGTTGAGAAACAGATACACCCGTGCGGTCGGTGCCCGGAAGAAGGGTCTCGCTATTCAGCTGGATCGCGCTGAACGGCAGGGCGCGATTGACGACCTGGAGAGGCAGCGGTTGCAGCTGCGGCAAAAGCGACGCGAGCTCGTTATCGCGGCCAGATCGCCGGATTTGTTCGGCCAACGTGCCACCGGTGCGCGAACGTTTGACGGCCTTCGGGCGCTCCGCGCGACCGAGAGGGCTGCCGCATCCCGGGTGCGACGGTTGAAGGCGGGTGCCGCTATGCCCTTCTCTTTCAATGTGCATTTCGCGGACGTCGCAGCAGATGGCGGCTTCGATCTCGTCATCGGCAATCCGCCGTGGGTCCGCATTCATCACATCAATGCGCAAGCGCGAGCGGAGCTCCAAGGACTGTACGAAAGCTTCGAGCAGGGCGGATGGCGCGAGGGGGCGAAGCTCGCCGGCTCCGGCCGGGCCTTTGCCAACCAGGTTGATCTCGCATCGCTCTTTATCGAGCGGTCGATATTTCTGGCACGAGAGGGAGGCGGTGTGGCGCTGCTGGTGCCAGCCAAAATCTGGCGTTCGCTGTCCGGCGGAGGCGTTCGGTCGATCGTCACGTGTAATCTGGACCTGGTCGCGCTCGAGGACATGACCGAATCCCGCTCCGGCTTTGATGCCGCAGTCTATCCATCCTTGATCGTGGGCCGACGTTTCAATCCGGGCGCGGCACGTGAGCAGCGTCCCTTCGCCGCTGCAGTCCACCGGAAAGGGTCAGTCCTTCAATGGGAGATGCGCGCCGATCAGCTCCCGCTCGATCACACTAGGGGAAGCCCGTGGCTGCTTCTTCCAGATCAGGTTCGCGCGGCGTTTGAAAAATTGGGATCATCAGGCATCTCACTGGCGACAAGTCAATTCGGCCGACCAGTCCTCGGTGTGAAAACCGGATGTAACGCCGCGTTCATTGTCGAGGACACGGAAGCCGCGCCCGGGATCGAGCGTGAATTCCTTCGCCCCATCGTACGGGGCGAAACACTCTCCCCTTGGAGGATGCGCAAAAACAGTGAGCGCATCATTTGGACGCACGGGAAGGATGGCGCGCCTCTCAGGAACCTCCCGCCAGCAATTCTCGCGCGCCTCACGAAGTGGCGCGCTACTCTGGAGAGGCGAACGGATAACCACAATTCGAAACTCTGGTGGTCGCTGCATCGAACCGATGGAGTAGACTCACGGCAATGGCGAGTCATATGGTGTGACTTCGGAAAGTCTCCGCGAGCGTTGGTCGCCCCATCGGGTTCGGATCTGATACCTCTCAACACCTGCTACGTCGCGCGGTGCCGAAGTCGGGACGATGCTCTGGCGCTGATGGTTCTCATCAACGGGCCTCTCCTTTCAGCGTGGCTGAATGCCATCGCGGGTATAAAGAGAAGGGGCTCGGGGACTTCCGCCCTCTCCGGTTAATTTTTGGCTCGGTTGTAACGTGCCAGGTCTATGCCCTCATGCAGTAAGGGTTGCCCCGCGATGCAAGCGCCACATCCGCGTCGTGAAAGTGTTCGCCTCAGGTCAGAGCCAATCCAAACGTTACCGGTTGCCGACTGCCGGTGTGGATGAATGACTTTCCATCTGGGCCGCAATATCGAAAAAAGCCTTGAGCCCCATGAAGACGATAAGAAATACCGAGGGAAACCATCCCTCGATGGTGCTTGTGACAAGAATGCCGGTCGCTTCATTCACCCCGGCGAGGTAGGCAATCGAAGCGAGCGTCATGTAAACCAGGAGGATCGGAAGCAGTATCGATATGGAGAAAAAAAACGGTAGCACCAGGCAGAAGGCGATGCTGAAAATCTGGTGGTACCTCTTTGGAGTGTCCTTATCCAATACGTTTCATTCGTCCTGAACTACGATAGAGACAGAGACACTC
>JBKJHG010000239.1:0-12613 GCA_046599115.1 Gemmatimonadaceae bacterium
CAGAGCGGCAGGCATCCGCGGCGACGGCGGGAATCGCGACCGCGCAGGCGGGGGTGCGAATGGCGAGCGCGCGCTCACAGAGCGCGAAAGCGATTCGCGACAACGCCCAACTTCAGCTCGACTACACCCACATCACGGCGCCGGCATCCGGCATCGTGGCGAAGAAGCAGGTCGAAGTCGGGCAGCTCATCGCCGCCGGCCAACCGGTGATGAACATCGTCGCCGACACGGGCGTCTGGGTGACGGCGAACTTCAAGGAAACACAGCTCGCGACCATCCGCCCCGGCCAGCACGCCGAGTTCGACATTGACGCGTACGGCTGCAGCGGAGAAGGTGTCGTCGAGAGCGTAAGCGGAGCGACGGGCGCAAAGTTCGCGCTCCTTCCTCCCGACAACGCGACCGGCAACTTCACCAAAGTCGTGCAGCGAGTACCGGTTCGAATCAAGGTCACGCGGGCGTGCAGCGCCGACCGGCCATTGCGACCAGGCCTCTCCGTTACCGTGCACATAGACACAAAGGGCAAATGAGTTCCCTCGCATTCGAGAAGATCTTTTGGCCAAGCGGCCTTGTCCTCGCTTGAAAGTACCGACGAGCGCCAAGACCACCTCTGGTCCCGCCACCGGGCCTCTGACCGCATCACCCGCCCAGTCTCAACAAACGGCGGGTCTCCCGCGTATTTCAGATGAGGAACGCGATTTCGTATTTCGTGCGAAAGCCGGGGACAGCGAAGGTTTCTCGGGGTTGGTGCGGATTCATCAGCGGCGGGCATATCTGGTCGCGCGCGCGGTGGTGATGACACACGAAGACGCTGAAGACGCCGTACAGGAGGGATTCCTGCGCGCGTATCAGGCGCTCGACAGGTTCGACGCGGGCCAGAGCTTTGGCGCGTGGCTGAACAGAATCGTCGCCAATGCGGCGCTGGATCTTTCGCGGCGGAGAAAGGTGAGAGCGGCGGACGAGCTCTCGGACACCTATGCTTCCGCGTTTAGGGATCCGGCCGAGGACAGGGAGCTGAGCGAGCGACTCCGCGCGGCGATGGCGACACTCCCGGAGCGGGCGAGAGCAGTGCTGGTGCTACACGACATCGAAGGGTTTACGCACGCTGAGATCGGCGAGCTGCTCGGAATACCAGGTGGGACGGCACGATCCGATCTTCACCACGCGAGGCAGAAGCTGAAAGCACTGCTCGCGAATTTGAGAGTTTGAGGAGGAAGGAAAGTGGACATTCATTCGAACGATGAGATGGACGAAAACGTGATCGCCGGGCTGCGGAGTCTGTATGCGGCGCCCGCGGACGCGCGGTATTGGGATTCGCTCGAGTCGCGGATAATCTCCGCGGCTGCGGCAGGCGGTTCCCGCGACAGCGCGTGGTATTCGGTGCTCGCGAACTGGGCAACCCCCGGGCTCGCTGCGGCAGCGCTGCTGTTGGCGGTCGCCGGAGCGGTCTGGTCGCGAATGGATCAGGCCGAGGCGCGCTCGACATATGAAGGGTTCACTCAGCCGATGGTCGCCGATGCGATGCCGGGTGCAGCGCAGCTCCTCAACCTTCCGCGCGACGGAAGCTCGCAGCGCGAAGCGACTCTCGGCTACGTTCTTTCTCACTGAGTAAATGGAAATGCGAAACTCGAAGGGCTACGCGCTGATGTTTCTCGTCGGCGCATTCATCGCCGGCGGAGCGCTTGGCTTCACTGCCGACCGGATCGTCCACTCTCCCGAGCGGGATGTTCGCGGGCGCGAGGATTTCCGGACCCGGATGGCAGAGGAGCTGAATCTCACGCCGACACAGAAGACCGCGATCGACTCCCTAATGACGGAGCGCCATCGTCAGATCGTGGCACTGTTCAAACCCGTAAGGCCACAGCTCGATTCCATCGGAGCCGCGGCGCGTGCAGTGAGCGACTCGACACACGAGCAGATCAAGCGCTTGCTCAATCCGAAACAGCAAGTCGAGTTCGACAAGATGCGCGATGCGGCCCGCAAGGACATGGAACGCGGCCGGCGCAACAGGTGGGGAGCCCCGCCGAAACCCGATTCGAAGTAATGTGACGCCAAAAAAAGAGCCGGCGCGATGCGCCGGCTCTTTTTGCGTTCTGTATCTGTCGCGCGTTAGCGCGTGTTGTCGGGGTCGGCGTTCTGCTCACCTTTTCCGAAGTTCTTCTGGATCTTGCCCTCGAGCTGCTCGGCGCGGCCCTTGATGTGCTCGCTGGTGTTGTCCGTCGCATCGCCCAGATCCCCGCGAACCTTGCCCTTCATTTCCTTTACGGCGCCTTCAACTTCGTTACCGACGCCCTTGTTGTTGAGATCTCCCATTTGAAGCCTCCTGAACAATGTTTGGCGTGCCATTACTTTTCCCTTCATAATTGCAATGGCAATGCCACGATTAACCGCCCCTCGCGGCGCCTTAACGGCTGAGACTTGCCATTGAGAACGGAGCCCGAAAGATTCAGCTTTCAAGAACACACACACTAAGGTCGCCCAATCAGTACTAGCGCAGACTCTCGCCCGGCCGGCCGCCGTCTCGCACAACTCACGCTGCTCGCAACCGGTGTCGTCTATGGCGACATCGGGACGAGTCCGCTGTACGCGTTCCGCGAGTGCTTCAAGCCTGAGTACGGCCTGAGACCAACGCCCGACAGCATCTACGGCGTCCTTTCGCTCATCGTGTGGTCGCTGATTATCATCGTCAGCGTCAAGTACATCGTGTTCATAATGCGCGCCGACAACGAGGGCGAGGGAGGTATCCTCGCGCTGCTCGCGCTCATCCGCCAGCAGAACCGCCGCGGTGACGACGCGAGGCGAAAGAAGATCATCACCTGGCTCGGCCTCATCGGCGCGGCGCTCCTGTACGGCGACGGCATCATCACACCGGCAATCTCGGTGCTTGGCGCCACTGAGGGCCTCGAGGTGGTTACCCCGGCGTTCAAGCATCTCGTCGTGCCGATCACCATCGGAGTGCTGGCTGCTCTGTTCTTCTTTCAGAGCCGTGGCACAGACAAGGTAGGAAAGATCTTCGGCCCGGTTATGATCGTCTGGTTCATCACCATCGGAACGCTGGGCTTCCGTGAAATAATGATCGCGCCGGAAATTCTGCAGGCGATCAATCCGATTTACGGCGTCCGGTTCTTCTTCGACCACGGCTTTCACGCCTTCGTCCTGCTCGGCGCCGTGGTACTGGTTGTGACGGGGGCGGAGGCACTCTACGCGGATATGGGGCACTTCGGCAAGCGTCCGATCCGTCTGGCGTGGTTCGTATTCGTGCTGCCGGCTCTCCTCCTCAATTACTTCGGACAGGGCGCGCTGGTTCTTCGCGAGCCGTCGAGCTCGGTCAATCCGTTCTATCTCCTCGCGCCGAGAATCATGCTTTACCCGATGATCGCCCTGGCTACGGCGGCGGCAATTATCGCATCGCAGGCGCTCATCTCCGGCGCGTTCTCGCTCTCGCAGCAGTCGGTCCAGCTCGGCTTTAGCCCCCGAGTGAACATCATCCACACCTCGGCGCACGAAGCGGGACAGATTTACGTGCCGGAGGTGAATCGCGCGCTGGCGGTGGGGACGATCATCGTCGTGCTGATGTTCCAGTCATCGAGCGCCCTCGGTGCCGCTTACGGAATCGCGGTCACGGGCACGATGGCGATCACCACGATTCTCTTTTACGTGCTGGCACGGAGCAGATGGAACTGGAGCGTTTTCCACGCCGGCCTTCTCGCTGCGATTTTCCTGACCATCGACCTCGCCTTCTTCGGTGCCAACGCGCTCAAGGTGATGCAGGGTGGATGGGTACCCCTCGCCGTCGCGCTTGGCCTGTTCATTCTGATGACGACGTGGCAGCGCGGACGGCTGATCGTGACGAAGCTTGTTTCCAAAGGCTCGCTGCCGATGGATCTCTTTCTCGCCAGCGTTGCCGAGCACAAGCCGGTTCGTGTTCCGGGCACGGCGGTCTTTCTCACATCGGACCCCAGCGGCGTGCCCCTCGTTCTGCTGCACCATCTGAAACACAACAAGGTTCTGCACGAGAACGTCGTCCTGCTCTCCATTAAGACGGAGGGGGTGCCGACCGTCCCCGAAGACGAACAGCTGGAGGTGCAGTGCCTGCCGCACCGCTTCGGGCGCATCAAGGCGCGCTATGGCTTTATGGAAACACCGAATGTGCCGAAGCTGCTCGCCGCCGCCGCCGAGCACGGGATAATCGCGAACCCGGCAGACACGACCTACTATCTCGGGCGCGAGCGGCTGATCTTCGATCCGCAGCGGCGCGGTCTCGCGAACTGGCGAAAGCATCTCTTCATTTTTATGTCGCGCAATTCACGCTCGGCGACGGAGTTCTTCCAGATTCCGTCCAACCGCGTTGTCGAGCTCGGAGCCCAGCTCGAGTTCTAGCCCGGATCCTCTCCGAGCTTGGCATAGAAGCCGGCGATGCTCTGCTGCGACCCCGGCCTCGTGTACACATCGGGCTTTCTCGATTCAATCACGCTGACGATCACAGCCGCAACCTCCTCCGCGCTCTGCGAGCCGGGGAGCGTGTTCGAGTCGGGGCCGCCGTGACGCGCATTTTTCCCGAACTCTGTGCGCACGACGCCGGGCGACACCAGAGAGAATTGAATGTTCGGATGCGTCGCCTGCACCTCGGCTCTGAACATTGCCGTAAGCGCGTTGAGGTAGAACTTGGACGCCGAGTACGCCGAGCGGAAAACCGCGAATGGAATGCGGCCCAGGAGCGAGGAGACGTTGATGACGTGGCCGTCGCCGCGGGATTTGAAGTGCGGAAGAATTTCCTGCATCCCGTAGAGCGCCGACTTCACATTGACGCGCATCGTGTCGTCGATGTCCTCGTCGGTGAGCTCCGAGGGAACGCGCGTGATTCCCTGCCCGACGTTGTTGATCCACACGTCAACGCGGCCGAACCTAGCGATTGTTTCCGCGGCGATGCGCTGGACATCTCTGCGGGCGCCGGCGTCGGCGACGATGGCCATCGCACGCGCTCCGCACTCCGCCACCACCGCATCGAGTTCCTTCTTGCGGCGCGCAACAAGGGCAACGGACGCGCCGGCGTTGGAAAGCTGGCGCGCGACTTCGGCACCGATGCCGCCGCTCGCGCCGGTGATGACGACGACCTTATCCACGGTCTCTCCTCAGTTTCTCGATGTCGCGGCGCTGCTTCTTCGACGGGCGGCCGGTGTCGAACGCGAATTGCGGAGCCGCTGCTTTCATCTTGAACTGCAGCTCCTCTCGGGTCTTCTTGCTCTCGTCGGTTTCCAAAAATAGAGTCGCCGCAACGCTCGCCGGGCCGCGCCGTTCGGAGAGGCCAGTCACGCTCACTATGTGCTCGTACGGGCCGAGGCGGAGGCGGATTGAATCTCCGACCTGCACCAGCTTGGCGCGCTTTACTCGCGAGCCGCCCACTTCAACCTTCCCGCCCTCGATCGCTTCAGCGGCGAGCGCGCGCGTCTTGTAGAAACGCGCGGCCCAAAGCCACTTGTCCAGGCGAACCTTAGGCTGATCGGAGTTCATTTCCGAAAGGAAATGCCTGGCTGGGTACCGGCGCAACCCGGACATAATCGAATACTGAAGCAGGGAGCCAAGAGCAGCGGGAGCAGCTCGGCGAGGAGCCGTCATACCTTCCGAAAAAGGAAAACCCTCGCTTCAGAGAGTAATCTCCAAAACGAGGGTCCACGATCAAATGGCTCCCGGCGAACCTGCTGCCCAGCGCCCAGCTCCCTGCTTCAGTATTCGAGAAAATCAGATGAAGCGAGAGAACGCCGGCCGCGCCTTCATATCCGAATTAGCCTGCGCGGAGCAGGGGGCGCGCGCATCTTCATCATCTGACCGCCGTGCGACATCCCTTCCTCGATCATCATTCGCATATGCTCCGGGCTCATCTCCATCCCGCCGGGTCCGCCCTCCATCCCTGGCATTCCGGGGCCGAATTCCATTCCCGGACCACCAATGCGGATTCTGAAGCCGCCCTCGTGCGGAAAGTCGCTCGCGCGGCCGGCCATCACCTGCACGTCGCGCAACCGCCCACCGGAATACACGCGCAGATTTATTCTCGCGCCGGGGGTGAGCTTTTCCACTTCGCGGGTAAGGCGGTGCGCGGCGAGGCCGTTCGTGTACGGATCATCAACGTCGGCGCCACTGACGCGAAGGTCAACGCCATTGATCGAAGCGATCCGGTCACCTTCGACGATCCCGGCTGCCTCGGCGGGTCCCTTCGGAATCACGCTCTCGACGAACACGCCGAGCGTGTCGCGCTTCGATCCGGTGGGGCGAAGCTCTATGCCGAGAATCGCGCGCTTCATCATCGCGGAATCCATCCCTGTGCGATCGAAGTGAAACCACGAATTGCCGTCTCCGCGGATGACCTTCCGGCACTCGACCCTGCCGTCGGCGCTGGTGACGCACCCCGAGTCGGTCTTCGCCCGGGCGGTTTGTGCGCCGGCGGCAGTCGCGATCAGCATTGCAGCGCCGGCAAGTATCGTTGGTGCTCTCATCGTTTTCTCCGTAAGTGTGGCACTGCCGGATAGGACAACATTGTATCGGGGAGGGTTGCCGTGCGAATTCCCGGATTCAGGGTGATATTCTATTGATGGCCGCAACGATGGTTCCTCCCGCCGAGCCCCCCTCCGAGCCGGGGGAACACCTCCCGCCCGATCTCGACGCGTTTCTTCATCATTGGCAGGATGAGGCGGACGCCGCCTATCTCTATCGGCTCCTCGCCGCTGCCGAGCACGACTCGAAGAAAAAGGACATTTACGCCCGGCTCGCAGACGTGGAAGACCGCCATCTTGTGATCTGGGCAGAACTGCTGCAGAAAAACGGACGCAGCGTCCCGAAATTCAAACCCAGCGGACGCACCCGCCTCCTGGCGCTGCTGGGGCGTTTCTTCGGGCCCGGTTTTCTCCTTCCGATGCTTCTCGAAGAGGAGGGGCGTGAGGTCAAAGCTTACCTCGAGATGTACCGCGCCACGCCGCGCGGCTCACCGGGCGGACCGGAAGCGCTCAAGCTGGCGCGCGAATCAGCCGAGCACGCGACGACACTGGGAGACATCGCAGGAAAGCAGGGTGAGCCGTGGCACAAGACGGAGTCGGGTGGCTACCTCCGCAACGTCGTGTACGGGTTCAATGACGGACTGACCGCCAACTTCGGGCTCGTCGCGGGAGTGATCGGCGCCGCGGCAGCGAATCAGCATCAGGCAGTAGTCGTCGCCGGCGTCGCCGGGCTCATCGCCGACGCATTGAGTATGGGATCGAGCGGATACCTCGCCGCGAAGAGCGAGCGCGAAGTCTACGAGTATGAGATCGCGATGGAGAAGGACGAAGTCGAGCTGATGCCTGAGATCGAGCGCGACGAGCTGGCGATCATTTACGAAGCGAAGGGAATGTCGCGCGAATCAGCGTTCGATCTTGCGACGCAGATAATGCAGGACCCGGCGCTGATGCTGAAGGAGCAGGTGCAGGAGGAGCTCAAGATCGGCGAATTCAACATGTCGCCGTTCCGCGAAGCCTGGATCACCGGCACCGCTACTGCACTCGGCGCGGTCATCCCGGTCTTTCCGTTTTTCATATGGCAGGGCATGACGGCGATCGTCGTATCGTTCGCGTTGGCGATGCTATCGCACTTTCTCGTCGGCGCCGCGCGATCGGTGTTCACCGGGAGGAGCGTGTTCCGCTCCGGCCTCGATATGTTCGTCGTCGGAGTGGGAGTCGCCATCGTCGGCTACTACGTCGGCACTTTCATCGGCGCGCGGATCTCCTGACGCCATCGCAGCGAACAATCCACTTGAGGACCATCTGATGCGAAGCGTATCGGTTTTTCTGATCCTGTCTGCGCTCGGGTGCGCCGGCTCGACGAACATCGGCAACTCCGCGCAGTCCACCACGACCAACATCGCCGGCGTGGCGACGGGCATGTTCGCGAAGCTCTCGATGGTAGCCGAGTCCGAGCCGGTGGTGCTGCCTTTGACCGCGTCGCCCGCAGGTGCGTGGACGCACGTCGCGCCGGCATATGCGGAGATCGGCATTCCGCTCACGATTATCGCGGCCGACGCGATGCTCGCCGGCAATCAGGGGTTCAATGTCAGACGGTCGATCGGCAGAGTCCCGATGCGCAATTATCTGAGATGCGGCGATGACGGCACCGGCCCCAACGCCGACTCGTATCAGATCTCGATGAACATCGCGACCCAGATTCAGAAGGTGGACGACGGAACGTCGAAGGTCGCGACAGTGATGGATGCGACGGCGACGTCGCCGACGATGGGGGGAAACCTCATCCACTGCTCGACTACCGGCGAGCTCGAGGGGCGGGTCAATGAAGTCGTCGCCACGCTGCTGAATCTCCGGAGATAGCCGCCTAGGCCACGATGTTGAGCAGCCGACCGGGAACGAAGATCACCTTTTTCGGCGCCCCGTTCACGTAGCGCGCCACTGCGGCATCCGCCATCGCCAGCTCCATCGCCGTTTCCTGCGACACATCGCGGGGTACCTGGATTCTCGCGCGCAGCTTTCCATTCACCTGGATGATCAGCTCGATCGAGTCTTCGGTGGCGAGGGCGGCATCGAATGCCGGCCAGCCGCCGTCGAACACGCTGCCGCTGTGGCCCGACTGCTCCCATAGCTCCTCCGCGATGTGCGGCGCGAATGGGGACACCATCGGAATGAGCGGAATCACTTCGTCACGGTGCGGAATGCGCTCGCCCTTACGCACGACGTTGATGTATTCCATCATCGCCGCGATGGCGGTGTTGTAGCTGAGCCGCGGAATGTCTTCACCGACTTTCTTGATCGTCTGATGCAGCTTCTGCATCACCTGGGAGTCGGGCGCTCCCTCGGAGCGCATCGTCTGCACCGATGCCCAGAGTCGGTCTAGAAAACGCTTCGGGCCGGAGATGCTGCGATCGCGGAAATCGCCGCCCACCTCGAAGGGGCCGAGGAACATCAGATAGGTGCGGAACGCGTCGGCACCCCACGACTCGATGTACTCATCGGGATTCACGACGTTGCCTTTGCTCTTCGACATCTTCGCGCCTTCACGAATGATGAGGCCGTGAGCGCGGAAGCGCGGGAACGGCTCGTCGAAATCGAGCAGTCCCGCTTCGTTGAGCACCATCGTCACGAAACGTGAATAGAGCAGGTGAAGAACGGCGTGCTCATTGCCGCCGATGTAGGAATCTACCGGCAGCCATTTCTTCGTAATCGTCGCGTCGAATGCCACGTCGTCGTTGCCGACGCTCGGATAGCGAAGGAAATACCACGCGCTGTCGAGGAACGTATCGGAGACGTCGGTTTCGCGACGGGCCTGCTTGCCGCACTGCGGGCACGGGACGCGGTACCACTCCTCGTGGCGCGCCAGCGGCGAGACTCCCGAATCATCGGGCTTGAAATCCTCGACGAACGGCAGAATCACAGGCAGATCCTTCTCCGGAACCGGCACCGCGCCGCATTCGTCGCAGTAGATGATCGGAATCGGCGGACCCCAGTATCTCTGCCGAGAGATGCACCAGTCGTGCAGCCGGTAATTCACCACCGGCTTGGCGTGATGGCCGAGCACCTCGAGCGCTTTCTTTTTCGCGTCGGTAACGGTGAGGCCGTCAAGCGGACCGGAGTTCACGATCCGGCCGTCGTCGCAGTCGGTGAGCGCGGCATCAAGCGTGTCGCCCTCGCTCTCACCTTCACCGCAGACGACGCGCACGATTGGCAGCGCGAACTTCGTCGCGAACTCGAAATCGCGCGCGTCGTGGCCGGGCACGCCCATTATCGCCCCCGTTCCATACTCCATCAGCACGTAGTCGGAAATCCAGACGGGGATCTGCTTGCCGGTCGCGGCGTTGAGCGCAAGCGAGCCGGAGAACACGCCCGTCTTGTCCGTGTTCGTCTTCCTGCTGACGATGTCCTGCTTCTCCGTTTGCTTGCGATACGCGGCCACACTTTCCGTCTGCGCTTTCGTCGTGAGGAGCGGTACGAGCGGATGCTCCGGCGCGATCACGAGGTAGGTCGCTCCGTAGATCGTATCCGCGCGCGTGGTGAAGACGCGGATGTCCACTTCCTCGCCCGAAACGCAGGTGGCGCGAAAATCAATCTCGGCACCGTCGGAGCGCCCGATCCAGTTCCGCTGCGCAGTTTTCGTCGTCTCCGACCAGTCAATCTTGTCGAGATTCTCGAGGAGGCGGCCCGCGTAGTCGCTGATGCTGAAGAACCACTGCTCGAGAAGCCGCTGCTCGACCGGATCGCCGGAACGCTCGCACACTCCGCCGACCACCTGCTCGTTGGCGAGGACCGTTTTGCACCCCGGGCACCAGTTCACCGCCGCCTGCTTCTTGTACGCCAGCCCGCGTTTGTAGAGCTGGAGGAATACCCACTGCGTCCACTTGTAGTAGTCGGGCTCGGTCGTGGAAAGCGTATACCGCCAATCAACCATCAGCCCGGCGCGCTCTACCTGGCGGCGGAAGTTGGCGATGTTCTTCGGAATGAGATCCATCGGATGCTTCCCCTCCTTGAGGGCGAAGTTTTCCGAATGAATCCCGAATGCGTCATATCCAAAAGGCTCGAATACGTTGTAGCCTTGTAGACGCTGGAATCGTCCGTAGATATCGTTTCCAGTGAAGGCGAAAAGATTTCCGACGTGCAGCCCTTCCGCGGACGGATAGGGGAACATCATCAGCGTGTAGAAGGGACGCGGCGCCTTCTCGATGTCGGTCGAGTTCGTGCCGTGCTCCGCCCAAAGACGTTGCCACTTCGGCTCGATCACCGAAGGATCGTAGCCGGCCATATCAGAGGAGAAACGCTCGTCCGATGTCGCTGAATCTTCCATTCGTACAAACTAGCCGCTCTCTGCCGCACTTTCACCTGCGGACGCGGAGCGCATGAGCTCGGCGCCGATAAACATCTCCCCCCGCGCCACCACCGGCGGCCTGCTCCGTCCGATGCTGAGTATGCTGCAGCGGCGCGCGCTCGGAATCATCTTCGTTTTCGTGGCCGTGTATCTCGCCGGGCTCGCGCTTATCCTCTGGGAATTGAATCACCAGGTCACGCCAGACGTGAAATCGGCGTTTCTCGAATCGCCCGGGGTGAAAACGACGCTCACTGTGCTGTTCGTCTGGATCATCGGCGCGATCGTCGTCCACTCATTGATGATTTTGCATTTCATCCGCGAGCAAATCACCAACCCGGTCGCCGCCCTCGCCCGCCTCTCCGAAGCGGTCGGCACCGGTGAGCTGTCGATTCCGTTCACACCCTCGGCCGCGAAGGACGAAATCGGCCGCCTCAGCCGCGCGACGGCGGGGATGATTACCGAGTTGCGCGGGCTCGCGGCGACTATGCGCGAGAGCGCGACCGATACCTCGCGGCTCACTCACCAGATCACCGACGCATCGCAGGCCGTGGCCACCTCGGCGCAGCAGAACGCGGCTACGGCCGACGAGCTGAGCAAAAACGCCACATCGCGCCAACGCACCGTGCTCGAGCTGGTATCAGGCGCGACGAGAATGACCGAGACGTTCGGCTCGCTACGCGAAGCCAGCGAAGAAGGGCTCCGCCGCGAGCGCCGGCTCCGCAGCGTCACCGAGGAGAACCGGATGCGCCTCGACGAAAACTCCCGCGCACTGGATTCGCTTACCACCGATTCCCTCGCCAGCGTCGAAGCGATAGGCGGCCTCGCTTCCGCCGTCGAGGAAATTCGCGCCTTTCTCACGCTCGTCCAGAAAATCTCCCGACAGTCGAAGCTGCTCGCGCTCAACGCCGCGATGGAAGCCGCGCGCGCCGGCGAGCAGGGCGAGGGCTTTGCAGTCGTCGCCGCCGAAGTTCGCCGGCTCGCCGCCAGCTCGGCGGAGGCGGCACAGCGCACGGACGCGCTCGTGAAATCGATGGTGGACAACGTGGATCGCGCCCGTGAATGCACCAACCGCACTGTCACCACCGCGCGCGGTGTGATGGAGACGATGCTGCTCGGACAGCGGATCTTTACCAAGGTCGAGTACAGCGCGAAGGAAGCCGAGGAGTGGAGCGGCCGGGTCGAGGCAACGATTGCCGAGGCGGCCCAAGTCGCGACGACGATGAGCGAGCGGCTCAACGTGATCTCCAAGGAGACGGAGGCCTTCGTCCGCACGATGAAGTTCATCGCCATCTCCAGCGATGAGCAGAGCCGGGCCATAGCAGACATAGCCGCCGGCGCTTCGGAGCTCACCCGGGCAGCCAATCGCGTTTCGGAGCTCGTCTCGACGTTCAAGCTGGGCTGAGCTGGGGCGGCCGCGCCTTCATCCGGCGGCCCCCGGGCTGTAGTTTCCGCAGCAATGACAGAAGCACGCACAAGACGCGAGCACGACCTGCTCGGCGAGCGCGATGTTCCGGCCGCCGCCATGTACGGAATCCAGACGCTGCGAGCGATGGAAAATTTCGCCATCAGCGGAGTGGAGCTGAACGAGTTCCCGACGCTGATCGCCGGACTGGCGTCGGTAAAACAAGCCGCCGCTCTCGCCAATCAGGAGCTCGGCCTCCTCACCCCCGAAGTCGCCGGCGCGATCGTAGCCGCTGCGAAGGAAATCCGGTCGGGAAAGCATCACGCGCACTTCCGCGTGGACATGATCCAGGGCGGCGCCGGCACCTCGACGAACATGAACGCG
>JBKJHG010000070.1:0-10367 GCA_046599115.1 Gemmatimonadaceae bacterium
TGAAGAGCTGCAGTACTACAAGCACGGGGGGATTCTTCCTTACGTGCTGAGGCAGCTGGTCACCCAATAGCCGCGTCGCGCGGGCGGATCGTCGGGCGATGCCCCTCCGCCGGCGCCGTCTCGACTCGCGTCGAGCCCGCCTGAACGCGCGCGATCTTCCAGATCGCTTGCGTTCAAAGCACGGCGGTCTCTCCGGTCGCTCGACGTGGCCGGCTCTGCGGCACGCGCCCTCCTCCCGCCCTCTGCCACGTGTCATAAGACTGCGATCGCTATAAGCGCGCACGGAGAGCGGCTTCGCGGTTCCCAGTCCTCGCCCGGCGCGGGGGATTTTTCGCGGGGGAAAACCGTGTGTGGAGCGCCGGAGTGGATCTTATTTCGCATAGATAACTTCGGTTCGCAGAATCCGTCGAAGCTTCCAGTTGCCAGGCAGCGGAGGCGTCGCGGGGTCTGCGGAGGCCGGCCACGTCGCAGCGAGCGCATAGCCCGCGCCTCAAGCGCGGGCTGCGAGCGAAGACAGCGCCGGCGAAGCAGATTCCGCGACGCCGACGCTTGCGCGCGAAACGATACGCGGCATTCCTTCTGCGAAGCGAAGGGCGCATTGCTCCTACATATCCAACTCGCAAGCCAATGCCGATCGATAATCATTCTCCCGAGCTGCTGTACCTCCTCCACGGCGATTCCGACGATCTGAGCGAAGCGCTCTCGAAGATGCGCGCGGAGGACATCGCGGCCGCGCTGCGCGAGCTCCCGCCCGAGGCGGCCGCGAAGGTGATGGCCGCGCTCCCGTTCGATCTCGCGGTCAAGGTGTTCGACGAACCGGAGCTGTCGCGCTCACGCTGCGAGATCGTGAGCAGGATGGACGAGTCGAAGGTGGGAAGGCTCATCGAGGCGATGTCCTCCGACCAACAGGCGGATCTCTTTCGCGAAGTTCCGGAGAAGGAGCGGGCGCGGCTCCTCGCCACCCTCCCGGTTGCGACCCAAAGCTCGCTGAAGAAGCTGCTCCAGTACGCGCCCGAGACTGCGGCCGGGATAATGACGACGGAGTTTCTCTCCGTGCCGTCCACCAACACCGTGGAGGACACGCTCTCCCTCATCGCGCGAATCGGAAAGGAAAAGGAAACGGTGTACGCGATCTACGTCATCGATCAGTCGAGCCAGGCGCTGACGCACGTCGTGTCGCTGCGCGAGCTGATGACGGCGGAGAAGAGCGAGAGGGTGACGGCGGTCGGCAGCAGGCGGGAGCCGCTCACCGTTTCACCGGCCACTGATCGAGAGGATGTGGCGCGCCTCGTCTCGCGCTACAACCTGCTTGCCGTGCCGGTGGTGGACGCGGAGAAAAAGGTGATCGGCATCGTAACCGTTGACGACATCATCGACACGCTGGTCAAGGAGCAGACTGAGGACGTTCAGCGGTTTGGAGGAATGGAAGCGCTCGACGCCCCTTATATGGAAATCGGGATGGCAGGGATGATCCGGAAGCGCGCCGGCTGGCTCTGCGCGCTCTTCGTGAGCGAGATGCTCACCGCCACCGCAATGCAGCACTTCAACAACGAGATCGCGAAGGCTACGGTCCTGGCGATGTTCATCCCGCTGGTGATGAGCTCGGGAGGAAACTCCGGGTCGCAGGCAACTTCACTCATCATCCGCGCTCTCGCGCTGCGCGAGGTGAAGCTTGGAGACTGGTGGCGCATCGCGATGCGCGAGCTGCCCACCGGCCTAATACTTGGCGCCATACTCGGCGTGATCGGCTTCACACGGATCGTCCTCTGGCAGCACATCCACTTCTTCGACTACGGCCCGCACTACCTCCTCGTCGCGACTACGATCGGAGTTGCGCTGCTGGGAATCGTGGCATTCGGGTCGCTGGCCGGATCGATGCTTCCCTTCCTACTGAAGAGGATCGGAGTAGATCCGGCAAGCGCGTCGGCGCCGTTCGTCGCCACACTAGTGGACGTCACGGGACTGATCATCTACTTCTCCGTGGCCTTCGCGATCCTGAAAGGAACTATGCTCTAGTCGGCGGCTCGCCGTCGCGGTAAAACTCCTCGATGCAAACTGCAATCAGCCGCTCACGCAGCTCCGCGCGAGTTAGCACAGCATCAGGGGAGTGAGGCATCTGATCGAACACCCCTTTGAGCGTGACGATCAACTTCGCCACCGGCTGGCCGCTGGCCTTGGCCTCGGCACATATCTGCGCCAGAACCATCCGGTGCTCGGAGCTTACCACGTTCCCGGTGGCCGGCTTGATGAAGAGCTCGGAAAGTCTAGCGTTTGTGTTCTCGGGAAATTTCGTCACGATTGGGAGGGTGTCGGCGAATTTCCCGAAAAATTATTCCGCGCCTCACAACGCGCAAGACAATTGTTTCTCCTCCGACGTCGCCGATCGGAAACCATCTGTACGTGAGCGAACGCTAGCTGACATTGACGCCGTGAACATCAGCCTGTCGGCGAGCCAACCAGCTTTTCAAATTCTCTCCTAACTATGCCGTAGCAATCGCACGACGCGTCCTCGAGTCCCTTGCGATCGATGATTTTTATATGGCCGCGCCTGTAGCTGATCAGCCCGGCCTTCTGAAGAATCCCCGCTGCGATAGTGACGCCTGCGCGCCTCACGCCGAGCATATAGGCGAGGAATTCGTGGGTGAGTGAGAATGCGTCGCCTTCGACCCTGTCGTGCGTCATCAGCAGCCAGCGGGCGCAGCGTTCATCTATGGTATGGGCTCTATTGCACGCCGCGGTCTGCGAAACCTGGGCGAGAAACGCGAGCGTGAAGCGATTTAGCAGCTTCCGGATTTCAGGAGATCGCTCGGCGATCGCGTTGAATGACGCCGCCGAAAGTCGCGCCATTTTCCCTGGAACCTGAACGAGCGTGCGGTTCGGCGTGACGCCCGAGTCTAGATAAACTGCGATCCCCGCCATTCCCTCGTTGCCTACCGTGCCGACCTCAACAGTGCTGCCGCCGGCGACAGTGTTCACGATTGAGACTACGCAGCTGTATGGGAAATAGACGAACTGGACCGGCTCATACGGCTCAGACAGGATCGCGCCTGATTCGTATTCATCTACCTCGAGATCTCCTACGAGCTCGTCAAGACCCGCGTCGATGAGTGCGGACAGCAGGCGGTTGTCGCCCGTAGCAAAGCTTTCGCTCCGCTCGGGTGGCGCCATTGATACAGCCATAAATTTTGTAATTGACCTCGCGCGAGAGGCGCGAGATGCCCTGTCGACGGCGGGATGTAATACAGCAGTCTCATTAACAGCATTACTCCGGCCGATAGCAACGGTTCTTATGTACGGATGCGAGTAGCCACCGCTCGCGGCAATCGGGGAGAAAAAAAAATCACACGGTGATAATTCCTGCGCGTCGCGGCACGCGCTCAAATCCTTCCGCTAGGAACCGTTAGGGAATCGGTCCTGCCCGTCGCTGCCGCCGTTGCCGGCCGGTTTTTTTCGCTTCAGCAATGGATGGAAGTGCGGTATGGATTCCCGTATCTGGGCGGTGAGCTCCTCTTCGATCTCCGATGGGTTCAGCGGTTCGAGCATCTCTTTAAGCTCAGGGTCGTCGGCGAGCTGCAGGCCGAGCCGCGAATACAAGCCGGCGACGAGATGAAGAGTCTTCGTCAGCTCTTCTTCGATTTTGAGATTCACCTGAAGTGTCAATTCTTCGCGCAGCTCGCCGATGTGCGACTCCCTGCTCTGCGTCATTAGCACGAAGATGGAAAGAAAAATCGCCTCCAGCGAAACGATCGTCGTGAGCATCCCGAACGGATACGGATCGAATCTGCTCAACCCCGATCCGGGAACGTTCCACGCAATCCATACGATAAACACGATCGCGTGAACGACGAGGAAAGGAGTCGAGCTCGCAAAGGCGATCATCCGGTCGGCGAGAATCTCCATCGCCGTCCGATTTGCCGAGTGCTGCGCCTTGATGGCGCGGAAGGCCTTGTTGAGGCCGGCGCTGCGGCGCATCCGGCGCTCTTCGTTGGCGGGCGTCCCGCGGTCGATAGGAAATCCTGGAGGAGTCATCTGAGTCGGCGCAGGTTTGGTGGGTGCGTCGCCGCCGAGAGCGGCGTCCTAGAGAATAAACATTGCCAGGGCCGCCAGCACCATCGCGACGGTCGTGATCCCCACCACGCATCTTCCGAGCAAGGAGCTTGGCTGGCCGCGCATCAAGCGCTTGTCGGAAGCGACGAGGAGAAGTCCGACCAGAAGAAACGGTGCCAGCAATCCGTTGATGACGGCGGTCCAGTACAGAGCGGAAATCGGATTTACGTTGGCGAAGTCGAGCACTACCCCGATTCCGACGGCCGCGATCACCACGGCGTAGAAACGGGGGGCCTGCTTCATCTTCTCGTTGATTCCCGCGTGCCAGCCGAAAGTCTCCGCGAACGCGTAAGCGCTCGAGCCGGCAAGAGTCGGGATTGCGAGCGCCCCAGTTCCGAGTATGCCTATAGTGTAAAGAAGAGTCGCCAGCGAGCCTGCGAGCGGACGAAGCGCGGACGCGACTTCGCGGCTCGTGGCGAGGTGCGTCAGCCCGCGCGAGTGAAGCGTGAGCGCCGTGGTGAGGATGATGAAGTACATCGCGACGTTTGAAGCGAAAGTGCCAATGCCTACGTCAACCTTTCGAATGACGATCTCTGCCCGGGACGCACCCTGCCGGTCCTCCAGCCTCCGCCGACCAATGCTTTTTTCGTACTCGACCTCGTGCGACGTCTGCCAGAAAAATAAATACGGGCTGATGGTGGTTCCGAGAATTGCGACTAGGGTTGCGGCAGCACCGCGCCCCTGCGGGAACGAAGGTTTGAACGTCGCCAGGAATACGCCGCTCCAAGGCGGATGCACGAGGAACGCGGTGATCACGTACGCGACGAGCACGAGTGCGAGCCACTTGAGTGCGTTGCCGATTGCGTGATAGCTGAGGTAAACGGTGGCAAGGGCAATGGCGGCCGCAAACGCGAAGACCCAAATGTGTGAGCTGACTCCACTGAGCATCTCGGCCGCGTCAGCCATCGCCGATAAATCGGAGCCGATGTTGATCGTGTTCGCGATGAAGAGCGCGGCAGCGACAATCACCAGCACCGATCTCGGGAACTTCGAGCGAAAGGCAGACATCAGCCCCTCGCCGGTCACCATCCCGACGCGAGCGCACATTGTCTGCACCGCCGCCATCAGCGGCCAGGTGAGGAAAGCGGTCCAGAGGAATCCCAGGCCGTACTGCGCGCCGGCTATCGAGTAGGTAGCGATGCCGGATGGATCGTCGTCCGCCGCTCCGGTGACGATGCCCGGCCCGAGCGACTTGAGAATTCGCCCGCGAACGCCGTCGCCGTCGTTTCGCTCTCCCAAACGTCTGTCCTCGCTTCGCCGCGTGATGCTGCGGTCTGGATTCTCGCGTTCGGGCAAAACGATCTCCTCGTTGCGGCTCGACGACGGCGTGAATGGTATAAGGTAACTGAAACGCCAACCCACGATCCGCCACTTCCAGCGCAGGGCTAATTCGTTAACCTTTCTCCTATGAACAAGCCCTTCACCATCGCCCTCGTTCAGGAGGCGATCTCCAACGACATCTCGCGCAACGTCGCGCGAGCCGAAGAGCGCGTCCGCGACGCAGCGAAGCAGGGCGCGCAAATCGTCTGCCTTCAAGAGCTCTTCAACGCTCCCTACTTCTGCAAATCGCAGAAGCACGAGCGCTTCGACATCGCTGAGCCGATTCCGGGCCCGACGGTGGAGCGGATGCAGGCGCTGGCGAAGGAGCTGGAGCTCGTCATCATCGTCCCCATTTTCGAGCGCCAGGCCGCGGGTGTCTATCGCAATTCCGCGGCGGTTATCGACGCCGACGGTTCACTGATGGGTGTCTATCACAAGATGCACATCCCGGACGACCCGCTCTTCAACGAGAAATTCTACTTCACTCCCGGCGACTCGCACCGGAGCGGGACGGACGAAGCGAACGGATTCCGCATCTGGAAAACCCGCTACGCGACGATCGGCGTTCTGATCTGCTGGGATCAGTGGTACCCCGAGGCCGCGCGCATCACCAGTCTGATGGGCGCGCAGATCATCTTCTATCCGACGGCGATCGGCTGGCATCCCTCGGAAAAGGCGGAGCACGGCGAGGCGCAGGTCGAGGCGTGGCGCACGGCGCAGCGCGCGCACGCGATCGCGAACGGAGTCTTCATCGCGTCGCCGAACCGCGTCGGTCACGAGGATGAGCCGGGCACGGATGGCATCGAGTTCTTCGGCCACTCGTTCGTGAGTGACCCTTTCGGACGAGTCATCGCCGAAGCGGGAACCGAGCCGGCGCTGCTCGTCGCCAAGTGCGACCCCGCGCTGATCGAGACCACTCGGCGGAACTGGCCCTTCCTGCGCGACAGACGCATCGACGCCTACGGGCAGATTCTCAATCGCTACATCGGATGACCGCGGGCGCGGGCGTCCGGCGGATGCCCGCCGAATGGGAGCCGCACGAGGCGACGTGGATCGCGTGGCCCCACCACGAGCCTGACTGGCCAGGAAAGCTAGGCGCGATTCCCTGGGTTTACGGTGAGATAGTCCGCGCGCTCGCCGCGCGCGAGCGTGTGGAGATCCTCTGCCAGAATGAAACGATCGAGTCGGATGCGCGGCGTGTGCTCGAAGCTCACGCCGTTTCGCCGGGAGGGTACCGCCTTCATCGCGTCCCGACCGATCGTGTCTGGCTTAGAGACTCGGCGCCGACTTTCGTATTCGAGCCCGACGGTGCGCCGGTGCTCACCAACTGGGGCTTCAACGCCTGGGCGAAGTACGACAACTATTCCGATGACGTGAAAGCTGGCGCAGCGATCGAGCGCATCACCGGGCTGCGCCGCGTCGAGCCGCGTCGTCCCGACGGCAGCAGGCTCATCCTCGAAGGCGGAGGAATCGAAGTCAACGGCGCTGGAAAAATGCTTGTCACCGAAGAGTGGCTGCTCACCGACGTGCAGGTGCGCAACCCTGGAATGACTCGCGCCGATTACGAGGCCGCATTCGCGGAGAACCTCGGCGTCCGCGAGACGATCTGGCTCGGAGAAGGCGCCGTCGGCGACGACACGCACGGCCACATCGACGACATCGCCCGCTTCTCATCGGTGGGCACGGTGCTGCTTGCGCACGAGGAGGATCCCGCCGACGAAAACCACCGGCGCTCGCTCGACAATCTGGAGCGGCTGAAAAAACACGGGTCGCTGCGCGTGGTGACTCTGCCCTACCCGCGGCCGGTGATGATGAATGGAGAGCGGTTACCGGCCAGTTACGCGAACTTCTACATCGCCAACGGCATCGTGATCGTCCCCACTTTCAACGATCCGAACGACCGCGTCGCGCTCGAGATAATCGCCCGCGAATTTACCGGTCGCACTGTGACCGGAATTAACTCGGTGGATCTCGTCTGGGGGCTCGGCGCTTTGCACTGCCTCACGCAGCAGCAGCCGGCACCGGCGAAGTGACCGCGGCGCGGACATCTCCGCGCTATGCAGTGATCTACGACGGAACGTGCCAGGTTTGCCTGCGCTTCGTCGCCCGCCTCGAGCGCTGGGACTCCCAGCACATTCTCGAAATGGTCCCGTCGCAACGCGCAGATGTCAGAGAGCGGATCGGATGGATCACGCCTCGCGAGCTGGACGAATCGGTGCACGTCGTGAGGCTGTCCGACTCGAAGACCTGGCGGGGCGCTTCCGCCATCGAGGAATTGCTCAGCGTCCTTCCACGCGGCGCCTTTTTGAGCCGGCTCTTCCGCCTCCCCTTCGCGCGTGCGCTCGCCGAACGGGCGTATCGCGGCTTTGCCGCTAACCGTTCCCGGTTCGGGTGCACGGAGCACTGCCGGACGACTTGAGCCACCGATTGGAAACGTGAAATTTCCCTTGTTTGACGCGCCGGTCGAAAGCAGGTTTGTCCCGTGCGCAGAATCGTCCCGCTAGCCGCCCTCTTCGCCCTCGCCGCTTGCGGTGACTCCGGCGCCTACACGCTCGCAGCCGTCGGGCCGTGGAGCGAGGGATATGGCAGGCAGAATCAGCTCGGCGTCGAGCTCGCGGTTGCGGAGATAAACGCGGCCGGCGGCATCAACGGCCACCATCTGAATTTGATAGAGCGCAGCGATCGCGCCGACGGTGCGAGGGCGGCCTCCATCGCCAGCGAATTCGTCGCCGACTCGCGGGTCAGCGCTGTGATCGGTCACGTCAACTCCGGCGGAATGATTTCCGCCGCACGCGTTTACGATGGCGCCCTGACAGCAGTAGCGACAAGCGCTACCTCGCCGGCTCTCTCCGGAATATCATCGTGGACATTTCGCGCGATATCCAGCGATTCGCTGAACGGTATCGCGCTCGCGAACTTCGCCTCGGGGTTCATCGGCACCGGCGGAGGAGCACCATCCGCCGCCATTCTTTATGAGAACAACACGTACGGTCGGGGTCTCGCCGATTCTTTCCGCAGGGCGTTCCGGGGTACTATCATCAGCATTGACCCGATCGACGCTGACTTCAAGGATGCAGAGCCATACATCGCGTACCTGAAGGCGCGGCACCCGCAGGTCGTCTTCGTTGCCGGCCGTGTTCCTTCGGGAACGGCGATTCTGCGCGAGGCGAAGAAGCAGGGATTCCAGGCGGCGTTCGTGGGCGGCGACGGCTGGCAGGGAATCGCCCCCGACACCGCGATATCCGAGGGAGTCTTCATCGGGATGTCGTTTACGCCCGCGGATACTACCGCCGCCGCGCGGACATTCGTCTCCAGCTTCGAAAAGCAGTTTCACACTTTGCCCGACGCGCACGCCGCTCTCGCGTATGACGTCACCAAGCTTCTCGCCCGCGCGCTTCAAGCGCGTGGGCGAGATCGGCGCGCCATCCGCGATTATCTCGCTGCACTGACGGCAGAAACCGCGTATCCAGGGCTGACAGGAAGGATGTACTTTGAGAAAAGCGGCGATCCGGTGGGAATCAGATTCAAGGTGGTGCGCGTGCACAACGGACTGCTCACGATGGGGGCGCCGCTGTGAACGTGATTCTCCCCGAGCGGATGTGGACCATCCGAGTCGCCCTCTATCTCGGATTCTCGCTCCTCGTCGCACTCCTGGTTGTCGCCGGAGCCGTCGGCTGGGTCTCGATGGACCGGATGGCCTCGGAGGTGAACCAGACTCTCCGGGACACCGAGCAGAGCAGCCGCGAGTCGTCCGAGTTTTCGAATGCAATCACGGCGGAAATTCAGGCCGCTAACACGTATCTCACCAAGCAGGATTCAAAGTCCGAGGAGCAGTTCCAGACTCTCGGATGGGAAGCGCACCTTCTTCACCGCCGCTTCTCATCACGGCGTAATCAACTCGCCGACGAGCTTCTCCGCACGCTCGCAGCGGACACCACTCTCGCCCGCGCCGAAAATGCGTTCGCTCTCTCGCACCGCCTGATGGACCTGGGACGCGGGGCAGAGTCGAAAGCGGAAGCTGATCGCGCGCGCCAGCTTGTCTCGAGCCTGCTCGGAAGCTTGCACGCACTCGAGCAGACGCGATCCCGCGGCTTCGCAGAGATGTCGGCCAATCTCCGGGACGCCGCCATGCTTCGCTCGCGCCTCCTCGCGACGGTAATCTCGCTCGCGGTCCTGCTTGCGCTTCTTATCGCCATTCGCACCGCCCGCGCCATCGGGGATCCTCTTCGCTCCCTGGTCCGCCACGCGGTCGCGCTCAGCCGAGGCAATCTCAAGCAGCGCACTGGATCGGACGAAATGCCGGGTGAATTCCGGACCCTCGCCACCGCGATGAACCACGCATCCGATTCCCTCGCCCGCATCGCATCTGGGGCGACTCGCACCGCCGACGAAGTCGCGCACTCGGCGAGTGATCTCGCCTCGGCGGCGAAGCAGATATCGGCGTCTGCCGGCGAAGTCGCCGACGCCGTCGAGGAGGTGTCGCACGGCGCCGAGTCGCAGGTCGCGCAGCTGCGGCAGGTGGATCTCGCGCTCGAGGGAATTCGGGCCCGCGGTGACAATCTCGTTTCCGGCGCACACGAGGTGCACGCGTTGGCGGGGGCGATCGAATCGGAAGCGCAATCGAAGCGCGCCGAGATGGAGCGGGCGATGGCGATCCTCCTCGACGTGCGCTCGATCGTGCAGCAGGCGGCGGAAGAAGTCCGCACACTCACCGACACTGCAACCGACATCAACCGGTTCGTCGGATCGGTGAGCCGCATCGCCGAACAGACCAACCTGCTCTCTCTCAACGCGGCGATCGAAGCGGCGCGCGCGGGCGCGGCCGGCCGAGGTTTCGCCGTCGTCGCCGGCGAGGTGAGAAAGCTCGCCGACCAGACGCAGGCCGCAGCGGACGATGTCGTGCGAATGACCGAAACTGTGACCGCCCGAGTGCTCGCTAC
>JBKJHG010000093.1:0-8589 GCA_046599115.1 Gemmatimonadaceae bacterium
ACGATGCAACACGTGTCGTTCGTAATGAAGGCAGGGGTCATTTACAAGCAAACGACAAACTGAATACAACACGTTGATAGCGAACCGCGATACGCGTACAGCGGTTCGCTAACAACGCAAAGGACCGATTCGTACCAAACTCGCGAGTAGCTGTCCGCGGATCGCGGTCAGCTATTCACTATGTAGTGTGATTTGGCAGTATGGTCTCCCTACGGATCGATCGGTTGGGGATCGATCGCTTGCCCCTCTTCCTCGTCGTCACCGAATCCAGACGGGTTGTCGCTGACGTCGCCGACCCGCTCGACGTGTACGACCTGGCGAAGCTGCTGTCCGTTCGCATTGACCGTGACGAGATAATCGCCGGCATCGACGTTGTTTCCGCCGCGACCACCGCCTCCGAAGCCGCCACCACCACTGCCCGGCGCCGAAGGTCCGAGCGTCGGCGATTCAGACGGCCTGAGGTTGAGTTCGCCCGGAGCTCCTCCTCCGCCGCGCCTGCCACGAACGGTCGTATCACCACCGGCACGACGGACTGAATCTTCGCGCTGACGGCGGACGTTCGCAGCTATAATGCTGTCGCGCTGCGCTGCCGGACCGAGTGCCTTTGCCCTCGTGCGAAGATCCCAATACACGCGATGCAATCCTGCGCCGCCCGGGCCGGTGAGCGTGCGCACTGTGTCGCCGCGAACGTTGGTGATGAGAATCCGCGTCGTGTCGCGCGCGGAGCCTGAGGTGAGGCGATAGACGATCTCCGCGCCGTACTGAGCGTTCGGAACGCGGAAGAGCTTGTCACCGGGCGACGCCTGCTGAGTGGCGAGCGAATACTGATACGCCGTCTTCGGTGTGAAGAAGTAGGTGTTGTTCGCCATCACGCTGCTGTTCATCTGCTCGAGCGGCGCGATGTCAACGATCCAGATCGAGCGGCCGTGCGTCCCGGCGATTAGCTCCCGATCGCGCGGGTGAATCTTGAGATCGTACACGGGCACCGTCGGGAGCCCGGTCGTGAACTTCTGCCAGTGCGCTCCACGATCCGTTGACGCATAAACGCCGACGTCGGTGCCCGCGAAGAGGAGGTCGCGGTTAACCACGTCCTCGCGAACGACGTGAATGTAATCGGCGCCGCCTGTCGGCAGATCGGACGCAATCGAGCGAAAGGTTCTGCCGAAATCGTTCGAGACGTACAGGTACGGCTTGAAATCATTCTCGCGGTGATTGTCGAACGAGACATATACGGTAGAGGAATCGAAGTGCGATGGCTCCACCCTGCTCACCCACGATCTCTTCGGAACGCCCGGGAATCGCGTCGTGATGTCGGTCCAGTTTCCGCCATCGTTCGTGGTCAGCCACACATTTCCATCGTCGGTGCCTGCCCAGAGAATTCCCGGGCGCACCGGCGATTCCGCGACTGCCGTGATCGTGCCGTAGGTCTCGGCGCCCGAATTGTCGCGACTGATTCCGCCTGTCGTCTTGACGCTGATCTTTATGCGCACCGAATCCCGGGTGGAGAGATCGGGCGAGATCGGATAGAAGTGATCCCCGCGATCCGACGACTTGAGCAGGCGATTGGCGCCCATATAGACAGTCGTACCGGAGTGCGGCGAGAGGAAATACGGAGCCTCCCAGTTGAACCGGTATCGGTGCGCCGAATCGAGCGCGGCTCGCGCGCGGATGTCGGAGAGCCTTCGCGTGAGGCCGGTGGTCACCGGCAGTGCCGTATCGCCGCGAGCGACGATGAGCGAATCCTCGAAAATGCTCGGGCGATCGCGACCACCGCCCTGCATTATGGTTGTGCGAGTGTTCTGCGTGACGTTGAGACGCGACGCGTTGCCGCCCTGCGATTCGGTGTAGATGATGTTGGAGTCGGTCGGATCCTGCGCGGTATAGAAACCGTCACCGCCTCCGACGTTGAACCAGTCGGAGTTCGTTATCCCGGCGCTATTGCGCGAGCGGCTCGGCCCGCACCACGAGCCGTTGTCCTGCAGTCCGCCGCACACCCTGTACGGCTTCTGATAATCGTAGCTGACGTCGTAAAACTGGCCGAGCGGGATGGTGTTGATGAAATCGTACGTCCCGCCGCCGTCGTATGTCTGACCGACGCCGCCGTCCATTCCGAGGAGGAAGTGATCGGGGTCGCGCGGGTCAATCCACATCGCGTGCCAATCGGTATGAAGGTTGAGCGCGCCGCGGCGATACGTTTTTCCGCCGTCCGTCGAGACGCGGAACACCGACGACATCCAGTAGATCTTGTCCGGGTTCTTTGGATCGACGCGGATCTGCGAGTAATAAAAGGGGCGCGCATCGGCGAGACCGCCGCCACCGGCCGCTGCCGGCTCGTTGCGGAAATTGAGAGTCCAGGTCGCGCCGCCGTCGTTGGAGCGATATATGCCGCTCAGCGGTTTCTGATGCTTGCTGCTGTCGGCGACTTCACCGCGCGCGAGGGGGTGAGGCAGCGTGTCCGCTTCCACCCACGCGTAAATCGTCTTCGGCTGCGACGCGGCGATGGCCAGACCGATTCTTCCTTTCATTGTCGCCGGGAATCCGCCGCCCTTGATCTCAGTCCACGTTGCGCCGGCGTCGGTCGTCTTCCAGAGACCGCTTCCCGGTCCGCCGCTGTTGAGGAAGTAAGGTCCGCGCACACGCTCCCAGCTCGACGCGTAGAGCGTGTTGTGATCGCTCGGGTCCATCACGATGTCCACGAAGCCCGCTTTGTTGCTGACGAATTTCGAAAGCGTCCAATGGGCGCCGCCATCAGTCGTCTTGTAGAGACCGCGCTCCGGGTTAGCGCCCCACGCGTGACCGAGCGCCGAGACGTACACGATGTTCGGATCTGTGGGATCCACGACGATGCGGCCTATCTGCTGCGTCGCCTCGAGCCCCATCAGCTTCCAAGTCTTGCCCGCGTCGGTGGACTTGTAGATGCCGCCGCCCGGGGAGATGGAATTCCGCGAATCTTCCTCGCCGGTGCCGGCGTAGATGATATCAGGGTTGGATGGCGCGAGGGCGATGTCGCCCATCGAGATCGTGCGTTCCTTGTCGAAGATCGGGAAAAACATCGTCCCGGCGTTGACAGTCTTCCAAATCCCGCCCGTTGCGGCGGCGACGTAGAAGACCTTGGGGTTGTTGGGAACCGCTTCGATGTCGGTGATTCGGCCACCCATCACGGCGGGGCCGATCGAGCGCCAGCGGAAGCCGGCGAGCGTTGCCGAGTCGAGGGGTGTCGAGAGCTGTGCGGCTGCCGGAAGCGCGATCAGAGCGCCGGCGAGCAGCTGCGAAACAACGCGGGAAAGGCGCATTCGGGGCGGATGGAGAGAGGGTGGACGCCAAGCTTGCATCATATGAATGGATGTAACTATGGCAATACGCCGAAGCGGCGGCGAGTGTTGGACGCTGTCGCAGCTGGCGCCGGAAATGGAGATTTACCTTGTATCGCCCGGGAGCGATAACTTCAGGGTCCAGTGAGGGAGAGAGAAATGCCGATATCGATATTCCAATTCGCGCAGGCCCAGGCGACGCGAGACGCGATCAGCCACCAGGCGCGCGACCAGATCAATGCCGCGACACAGGATGCGCTTGCGGCGGCGAAGAACTCACGCATCAGCGGAGTTCCAACTCCGCCCACTCCCCCAACGATCCCGGGAATTGCCGGCTCCGAGGGAACGACAATCCAGCAAATACCCTGGAACCCCAACGACGACATCCCGCCAAGAGTGGCTGGATTGGGAATAGCATTCTTCGTGGCTACGGCCGCAGTCCTCATTCTGATGCCGTTCACGCGGGCTCTCTCGCGGGCGATCGACCGCTCGAAGCCTCGCACGAGCGTTCCATCGGAGGTCACCACTCAGCTTACCCAGCTCGCACAGGCGGTGGACGCGATCGCTCTGGAGGTCGAGCGAATTTCTGAGGGGCAGCGATTCACTACCAAGCTTCTCGCCGACCAGCGGGAGCATTCGCGAACGATATTGTCGCCTGTCGCAGGGGAGCGCAGCGCGGGAAGCTGACGGCAGCGAAGTTATCAGCTGCCCCTGACGGCTGACTGGGCCGCTCGAGCTAGTTCAGGCGTCAAAGAAAAGAGAGGCGGAATTCCGCCTCTCTTTTTTTTTATTGCGCCGCCCCAGGCTACTGTCTTGCAAGCCGCGCGGTGTACACTTTGTCCATATACCACGCGCCGAAATCCCAGCTGAAAAAGATCACGAGAAGCGTAGTCGCCTGCCCTCCCATCGCGCCGAGCGGAACCGCAACGACGATTGAGCTGATGACGAGATGTACGAACAATCGCCGCTCCGCCGAGCCGGCCCAATACCAATCCCGAAAAGCGGTCAAATTCAATGGAACCTCCGCTAGGTTGGAATTCACGTCAACGCACTTGCTAACTGACGTTGAAGTCTGAAAACGTGAATCGAAATGCAAGTAACCATTTTTACGCACGTCGAAACGATTCACGCCCGGTAGCCGGGCTAAATCATTAACACCGCGCCGATGGAGCCGATGGCAGCACCTGTGAGGACCATATCATAAAAGACCGGAGCGGCCACGACTGCGCTGCCGACCCCGACCGAGATGAGCACCTTTGCCGCTGCCCTCGCATCACCGCCGACCGCTCTCTTCGCGGCGGCCTTTGCGTCTCCCCAGATGGAGCTCCAGTCAGAGCGTGGAATACCGGCATCTGTCGCGAGAGCAGTGAAACGCACCGAGTAATCCGGAGTGCTCAAGAGGTACGGGGCCCACGCTGGAAGGCTCTGCACCCAATAGTAGGCGGAGTTGATCGCCACCGAGCCGACCATCACGACGCCACCGGCCTCATCATAGCTGAGGCTGGCAGCGGCGCTCGCCTCGATAGCCGAAACCTGATTGACGAGATCATCAACCGAACTCGCGCCGTCAACCGCATTAGCGATCTGGTCGAGGTAGCTCTCTGCGGCGGCGGACAAATCCGTTCGGGCTGAATTGTCGCCGAGCATAGCGAATGAAATCGCGCTCCCGGACGGCGAGGGGCTCTGACAGAAGGCGGCGAAGCTCCCGTCAATCGAAGTTGGTACGGCGCTGCCAAAGCGATTCTTGTGGAAATCGGCGAACGCTTTTCGCGCAGTCTCACAAACGGTGTGGCGGTCGTGATTCTTTTCCGGCAGGCGCTGAAGGTTCTTGAGGACGAACGCAAGCGCGTCGTTGTGATCTTTGCCCACTCCGTCGAACTGCTGATGCAGCTTGGCAAGACGCGACGCAACTTCCGGCTGCAGGCTCGCGCCGTCGGTGCTCGCTTCGGGCAAAATGGTGCCTGTCGAATCTGCGCATCGAACGGCGGTGAACACCACCATCGGGACGAGCGCGAGGATGAAGAGGTGGGTTTTTCTCTGACGTGTCATTGAAGCCTCCGTGATGAGTCGCCGCGACCGATGTTGATCGCGACGCCGTGAACATCACTGGAGGGCGTCACTCGTTCGTCCGGCGCACGGAGTGATTTTCGGACTGGAGTCAGATCGTGAAGCGAAATGCCTATGACAAGTTGCGGGTATCCGGGATTAGACTATGGCTACGCAAATGAGGTTCGAGGCCTGCGCATACCAATGAAGTCACTGCAGTCCACAAACAGATCGCGGTCGGTTGCGATGGCAGCGGCGGCGTGCGCCTTCGCCCTCGCGCTCCTGATCACCAGCGGATACGGGCCGGGGCTCGACCCTGACTCGATGGCCTACGTCGGCGCGGCGACTTCATTCGCGCGCGGCGATGGACTGCGCGTGCCAATGGGCAAGTGGGAGAGCCGCGATTCGACAGTCGCGCTCACTGTCTGGCCGCCTGCGTTTCCGGCGGCGATGGCGGCCGCTCAATCCGTTGGAATCGCGCCGCTCGCGAGCGCCAGAATCGTGAACGCACTCTCCGCCGCTGCGACGGCGGCGATCGTTGTTGCCATTTTCGCTGGTGCGGTGACGCCGTTGACCGCGGTCGTCGGTTTCATCGCCATTCTCGCGACGCCGTCGTTCGTGGTGGTGCATCTCAACGTCCTCAGTGAACCGCTCTTTCTCGCCGGAATGCTGCTCACGCTATATGGAATGGTGTCGCGGCGTCCAAAAATCGCCGCTGCCGGCGCGGTTGCAGCAGTGATGACACGTTACGCGGGCGTTGCGGCGGGAGCGGCCGCCGCCTTCTGGTTTCTGTTTCTGGTAGACGGCCCGCTCCGGCAACGCATCCGGAACGCAACCATCTCCGCCGCGCCGGCAGCCCTCTCGCTCTTACTATGGATTGCGCACAACTCACGAGTTGCGGTGGTGCAGAGTCCAATCAGGCTCGCGTATCACGCCGGGCTCTCCGCGACGCTGCGTCAGGGAATTGCTACGGTGATGGCATCGCTCGCGCCGGGCGCGAGTGAATGGGTGGGGATCCTCGCGGCGGGCATTCTCCTCATCGCGCTCGGCGTCGCACTCGCCCGACCGAAGCGGCACGAAACTGACGCCCACGTTGGTGACGATTCGCCGCGCATCGTCGCCGCAGCCACCGCCATTCTGCTATTGAGCTATCTAGGCGTGATCGTCGCGTCGAGAATGTTCGTGGGCGGATCGATCGCGTTCGACGCGCGAATACTTGCGCCGGCGGTTCTTCTCGGCGAGATACTGGTGATCGTGATCGTCGCTTCGCCGCTGGGGAGAGGCTCGATCGCGCCTCGTGCGGTGAGCGGACTGCTCCTCACAATTTGGCTGATCGCTTCGCTGCGCTGGGACGGACCGCTCGTTCGCGATTCCATCGAGGATGGGAATGACTTCGCGGCGAGCGATTGGCGGGAATCTCCGATGATACAGTGGATCGCCGGGCACTCGATGGGACAGACGATTTACACGAACTGGCCCGCGGCCATCTACTTCAACGGACGGCGCCATACGTTCGACATCCCCACGACACTCGCCCCGGACTCTCTCCAGCTCTTCGGGAAAATGGTGAGGGAGAACCGCGGATTGTTCGCGGCATTCAATACGCGAAACGTCGATTATCCCGTCAGCGATTCGATCGCGGCTGGCGCAGGCCTGGTGCAGATAGGCAAGTTCGACGACGGGGTCGTCTGGGCTGGTAAACCCGATTATCGCCTCCTGTCTAACCCCTTTGAGCGATAGAGCCGGGGGGCTGATGTGCGCTAACGTTAGTATGCACCGCTGATAACGTGCTAATGTTGGTACGCCCCTCTCCGAAAAGATCAAGCACGCGGAGCGCCATCCCTCGAGGACGAATGCTCATTTCGCGCAAGTCAGCCAAGAAGAAATCCGAAGCGGCCAAATTAGACATCAGCCACGCCGAAGCGCTGCTTACGACCGGCGCTCTGCAGAGCGCGATTTTCAACAGCGCGAACTTCTCCAGCATCGCGACCGACGCCAAGGGGGTCATCCAGATCTTCAACGTCGGCGCCGAGCGAATGCTCGGCTACACGGCCGCCGAGGTGATGAACAAGATCACGCCAGCCGACATCTCCGATCCGCAGGAAGTCATCGCGCGCGCCGAAGCGCTCAGCATCGAGCTGGGAACACCGATCACTCCGGGGTTCGAAGCGCTCGTCTTCAAGGCATCGCGTGGTATCGAAGACATCTACGAGCTGACGTATATCCGGAAGGACGGCAGCCGCTTCCCGGCGGTGGTATCGGTGACGGCGCTTCGCGACGCAGGCGAGGAGATCATCGGCTACCTGCTCATCGGAACCGATAATACCGCGCGGAAACGAGCCGAGGCAGCGTTGCTCAAAGCCGGCGCCCTTCAGAGCGCGATCTTCAACAGCGCCAACTTCTCCAGCATCGCCACCGACGCCCAGGGAGTAATTCAGATCTTCAACGTCGGCGCCGAGCGAATGCTCGGCTACACCGCCGCCGAAGTGATGAACAAGATCACTCCGGCCGACATTTCCGACCCGCAGGAAGTAATCGTGCGGGCGAAAGCGCTGAGCGATGAATTCGGGACGCCGATCACCCCGGGATTCGAAGCGCTGGTATTCAAGGCGTCGCGCGGCATCGAAGACATTTACCAGCTGACTTATTTCAGAAAGGACGGCAGCCGCTTTCCCGCCGTCGTCTCCGTAACCGCTCTGCGCGACGCGCAGGACGCGATCATCGGCTATCTGCTCATCGGCACGGACAACACCGCCCGCAAGCGGGCAGAAGTTGGCGCTGTTGAAGATTGCGCTCTGGAGCGCGCCAGCCTGGAGCAGCGCGTCTTCGGCCTGCTTCCGCGCAGTGTTGTCGGTGCCGATCAGCAGGTAGCCGATGATCGTCTCGTCGGCGTCCCGCAATGCAGTCACCGACACGACCGCTGGAAAGCGACTGCCATCCTTGCGGATGTAGGTGAGTTCGTAGATGTCTTCGATGCCGCGCGAGGCTTTGAACACGAGCGCCTCGAACCCCGGCGTGATGTCCGTCCCCAACTCGACGCTGAGCGCCTTGGCGCGGGCGATCACTTCCTGCGGATCGGAGATGTCGGCCGGGGTGATGTGGTTCGTCACCTCGTCGGCGGTGTAGCCGAGCATGCGCTCGGCGCCGACGTTGAAGATCTGGATGACGCCCTTCGCGTCCGTGGCGATGCTCGAGAAATTGGCGCTGTTGAAAATGGCGCTCTGCAGGGCGC
>JBKJHG010000120.1:0-15435 GCA_046599115.1 Gemmatimonadaceae bacterium
CGGTCGTCTTTAGCCAGAGCGCACCATCGCTCTCGTACGTCATCCCCGATTTGACGAGGGCGGCGACCGTTTCCTCCACCTTGCCGTCGGTGTAGAGCGACGACTCCAGGTAATACTTGTCGAACTTGACACCGAACGCCTGGAGATCGAGATCCTGCTCCTTGCGCAGCTCGCGCACGGCGAACTCGCGCACGGTCAGCCCGTCGTCGTTCGCCGCGTAACGCTCGGCCAGCTCGCGAATGTATTCGCCGTGATAGCCGCCTTCGGGGATGTCTGCGCTCTCACCCTTCAGCTGCTGCAATCGGGCTTCGACGCTCATCGCGAGATTGTCTATCTGCGCGCCGGCGTCGTTGTAATAGAACTCACGGGTGACGTCCCAACCGGTCCACTCGAGCAGCGCGGCAATCGCGTCGCCGAGCGCGGCCTGGCGTCCGTGGCCTACGTGCAGCGGGCCGGTGGGATTTGCCGAGACGAACTCGATGTTGACCTTTTCGCGCTTGCCCGAGTCGCCGCGGCCGAACTTCTCGTTCGCGGAAAGGACGCTCTGCAGCTGATTGGCGATGAACGACTCATCGAGACGGAAATTGATGAATCCCGGTCCCGCAATCTCGATGCTCGAAACGCCGGCGCGTTGAAGGTCAATCACCGCTTTCAATGCCTCGGCAACGTCGCGAGGCTTTTTCTTGAGCGGCTTCGCTAGTTGCATTGCGAGGTTCGTGGCGAGATCCCCGTGACTGTCGTCGCGCGGCTTCTCGATCACCGGCTCGACATCGTCGGACACGCCTAGTGCGCGCGCCGCGCGCACTAGCTCGGCGCGCAGGATGTCAGCGGAATTCATTTCGAGTCTTTTTTTGCCGGAGCGGGCTTGGCAGCCGGTTTCGCTTCCGCGGCCGAAGACGATTTCGTCTCGGGCGCGGGCGATGACTTCGCCTCAGTGGAGCTCGCGCTTCCGGAATCAGCGGACGCCGGGCTACCTGAATCGGGTTTCTTCGAGGCTGACTCGGAGGATTCGCTGCTCACTTTGCCTGGCGACTGCCGCTGGTCCTTCTTCCCGTCCTTGCCGTAATCGGTGATGTAGAAACCCGATCCCTTGAATACGAGTCCGGCGCCGGCCGAAAGCTGACGCTCGGCTAACGCTCCGCATTCAGGGCAGTGCACCTCGGAAGGCGCGCTGCCGATGCTGCGGTAGAACTTCTCGAAATCGTGGCCCTCGGGGCAACGAAACTCGTACGTGGGCATCTATGAGAGTAAAGCGAGGAGGGAACGAGCGAGTTTCAAAGCTATCCGGTTCTGCGGCTTGGCTCAAGCGATGCGCCCATTGAAACGTCAGATCGAAGGCTGGTACCGCCCCCATTTTGCTTCGAGCGCGTCAGAGATCTCGCCGACTGTCGCGCGAGCGCGAACCGCGTCAATAATCAGCGGCATCAGCTGACACTTCGGCTTGTGCGAGCCTTCCGCGATCTCGGCGCCACTCGAGATTGCAGCCAATGCCTTTGCCACCGCCGCCGCATCGCGCTTTGCCCGAACCTCGGCGACACTCGCGCGTTGTTCTTTTTCAAGCCTGGAGAAGTCGGGGGCCGGAATCGGCGGTGGCTCGCTCCCGTCGAGAAATTTGTTGACGCCGACGATGGAGTTCTCTCCCGCCTCGAGGCGCATCTGGTGCTCGTACGCGCTGCGGCCGATCTCCTCCTGAAAGAACCCGGCCGCGATCGCCCTCTCCGAGCCGCCGAGCTCATCAACCTTCGCGATTAGCTCGCTCGCCGCATTTTCGAGCTGAGTTGTCAGGTTCTCGACGTAGTAGCTGCCGGCGAGAGGGTCAATCGTATTCGCGATTCCCGTCTCGTACGCCAGCACCTGCTGCGTACGAAGCGCGAGAGTCGCCGCCTCGGCGGTTGGGAGCGAGAGCGCCTCGTCGTATCCGTTGGTGTGCAGCGACTGAGTTCCGCCGAGCGTTGCCGCGAGCGCCTGGATCGCGACGCGCACGACGTTGTTGACGGGTTGCTGCGCGGTAAGCGTGACTCCGCCGGTCTGCGTGTGGAAGCGAAGCTTGGCGCTCGCGTCGCTGGCACCGAATCGCTCCTTCATAATCCGCGCGTAAAGCCGGCGTGCGGCGCGGAACTTCGACGCTTCCTCGAACAGATCGCTGTGCGAAGCGAAAAAGAACGACAGCCGCGGTGCGAAGTTGTCCACTTCGAGGCCAGCCTCGATGGCGCGCGTCACGTATTCGATCGTGTTTGCTAGCGTGAACGCGAGCTCCTGCACCGCGGTAGCGCCTGCCTCGCGAATGTGATAGCCGCTGATCGAAATCGGATTCCAATTCGGAACTTCCTGTGCCGCAAAACGGAACACCTCGGCGATAAGTGCGAGGCTCGGTCCCGGGGGATACACGTACGTTCCGCGGGCGATGTACTCCTTGAGGATGTCGTTCTGAATCGTGCCGCTCAGCTTGTCGCGGGAGATCCCGCGCTCCTCCGCGACGACGATGTACATCGCGAGAAGCGTCGCCGCCGTCGCGTTGATGGTCATTGACGTCGAGACAGTGTCGAGCGGAATGCCGTCGAGAAGGGCGTGCATATCCTCGACACTGTCTATGGCTACTCCCGCCCTCCCAACTTCGCCGAGTGACCGGGGCGAATCGGAGTCGAGCCCCATCTGCGTCGGAAGATCGAACGCTACCGAGAGTCCGGTCTGCCCCGCGTCGAGGAGGAGATGAAAGCGGGTGTTGGTATCGCGCGCCGTTCCGAACCCTGCGTACTGGCGCATCGTCCAGAGGCGTCCGCGGTACATCGTCGGCTGAACGCCGCGCGTAAACGGAAATGCGCCCGGGTTCGCGAGCTCGTCAGTGTAGCTCGCGATCCCGTCGTCCGGCCCGTACGATGTCTGGAGCGGAATCCCCGACGGCGTCATACGCTCGCCGGGGGGAGACTTACTCATTCACGCGCCGACGGCGCCGATTCCGGCGATGGGAGTCTTGCGATCGCCGCCGCCGAGAATCGCGTTCGCCGCGTCAACATCACTCTTGCTGCCGATATAGAGCGGAGTGCGCTGATGGAGCTCGGTCGGATCGATGTCGAGGATGCGGCGATGGCCGTCGGTCGCCGCGCCTCCCGCTTGCTCGACGATGAACGCCAGCGGATTCGCCTCGTACAGCAGGCGCAGCTTTCCCTTCGGCGTTTTCTTGTTCGCCGGATAGGCGAACAGTCCGCCGCCGAGCAGATTGCGATGGAAGTCGGCGACGAGCGAGCCGACGTAGCGCGTGTTCATTCCCTGACGCTTTCCGTCGGCGCCGCGATAGTACTGCATCAGCTTCTTCACCGGCTCGTCCCACAAATCCGAGTACGAGTCGTTCACCGAGAGATAGCGGCTGGTATCGGGGATCCTGATGTTCGGATGCGAGAGCAGGAACTCGCCAAGGGAGGGATCGAGGGTGAATCCGTGCGCGCCCTGTCCCGTCGTATAGACGAGCATCGTGCTCGACCCATAGATCACGTAACCGGACGCAACCTGACGCCGCCCCGGCTGAAGCAAGTCCTCGATCTCGCCGTGCGCGCCGCGGGTGATCTTCTTCACCACGGAGAAAATCGTCCCCACGGGAACGTTGACGTCGATGTTCGAAGATCCGTCGAGGGGGTCGAACAGCAGGCAGTACTTTCCGCAGCGGAATCGCTCCGGAATGGGGATGATGTCCGGCTCTTCTTCGGAGGCCATCGCGCACAGGCGGCCGCCGTGGTCGAGCGCCTTGACGATGATCTCGTTGGCGAGCACGTCGAGCTTCTGCTGAATCTCGCCGTGCACGTTCTGATCTTCGGTAGCGCCGAGTATGTCGGCGAGGCCGGCGCTGCGCACTTTGTTCGCGATCATCTTCGCCGCGAGCGCGAGGTCGTAAAGAATGCCGGAAAGCTCGCCCGTAGCCTCAGGGTGAAGCTTTTCCTGCTCGATGATGTACCTGTCTATCGTTACAACGGATGTTGCGGTGTGCTTTACCACGTTACACGCCTCCGTCGGGGTCGGTCTCGCTGATGCGTAGTCTTATCGCGGAAAATCGCCGGGCATCGACTTCGTAAGGGTTCGCCCGGTACCCGCGTCTGATGGACTGCCAAAGATAGCGAACCGGGAAGCTCTTTCGCTCACGAAATTGATGGACGTGCCGCAGCTCGTGCAAGAGGAGCGCTTCGTCGAGGGCCTGGCCGTCGTGGAGAAAGATCGTCCGGCCGAGTGTAATCCCCGACACGTGGGAGGCACCGAGCGCCCAGCCACCGATCCGGACGGGGATTCCACCGGCGCGGTACCGCGCGTCGCGGAGCTCGGGATAGCGGTCGGTCAGTTCCCGCGGGAGCTCGAGCTTCTCCCCGACGACGGCGCGGACGATGTTGCGGGCAATTCCCATCTCTCTCCCTTGGCCTCGATCTCGATGGTGCGACCGTCTGTCGTCGCGACAATCGTGCCCGATTCATCGGTGCGCAGCACTTCAGCGCCGGAGAGCTGTAGAGCGCGGACGATGTCAGGGCTCGGGTGGTGATACATATTGTGGACGCCGACGGATATTATCGCTGCGCGCGGGTGAACGGCGGCCAGAAATGCGTCGCTGGTGCTCGTCGCGCTGCCGTGATGCCCGACCTTGAGAATGTCGGCGTGGAGGCGATCGCCTGCGTTAGCGAGGAGCCAATCCTCTTCAGGCTTCTCGGCGTCGCCGACGAGCAGGAACTTCACCGCGCCGTAGCTCACGAGCGCAATCGTGCTGGCGAGATTCGGATCGTGGAGAGAGACCGTCCACGCCGAGTCGGGAGCGAGAAACTCGATTCGCACACCGTCAACCTGGAGGTCGTTCCCCGGATGGACGCGGTGCCAGGTGATGTGCTCCGACTCCGCTGTCTTGAGAGACGCGATGTACGCCTCCGAGCCACCGGCGAAGGCCGCGTCGTAGAAATCCCGCGGATGCAGTGCGCGGAAGACGCTCGCCGCGCCCCCGACGTGATCTGTGTGCGGATGAGATAGGACGAACATCGCGAGCTCGCCGCCGCGGTGCTCGACGTATGGATCAATGACGTTTCGGCCGGCATCGCCCGTCTGCCAGGCGGGCCCCGCGTCAAAAAGCACCCATCGCCCGCGATCGGTGCGGAGTAAAATCGCGTCCCCCTGACCGACATCGAGCACGTGCAGCTCGACTAGCCTGCCTCCGGTTGTTGGCAGAACCGGCAACCAAACGAGGATAGCGATTGCGCCCAATCCGGTGAGCGCCGGCCGCATCGGGAACCGGCTCGAGGCGGCGATTATTCCGGCGACGACTGCGATCGCCGTTAGAATCGCCGCCGGCTTGGTCGTCGCAACGGTGATGGACGCGAACGGAATCGCCGCACAGCCGGTGGCGACGCGATCGAACGCCAGTAGGAGCGGGTGGGCCGCCCCCGCGACGAACTGCGCGGCGATCGGAACCGGGGCGAGTAGAAGGGCGAGAAAGAGAATGGGCTGTACGAGCGCGATCACCGGCGCGGCGATGAGATTGCTCAGCGGGCCGATCAAGCTGAGCCGGCCGAACGTCCACGCGACGAGCGGCGCCGTCACGATGCACGCAACGCTCGAGGTGACGAGATCCCTCGCGATGCGGCGCTTCAAGCCGCGCAATTTCTTCGCGAGCCAGCGTCGGTCAAGCTGTCCCGCCGCGAAGAGGGCGCTGATGCCGAGCACGCTCAATTGGTAGCCGACATCCAGCACCGTGCGCGGATTCACGAGCGGGACGAATGCGCCGACTGCAAGCGAGGCCCACTGTGACGACGGCCGCTGCAACAATTTCGACACCGCGCCCGCCGAAAGCATCAGCGCAGATCGAACCGCGGGCGGCGGCGCGCCGATGATCAGCACATACACTCCAGTGAGAATCACTGAGGCGACCAGCGCCGATCGCTTCCCCGCCCCCGCGACCTGAAATATCAGCTGCATCGCCCCGGCGATCACAGCGACGTGGAGACCGGAGATGGAGAGCATATGGACGAGCCCCGCGGCGGCGTACCGATCGCGGATTTTCATATCGAGCTCGCTTTGATCGGCGATGAGCAGCGCGCGCGCGAGCGGCGCGTCGCTTCCGAAATCCCGATCGACCGCCCGGCCGGCGCGTAAGCGCAGCTTCTCCAGAGCGCCCGGATGCGCGCGCTGATCTTTGAGCGGTTTTACCGGCACCGGCGATGCCACCGCGATCACGGCGCCCGCCGCGAGGAGGAGCGAGAGGGCGAACATCGTGACCTGTCGGCGCAGCGCAGCCACCGCCAGTACAAGAAGCGCCGCCGAAACGCCGACCCACCCAACGCCGCTGAATCCGGCGAAGAGTCCGGCGACGAACGCGATGTACGCGAATGCGATGAGAGGGAGCACGGCGACCGGTCAAAACCGAATCGTGGTGCTCCCTCCCTTTTACCCCTTCACCGTTGCGCTCCGCGGAGCATCCATCGAACGCCCCGCGCTACACCGCCATTGGCAGCGCTTCCCTCTGATGCCGCACCGTCCCGATGAACGTTGACCCCGTCGTCCCGGTCAGCTCGACAGTGAGATACTTCCCGATCAGCGACTGATCTCCCGCGATCATCACCGTCTTGAAGTCGCGCGAACGTGTCTGGAGCATTCCGCCGCGGCGGGCCGGCTTCTCGACCAGCACCTCGCGCCGCTCGCCGAGCAATCCAAGATTCCGTGTCCGGCTCGCCGACCGGACGCGTTCGATGAGCCGCGCCAACCGCTCGCTCGCCACTGCGTCGCTTACCGTTTCCGATTCGGGGAATCGCGTCGCCGGAGTTCCGTCACGGGGTGAGAACTTGAAAGTGTACGCCTCCTCGAACTGCATCGCGTCCACCGCCGTCAGCGTCTCTTCGAAATCTTCCTCCGTCTCGCCCGGGAACCCGACGATGATGTCCGTCGTGAGCGCGAGTCCCGGAATCGCCGCGCGCAGACGCTCGGCGCAGTCGAAGTACCCTTCACGCGAGTAGCGGCGCAGCATTCGCTTCAGCACGCGCGACGAACCGCTCTGCATCGGCAGGTGCACGTGTTCGCACACGGCTTCCGTCTCAGCCATCGCGGCGATCACGCGCTCCGAGAAATCGTTCGGATGCGGGCTCGTGAATCGAAGACGGCGCAGGCCTCGCACCGCTCCCACTTCGCGCAGCAGATCAGCAAAGTCGTGGGTGCCGTCGTTGTAGGAATTCACCGTCTGCCCGAGGAGAACCACTTCGTGAATTCCCTCGCCTATCACACGCTCTGCCTCGCGCACGACGTCGGCGAGCTTGCGGCTGCGTTCCGGCCCGCGCGTGGAAGGCACGATGCAATAGGTGCACTTGTAGTCGCAGCCGCGCTGCACCGGAATCCACGCCTTCACGCCGTCGAAGCGGCGCGGCGCAAAATCTTCGTAGTGCTCCTCGAGATCGAACTCCACTGAAACGCCGCGCTCGCCACGCCGCGCATTCTCGATCAGCGCTGGAAGGTCGCGATACCCGTCCGGCCCGATGACGATGCTGACGTGCTTCGCGCGGTCCATTAGCTGCGCGCCGAGGCGCTGGGCCATACAGCCGGTAACGCCAACGACCGCGCCCTTCTTCATCTTCGCCTTCATCTCACCGAGCCGGCCAATGACGCGCTGCTCGGCGTGTTCGCGGATCGCGCAGGTGTTGATGAGAATGACGTCGGCGGCGTCGGGGGCGGCGACGGACGTGTAGCCGGAGCTCACCAGCTTTCCGAGCATAAGCTCGGTGTCGCTGACGTTCATCTGGCAACCGTAAGTCTCGATGTAAACCGTGCCGCCCGTCTCAGTCATTCCGATTTCGCCTTGTGTGCGACCAGCCTCTCGCCGTCGAGCTGCAGTCTCGCAGAGAACCGCTCTCCGCGCAGCAAGTGGGGATCCTCGACCGCTAGCATAAGGTAATCCCCGGTCAGCCCCTGCCCTACAGCGGCTGCGCTCACTTCCCTGATTACGACAACATCGGCGCTGGTGCCGTTCCTGCGCTGTCGGTGCGCGTCTGCCTTGGCGGCTGCGACGGCGCGCAGCTCACGCGCGCGGCGCGAGACGTCTGACGGATGAACCGCTCCGGCCAACCTCGGCGCCGCCGTGCCCGGACGAGGGGAATACGGAAAGACGTGAAGCGATGTAAACGGAAGCGATTCGACCAGGCGAACCGTCGCCAGATGATCCTCCTCTGTCTCCCCGGGAAATCCAGCGATGACGTCCGCGCCGAGGCCAAAGAATTCGTGTCCGTCAACGATCTGCTCGATCGCCCGGGCGTATGACGCCGACGTGTACCAGTGGCGGCCCATTCTCTTCAGGACGCGATCGCTCCCCGATTGCAGCGGCGCGTGGAGATACGGAGCGAGGCGCCCGCCGGCGCCGCGATACAGCTCGGCGAGCCGGTCATCCACTTCGGTGGCTTCCAGCGACGACAGTCGGAACCGTGCCTTAGGCGCGCGCGCAATCAGCCGCTCGGCGAGTAAGCTCAAGCTCGACCCGATATCGGATCCGTACGAGCCGATGTGAATCCCGGTGATCACGATCTCGGAGTGTGTCTCCGCGAGATGCACTGCTTCCTCGACGAGCGCTTCTGCCGGCCGCGAGCGATTCACACCGCGCGCGATCGTCGTCGCGCAGAACGTGCAGTGCTCGTTGCAGCCGTCCTGAATTCTCAGCAGTCCCCGCGCGCCCGACTGTGCAAGCCCGCGCCCATCAGCCGAAACTCCGATCGCGCCGGCGACAGCACCGAGATCCGCGCCGGGAATCAACCGCTCCACAGTTGGCAGCTCGGCGAGCGACCGCACCCCTTCGCTCAACGGCCGCGCGAGCTCGAGTCCGCTCGCGCATCCCATTATGACACTGCGAATGCGCGGGTTCGTCCTCGCACCGCGCCTCACTCTCTGCCTTAGATCCGCCTCGGCTTCCGCCGTCACCGCGCAGCTGTTGTAGACGGCGATGTCAGCGTCCGCAGCGGTATTCACTATCTCGCCCCCGCCCGCCGTCACCATCGCCTTTACGCGCTCGCTATCGTACTGATTCGCCCGGCAGCCGAACGTTTCGACGAGAACTTTCACGATGTCGGAGAGACAGCCGCAACGCCCGCGTCAGTCGGAAGCTCGATGTGAAAAGCGCTCCCCTCGCCACCCGAGCTCTGCACCCAGATACGCCCGCCGTGCATCTCGACGACGAGCTTGCAGAATGTGAGGCCGAGCCCGGAGCTCCGCGTCCGCGGTATGCGCTGCATCCCCACCTGGCCAAATTTGCGGAAGATCAGCTCGTGATACTCCTCAGGAATTCCGGGGCCGTTGTCGCCGACAGTGAAGAGTACGCCGCTTTCCGTCGCGCGCGCGCTGAGCTGCAATGCGATCGGGTTCTGCGAGTGCGTGATCGCATTCTGGATCAGGTTCGAGAACACACGCTTGATGAGCGGCTTGTCGCCGACGAACACCGGCGCGTCATCGGTCACGTTTACGCTCACCTCTGTCTTCTCCTGATGGAAGCGGTGCTGCCATTCGTGTACCAGCTCGGCGAT
The DNA here is from genome assembly GCA_046599115.1 of Gemmatimonadaceae bacterium. Lineage (GTDB taxonomy): Bacteria > Gemmatimonadota > Gemmatimonadetes > Gemmatimonadales > Gemmatimonadaceae > UBA4720. The sequence goes on from JBKJHG010000120.1 coordinate 9,513, forward strand.
CAGCGCACCGGGCGCCATCGGCGTGAGCGTCAGCTTGATGCTCGCTTCCTCGATCTTCGCCACCTCGAGAATGTCCTCGATGAGCGCGAGCAGATCCTCCGACTTGGTCTCGGCGTCCGCGACCGCCGACTTCTGGCGATCAGTGACCGTTCCGAAATCTCCGTCCCCTAGCATCTCCAGAGTGGCCAGCACGAGCGTCAGCGGAGTTTTGAGATCGTGCACGATCATCTTCATCAGATCTTCGCGCACCTTCTCCAGCTCGCGAAGCTTGCGCAGACTGTCCTCGAGGGCGTCTGTCGTCGCCTTCAGCTTGAGGAGGCTGCGCACGCGGGCGCCGAGTATCAGGCGGTTGTGCGGCTTGGTGAGGAAGTCGTCGCCGCCGGCCTCGATTCCCTTCACGCGGTCGCTCGTCTCGTTGAGCGCGGTGACGAAGATCACGGGGATGCGGCTGGTGCGCGGATCGCGCTTGATGCGGCGGCAGACTTCGAATCCGGTGCCGCGGTCCTCCACGGCGAGCTCACCGGACGGCATCGAGACGTCGAGAATGCAGAGATCCGGCCGGTGCTCGAAGCACGCTGCGAGCGCTGACTCGCCGTCAATCGCGGTGACCGTCCTGTACCCAAGGCTCTCGAGCTGGTCAACGAGCAGCTCGACGTTCGCGGAAATGTCGTCGGCGACGAGGATCAGCTCGGACGATTCCGCGGACGCTCCCATCAGATCAGGGTACGACTCGCAGACCGAAGCTAAAGATGTACGCGTGCTCCTTGATTGCCGCTGCGCTGCTGCGGCCGGCGCGAAGCAGTCCGACGTCGAGGCGCGCACGGTTGCGCGCGAGCTCGATGCCGAGTCCGCCGCCGATGGAAAGCTCGGTGACACTCGAGCCCGTCGTCGAGAACGGAAGCGTGCGGTGGCGAACTCCGAGACGCGCTAGCGAAGCGCGCCCGAGGATGTGCGGCCCGTCGGCTTCGATTCCGCCTCCGACATCCCACGAGTCGTACGCGGTGACGCCCGGCGAAGCGAGCGGGCGCATCGCCGTCCACCGATCGCGCCCGACGTGCGCGGCAAGGCTGACGTCGCCCCACCCCGTGTATTCGACCGACGCCCCGTAGTGATCAGGCGCCTTCGCATTTGCAACGACGGTGTCGCCCTTCGCGGCGCGGAGGTTACCGCCCTTTCTCGCCGTGACCCCGATCGCAAGCAGCTTTGACGGGTGCAGCTCGAATCCGCCCGAGATAGCCGTACCGGTGTAGCTGAGACGCGATGCTTCGGCCAGGTTCGAGAATTTCGCGCTGTCCGGGAAGCGCTGTATCAGCGTGAGCTGGTTCGTGCCGGTGATAAAATGCGCACCAAGCCCGATGCGGAAAGCCGGGCTTATCGCATAGCCTAGTGCGAACCTCACGTCATCGATCGCGCCGAGGACTTTTACGGTTTGCGTAACATTGACGGACGTGGTGTCGATCACCTGCAGCACGGTGGATTTGTTCGACGACGAGCGATCGACGAGAGTGGAGGCTCCGAGGCCAAAGCTCAGTCTCGACGAGAGCGGAAGAATGAAATTGACGATCGGAAAGCGCGCCGTCGTCGTCTTCGAGCTCTTGCCGTTCGCCTGTACGGTGCGGAATTCAGGATCGTACTGGAAGTAGAGCTGCATCGGCCCGACATCCACCACCGACGCGGGATTGAGCGCGCTCGCCGGATCGAGCTCGGACGGGCCGCCGCCCATCCCTTCGGCGCGGGTGCTCATCTGTCCCGGTGGATAGCCGAAGCCCTGAACGCTCAGCGACCCCTGCGCGGCCGCAGTCGTGGCGACGCAAAGCGACGCGATGGCGATGAAGAGATTTCTCATTTACGGAAGTCCGAGCGGAGTGCGGCGAATGAAGCTGATGAGCAGCTTCGGGCGAAGCGCCGGTGCCGCTTCGATGGAGAAAAAGCGGCCCTGGAGCGGGATGATTCCCTCTAGCGTGCTCCGCAGCACGATCGCCCGCGGCGTCGCCACCGCGTTGAGTCCGCGCCAGAAGCTGAACGCCGGTCCGAGCTCGAGCGACTTCTTGCCGCTGTCGCCGACCGCGACGCGCAAAGGACTGAGCGCGATCTCGGCCAGAATCTGCGCTGCTTTCGTTGGATCTGTCACTGCTTTCGCCGCCAGCACCAGCGCGGGCGAAACGATTACTGAGTCGCCCGGATCGATAGTTCGATTCGGTATCTGGGTTAGAACCAGCGCCGCTCTCACCACCGTCGAGGAGTCCACGATGTACGACGGGATGTCGAACCGCATATAGACGCGCGTCGGCGGCAGTCCGCCCACGTTCAGCGTGCCAGGGGGAGCAGGCGCAGGGCTCTTGGCGATGATCGTATAGTCGCTCAAATGCGCGGCGACGACCGACTGGCCGAAAGGAGTCTTCGAATAGGGGCTGAGCAGGAACGGGTGGATCGTCGTGTCGGGCGACACGCGGTAGTAGAGATGCGCCGCCGCGCCCGCTTCGGCGGAAAAGATGCGGATCTGCACCGAAGCCGGACTCCTCGCGAGGAGTCCAATGCGAAGGCGCTTGCCCGACTTCGCCTTGGCGAGAACGGCGGCGTTGGAGATGGCGTACTTCAACGTGTCCAGAATCTGTGCCCGCGTATAAGTCTGCGAGCCGATGAGACGGTCGGGGCGGAACAGCTTCAGCAGTGGTGCGGTGAGCGTGTCGGCAACGGTGCTGTCTTTCGTGTACGTCGTATCCACGTCGTACGCTTCAATCGTGACCGCGCCGGCAATTTTCAGCGCCGTCGTGTCAACGCGCATCGCCAGAAACGCGCTGTCAATGCGCGTTACCGCTTGGGTCGTCGTATCTGCGGCGAGTGGCGCAAACCGCGCCGGAATCGTGTCGAAGCGGATGATCGCGCGCGTATCGAGCGAATCGCCACGGGCAGCGATGAGCAGTCCGGACTCGGTACCGACTCCGGCAACGGATGCGATAGTCGTGTCGAGCGTCGTCGCATCGAGAGTGACGTTCTCGACCGTGCCGCCCTGGGCGGGACAGGGCCCCGCACAGCCGGCTTCAGTGGTGAGCTTTTCGGAACAGGAGGCGAGCACCGCCGCCGAAACGATCGCGGCAGCGCCAAATATGAGTCGGGGCTGGAGCTTCAAGATCCTGGTTCCACGTGAGTGTCGAAGAGAAATGCGTGAGGGAGCAGCTCGCCCAACGACCAGCTAGCCGATTTTCCATCGCGGGTATAGCTCGTGATTTTTAGCTCCGGCGCAAACTCGTTAAGCACCTGCCGGCAGGCGCCGCACGGCGGAGTCGGCTGATCCGCTTCCGTCGCGATCGCGATTGAGTCGAAGTGCTTCAGTCCCTGTGAGACAGCAGAGCATACCGCAAGGGTTTCCGCGCAGATCGTATTTCCATAAGCCGAGTTTTCGATGTTCGACCCGGGGACGACCTTTCCGTCCATCGTGCCGAGGGCGGCGCCGACCCGAAATCCGGAGTACGGGGCATAGGCGTTTTCCATCGCCTCGAATGCCGCCTTCTTGAGGGACTCAGCCGTGCTCTTGGTCATCGAACAGCCGTCGCGAGAAAGGATTCGCCCTTGCCGCGGTAAGCGACACCAAGCCATTCGCCGACGGTCGCGCCCAGATCAGCGAAAGTCGCCCGTTCCCCGAGCGAGACGGGACGGACGCGCGGACCGGCGACGAGCAGCGGAACGTTCTCGCGCGCGTGGTCGGTCGAAGGCGTAGTGGGATCGTTGCCGTGGTCGGCAGTTATGAAAAGCAGATCTTCCTCTTTCAGTGCGGATAAGAGCGAGGGCAAAGCTTCGTCGAACTCCACGAGAGCCCTATTAAACCCCGCAACGTCGTTGCGGTGCCCAAACAACTGGTCGAAATCTACTAGGTTGGCGAACAGGAACCCACTCTCGGCGCCCTCCATCCACTCCTTGATGAGACGGATTCCTTCAGCGTTGGACGCGGTGTGCCTCGCCTTCATCCCGCGGCCCGCGAACAGATCGTCCACCTTGCCCACTCCGGCGCGAGGAATTCCCGCCGCTTCCAGCGTGTCGAGGAGCGTCTCCTCCGGGGGCTGGATCGAGTAATCGCGGCGGTTCGCCGTGCGCGCATAAGTCCCCGGCTCGCCGTCATAGGGGCGGGCGATGACGCGCGAGACGTCGTACGGCGGGACGAGCATCTCTCTCGCCAGCTCGCAGGCACGGTATAGCTCCGCGAGTGGAATGACCTTCTCGTGGGCGGCGATCTGGAATACGGAATCCGCCGATGTGTACACGATCCACGCGCCCGTTCTCCTTTGTTCCTCGGCGAATTTCTCGATTACCGCCGTGCCGCTCGACACCACATTGCCGATCACGCCGCGCCCCGTCCCCGCCGCGAACGCTTCGAGCACTTCGCGCGGGAAACCTTTGGGAAACGTCGGGAACGCCTTCACGAGCTGCACGCCGGCGATTTCCCAATGGCCGGTGGTGCTGTCCTTACCCGCAGACGCGGGGTGCATCAAGCCCCACGCACCGGTGGCGCCGGGCGCGGCGCGCACTCCGTCGATCTTCCGGATGTTGCCGAGTCCGAGCTTCTCGAGATTGGGAAGATTCAATCCCCCGACTGCCTTCGCGACGTTGCACAGTGTATTGCTGCCGCGGTCTCCGTATCTGGCCGCGTCGGGCGCTTCGCCGATTCCAACTCCGTCGAGAACAACTATCGCGGCGCGCTTCATTTCGTCTCCACGTAGCGGCGCTCGATGCGGGAGCGCAGTCCGGTCAGGAATTCGTACGGCGAGAGCGATGCCGATGCTGCGACATCCTCTACCGTGAGAAGATTCGGCCCGTCGCGCCCGAGCAGCGTCGCTACGTCCCCAACCTCGCACGTGATATCGGTCACGTCGGCCATCGTCATATCCATCGTCACCACTCCGGCGATCGGCACGAGCTTCCCGCGAATGGATAGCTGCGCGACGTTGCCGAGCGCGCGCGGATAGCCGTCGGCGTAACCGACCGAGATCGTCGCAAGCCTGGTCTGTCGCTTGGCGGTGAAAACCGCGTCGTAGCTCACGGTGTCGCCAGGCTCGATGGTGCGGATTTCCACGACGCGGGCGCGCAGCGCGACGACGCACTCCGGCTGCGCCGTGGCGCCCGGGCCGCTTCCGACCCCGTAAAGAAATACGCCCGGCCTGACGAGACTGCGTCCCGTCCCGTCGTGCCTCGCGAACGCGGCGCTGTTATCGGTGTGCGTGAGCTGCGGCTTGAAGTTGAGTCGCGCGACCGCGCTCTCGAACCGGTCCGCCTGCATTTCCATCGTCCCGTTGTCCAGCTCGGCGGAGTGAAAGTGAGTGAATACTCCTTCGGGCTGATGCTTCGCCGTCAGCGCGGCGAGCTCGTACACCTCGCGCCACGACGCGCCGGCTCTGTTCATTCCGGTATCAATCGCGAGGTGCCACGGCGCGTCGGTGCGGCTCACCCAGGCATTGATCGTCTGCGGGGATCCGAGTGCTGGAGTGAGATTGGCGAGATCGGCCCGCTCCAGATCGTCTTCGAGAACCGGAGTGAAGAGCACGATGCGTCCTTCGAATCCGAACGAGCGGATCTGCTCACCTTCCGCAACCGTCGCGATGCCGAAGCCCCACGGGTCGAGATCGCGCAGCGCTTTGACCGCCGCCTCGACGCCGATGCCGTACGCGTCGGCCTTGACCATCGGCAGCAGCCGCGATCCTGAGCGCGCTGCTACCGCGGCTCCATTACGTCGGAGCGCGCCGAGGTCAACCTCGACCCAGGCGCGCGTCGGATAAGTGCTCATTGGCGCATCATTGTTGTTGCGCCTAGTATAACGTTCTTCCCTCTATGCCAACAAGAATTCCGCCCGTGAATATGAGCTCTCTCGACGACACGCTGGCCCTGATGCGCGGCCCCCGCGCCCGCTGCGAGTGGGATGCGGAGCAGAGTC
>JBKJHG010000096.1:0-8747 GCA_046599115.1 Gemmatimonadaceae bacterium
GTGATCTACGGCGACGTGATCTGGGCGATTGACGTCGCCCGCGGAGCCGGAGTGAAGATCATCGGCATTCCGCCAAAGGACGTACAGTAGCCGCGCATTATCGCCCGCCCGCCGGGCTGCCGCAGAAGAAGCGGGAAGATTGGAAGGGGATCGTCGCGTCACTACTCGTGCACGCGGCGATCCTTTTTCTTTTTCTAGGCCCGTTGATCGCGACTTCTTCATTTCGCGGAAAGGATGTGCCGGGCGGCGGCGGACCGGGACCCGCCGGCGGAGGAGGGGGCGGGAGTGGCGGCTCTCACGAGCGGCTGGATTTTGTCCGGGTGAGATCCGACCCGACGACGCTGCCTGTCGCGCCGCCTGTCGTGCCCCCAATAAATCCGCCCGCTCCGAAGGCCGTCGTTCCACCGCTCGTCACTCCTGCTCCCGCGCCGACGTTGACGAATGAGCCGAGGGAGGGACCACCGAGCGGCGTCAGCGGAGTCGCGGGAACAACCGGCTCGGGACCGGGAACCGGGGGCGGGGTCGGATCGGGAATCGGGCCCGGACGCGGGAGCGGAGTCGGACCGGGAACGGGAGGGGGGCCGGCGAAGGACTATCCGCCGACGCCCCGCGAAGTATTTCTCCCGCCATTGCCGCAGCCGGCGAGCGTGAGAGGGCAGCACCTGCGCGCGTGGTTCGACGTGGACGAAAAAGGGAACTCGGTGCTGCTCTCCTTCGAGAAGTCGCGGGATGGGGGGTACAACCGGCTGCTCGAGCAGACACTGAGAGCGACGAGGTTCCGGCCGGGGGTGGGGATGGACGGGGCGGCGAAGAGGGATACCGCGATGATTGAAATTATTTTTTAGGACGGTGCAGGGAACTGCGGAGACCGGGAACTGCGGACGCTTGGAACTGCGGACTTAGGACTGCAAGCTCCAAGCTGCTAGCAACACAAGCTGCTGGCTCCTAGCTCACTGCGTAGGCGCCGTCTTTTTCGGAACGGATTTGGGTTCGGCAAGGATTCTTCCGATCAGGCCGTGAAGCATTTTCCGCACTTCGACGTTCTGGCTTTCCAAAGAGACGAACGCGTTTCGCGTGATGAGCCGGAGGTCGATCGCGGTGATCAGGTGGTACCCGAGTTCGGCGGCTGAATTGAGTGCGATGCGCAGAAACCGCGCGAACTCCTTTTGGGAATTCTGACTCCGCCCTTCCACGATGTTCGAGGGAATGGACATCGCAGCGCGAATCAATTGGCTTCGGAGCGACGTGTGTTCAGCGCCACGTACGGAAGTTGCCGTTCGATGAACCGAAAGCGAATGGGCGTGCGCTTTTCGCCAAACGTGCAGATTCTTGAAGTCGCTCACGCGGGAGGCTAACGGCCGAAAGTAGAATCCCCGTCATCCTTCCGCTGCACCGGCCAGCGGACCGCTCCGGGCCTAGCCGCCGCTAGCGGCTTGTAGCTTGGGTTGCTAACAGCTACCAGCTTGCAGTCCTAAGTCCGCAGTTCCCAGCAGTCCTAAGTCCGCATTTAGCGCCCCTATTTCTTCTGGCACATTCCCTTACCAAACGCTAACTTCTCCCGCTGTCGCGCACCCCGGACCCTCCGCCGTGCGCGCCGTTCGTATCAGGGGACGTCATTGGCGATAGAAACGCACACTGAAAGCGCTGATTCGAGCGGCGGGTTCGTGAAGGCCCTCAGCCTCACGGACGCGACGATGCTCGTCGCCGGATCGATGATCGGGTCAGGTATTTTCATCGTCTCCGCCGACATCGGCCGCACCGTCGGCTCTCCCCTCTGGCTTCTCCTCGCGTGGCTCGCCGCCGGAGTCGTTACGATGATGGGAGCGCTCACGTACGGCGAGCTCGCCGCGATGTACCCGCGCGCTGGCGGACAGTACGTGTTCCTCCGCGAAGGGCTGAATCCGCTGATGGGATTCCTCTATGGGTGGACGCTGTTCGTCGTCATTCAAACTGGAACGATCGCCGCTGTCGCCGTCGCATTCGGACGATTTCTCGGCGTGCTCTGGCCGGCGATCACCCCCGACCGCTTCTCCTGGTTCCCCCAGGCGGATGTCTGCTCCGCCGCACTAGGATGCCACGATCCCGCCAATGCGATTCAGCTCGGGCTCACTCCGCAGCGCCTGATCGCGCTGGTATCGATCTGGATTCTGACGTGGATCAATCTCCGCGGCGTCAAGGAAGCGAAGTGGGTGCAGACGACGCTCACGATCATCAAGACGGGCGCGCTGGCGCTGCTGATCATTCTCGGACTCACCATCGGCCGGCACGCGTCGGCGGTAGCGGCGAACTTCGGGGCAGGGAATTTCAACACCAGCGACGTGACCGGCGCGTTCATGATCGCATTCGGCGCCGCGCTCGTTGGCTCGCTCTTTTCCAGCGATGCGTGGAACAACGTCACCTTCGCCGCGGCGGAGGTCAAGAACCCGCAGCGGAATCTCCCCCGGGCCCTGCTCTACGGCACCGCGCTGGTGAGCGTGCTCTACATTCTCGCCAACATCTCCTTTCTCAACGTCCTGCCGCTGCACGGGGTGAAAGACGGCGCCGATGTTCTCTCCCGCGGAATTCAATTCGCGACGCAGGATCGCGTCGCGGCGGCGGTGATGGAAACGATGTTCGGTGCGGCAGGCGCGACGATAATGGCGAGCGCGATCCTCATCTCCACCTTCGGGTGCAACAACGGCCTCATTCTGTCCGGCGCACGCGTCTATTACGCGATGGCGAAGGACAAGCTGTTCTTCCGCAAGGCGGGGACGCTGAACAGGAACCACGTTCCGGCCACGGCGCTTGTCTTCCAGTCAATCTGGACAAGTCTGCTCTGCCTCACCGGCACGTACGGGCAGCTTCTCAACTACGTAATTTTCGCGGCGCTGCTGTTCTATGCGGCAACGACGTTCGGGCTCTTCCGCCTTCGCGCGAAGCGGCCCGACGCCGAGCGTCCGTACCGGGTGGTCGGATATCCCGTCCTGCCCGCGCTGTACATCCTGCTCACCTCGGCGATCGCGGTCGCGCTGGTGATATCCGACAAGACTAGATCGGAGGCAGTATCCGGCCTCGTGCTCGTAGCAATCGGCGTCCCCGTCTATTTCCTCTGGCGTAAGGCGGAAGCCGTCTGATTCAAAAAGTCCGGCCACCCGGCCGGCTTCAATTACCAGGAGATCCGAAAACAATGCTCAACGGGAAGTCTGAAAACGTGCGTCGTATCGGCAAGCTCATCCTCGCGCTCTTCGTTCTGGCGACCGGCACCGTCGCTCTCGCGGCGCGCTCCGGCGCACAGTCGCCCGATTCGACGGTCACGACGACCACCACTACGACGGTCGCGCATCAGACCGGCGGTGAAGCGAACCTCATCATCCCCGATCTTTCGCAAGTCACCTTCCTGAATGGAATTCAGGGGCGCACGCTGCTGATGAGCGGACTGGTTGTCTGCGCGCTCGGCCTCCTCTTCGGAATGGTGATCTACGGCCGGTTGAAGAGGATGGTGGTGCACGAGTCGATGCTGGAGGTCTCGGAGTTGATCTACGAGACCTGCAAGACGTATCTGATTACGCAGGGAAAATTCATTCTCATCCTCGAGGTCTTCATCGGCCTCGTGATACTGCTCTACTTCAAGGTGCTGGTCGGATTCCCGATGACGAAGGTGCTGATCATCCTCGCCTTCAGCCTCATCGGCATCGCCGGCAGCTACGGCGTGGCGTGGTTCGGAATCCGGATCAATACCTTCGCTAACTCGCGCACGGCTTTCGCATCGCTGCGCGGCAAGCCGTACCCCTGCTATTCGATTCCACTGAGCGCCGGAATGAGCATTGGAATGCTGCTCATCTCCGTCGAGCTGGTGCTGATGTTGGCGATTCTGCTCTTCATCCCCGGTGATTACGCCGGACCGTGCTTCATCGGTTTCGCCATCGGTGAATCGCTTGGCGCCGCGGCGCTCAGAATCGCAGGCGGAATCTTCACCAAGATCGCCGACATCGGCGCCGACTTGATGAAGATCGTGTTCAACGTGAAGGAAGACGACGCGCGGAATCCGGGTGTCATAGCGGACTGCACCGGCGACAACGCCGGAGATTCGGTCGGACCGAGCGCGGACGGGTTTGAAACGTACGGCGTGACGGGTGTCGCGCTCATCTCGTTCATCGTGCTGGCAGTGTTCAAGCAGGATGTCCAGGTTCAGCTTCTGGTCTGGATTTTCGCGATGCGCATCATGATGGTCATTGCCAGCGGACTGTCGTACCTGATCAACGAAGCGATCGCCAAGGCACGTTTCGCGGATTCCGACGTGATGGATTACGAGACGCCGCTGACATCGCTGGTGTGGCTTACTTCGATAGTATCGGTCGCTTTGACCTACGTCGTCTCACGCGCGCTGCTGCCGAATCTCGGCGACGGCACTCTCTGGTGGAAGCTCTCCACGGTGATCACTTGCGGAACGCTCGCCGGCGCGATCATCCCCGAGCTGGTGAAGATCTTCACCTCGGTGAGCTCAAAGCACGTTGCCGAAGTGGTGATCTCTTCGCGCGAAGGTGGAGCTTCACTCAACATTCTCTCCGGGCTCGTCGCCGGAAACTTCAGTGCGTATTGGCTTGGTATGGCGATCATGGCACTGATGTCGATCGGCTACCTGGTCAGCCTGCACGGATTCGAAACGCTGATGCTGGCGCCGGCGGTATTCGCGTTCGGACTAGTCGCATTCGGATTCCTCGGAATGGGACCGGTCACCATCGCGGTGGATTCCTACGGCCCGGTGACGGACAACGCGCAGTCGGTGTTCGAGCTCTCGACAATCGAGCAGATGCCGAACGCGGCGGCGCAGATCAAGAGCCAGTACGGGTTCGACGTCAACTTCGAGAGAGCGAAGCACCTGCTCGAGGAAAACGACGGCGCCGGCAACACCTTCAAGGCGACAGCGAAGCCGGTGCTCATCGGCACCGCGGTCGTCGGCGCTACGACGATGATTTTCTCGATCATCGTCGGATTGACGCACGGGCTGACCCAAAACGTGCAGAACCTCTCGCTTCTCCATCCGCCGTTTCTGCTTGGTCTCATCACGGGCGGCTCGGTGATCTACTGGTTCACCGGCGCTTCGATTCAGGCGGTGACCACCGGCGCCTACCGCGCGGTGGAATTCATCAAGGCGAACATCAACCTCGAGAGCACGGAAAAGGCGTCGATCTCGGACAGCAAAAAGGTCGTAGAGATCTGCACCAAGTACGCGCAGAAGGGAATGTTCAACATTTTCCTGACGGTGTTCTTCTCGGCGCTCGCCTTCGCATTCGTCGAGCCGTACTTCTTCATCGGCTATCTCATCTCGATCGCGCTGTTCGGTCTGTACCAGGCGATCTTCATGGCGAACGCAGGTGGCGCGTGGGATAACGCCAAGAAGATCGTCGAGGTGAATCTGAAGCAGAAGGGAACGCCGCTCCACGAGGCGACGGTCATCGGAGACACGGTGGGCGATCCGTTCAAGGATACGTCGTCCGTCGCGCTCAACCCGATCATCAAATTCACCACGCTGTTCGGTCTTCTCGCCGTCGAGCTCGCGGTCTCGCTCACCGAGACTAAGGGCGCCACCCTCACGCGTTCTCTGGCGGCGGTGTTCCTCTTCATTGCGCTGGTGTTCGTGTGGCGCTCCTTCTACGCGATGCGCATCGAGGGATCGTCGGCAGCATAGCTGACTCGCATCAACAAGCACGACGCGCTGTGAGGCGGCCGAGGGCCGTCTCACAGCGCTCCATTTCCGAGACCGCCGATGTCTTCACTCTTCTCGCGTAAACCGATCGCCGCGCTTCTCGCCGAGGGGGAGAATCCCAACGGCTTGAAGCGCGCGCTCGGTGCCGGGGATCTGATAATGCTCGCCATCGGCGCCGTGATTGGCGCCGGGATATTCGGCTCGATCGGCTCGGCAGCCGCGGGACAGACCGACGCCGCCGGGCACGTCATACGGCTCGGCGCGGGCCCGGCGCTGGTTCTTTCGTTTCTGCTCCTGGGAGCGGCGTGCGCGCTGGCCGGTTTGTGCTACGCCGAGCTGGCGGCGATGATTCCGCAGGCGGGGAGCGCGTACGCGTACACGTACGCGACGCTCGGCGAGTTCGTGGCGTGGATCATCGGCTGGGATCTCATTCTCGAGTACGCGGTCGGAAACGTTGCCGTCGCCATTTCGTGGGGCGACTACTTCAAGTCATTGTTCAACGGCTGGATATCGTTTCCGGTGTGGCTGACCACCGGCTATCGCACCGCGCTGCTCAGCTCCGACCCGCAGGTGCACGGCCTGATCGCGTCGGCGCCGCACATCGGACCGATTCCGATTCTGATCAACGTGCCGGCGTTCGGCATCGTGATCTTCATCACCTGGCTGCTCCTGCAGGGAGTGCGAGAGAGCGCGCGCGCGAACAACGTGATGGTTGCAGTGAAGCTGATCGTGCTCGCGCTGTTCATCATCGTCGGGCTGCAGCACATCAACACCGCGAACTATCACCCGTTCGCTCCGAACGGCTTTGCCGGAATTCATCAGGGCGCGGCGATCGTCTTCTTCGCTTACATCGGATTCGACGCGATCTCGACGGCGGCGGAAGAAACGAAGAATCCGCAGCGCAATCTGCCGATCGGAATCCTCGGCGGGCTGGCGATTTGTACGGTGATCTATGTCATCATCGGCGCGGTGCTGACCGGAATGGTTCCTTCGCAGGATCTCGGAAAGGCGGCCGATCCGCTCGCTTACGCGCTAAATGCAACAGGGATGACGAGCATCGCCAAGATCGTCGCCCTCGGCGCTGTGTTCTCGATGGCGGCGGTGCTGCTCGTTTTCCAGTACGGACAGCCGCGAATCTTCTTTGCGATGGGCCGCGACGGACTGCTGCCGCCCTGGGCGGCGCGGGTGAGCAAGAAGACGCGCGTCCCCGTGGTGACCACTCTTATCACCGGAGTAGTTGTCGCGCTCTGGTCGCTCGTCGGCGACGCCGGCGAGACGTACGATCTCACCAACATCGGGACGCTGTTCGCGTTCGCTCTGGTTTGCATCGGGGTGATCGTGCTGCGCCATACCGATCCCGACCGCCCGCGTCCGTTCCGCGTTCCATTCGTTCACTTTGTCGGCATCGGGGGCGCGCTGCTCTGTGTCTTCGTGATGAAGGGCCTCCCGACGCTGGCGTGGGTCAGATTTGGGTGGTGGCTCGTGATCGGCCTGGTGCTCTATTTTGCATACGGCTATACGCATTCCACTCTGCGCCGCGGATCGGGGCCCGTACCGATGGACCCCCCGGCTCCAATCTCCAAATAGCCCCAGCGCTTCCCACACATCAGCCGTAATCGGACTCATATGGTATTCAGAACGCTAAGGCGCGTCTCGCTGACGACGTGGATTCTGCTGGCGATGATCATCGGCGTGCTACTCGGATGGCTCGCGCCGTCGTTTGCCGAGTCGCTCAAGCCGCTGTCCACGGTCTTTCTGAGGATGATCAAGTCCATCATCGTGCCGCTGATATTCGGAACGCTGGTGGTCGGCATCGCCGGTCACGGCGACGATATGAAGCGCGTCGGCCGGCTGGCGCTGAAATCCATCATCTATTTCGAGATTGTAACCACGCTCGCCCTCATCATCGGGTTGGTGACCGTGAACCTCGCGCGTCCCGGCGCCGGAATCGCGCTGACCGCATCGGCGGAGCAGGGCAAGGAGCTGGCGGCGAACACACAGAGCGGCTCGACGTTCATCGAGCATCTGGTGCCGACGAGCTTCTTCGAGGCGGCGGCGAAGAACGAAGTGCTGCAGGTGGTGTTTTTCGCGGTGCTGTTTGCGGTCGCGCTGTCGCAGACGCGCGGCAAGTCGAAGGAAGTAATTCTCGCCGCTTGCGAGGGACTTTCTGAAGTGATGTTCCGATTCACGACGCTGGTGATGCAGTTCGCTCCGATCGGCATCGGCGCGGCGATTGCCGTCACCGTCGGCCACAGCGGGCTGGGCGTGCTGCTCAATCTCGGAAAGCTGGTGCTTACACTTTACGGCGCGCTGGTCATCTTCGTTCTCCTGGTGCTGCTGCCGGTGGCGCTGCTGTTCAAGGTGCCGCTGAAGAGATTCCTCTCGACGGTCAAGGAGCCGGCGCTGATCGCATTTTCGACGACGTCATCGGAGGCGGCGCTTCCGTCTGCGATGCAGGGGATGACCGATATGGGAGTTCCGAAGCGCATCGTCGCGTTCGTGATGCCTACAGGCTACTCCTTCAATCTCGACGGGTCGACGCTCTATCTCGCCGTCGCCTCCATCTTCGTTGCGCAGGCGGCGAACGTGCCGATGACTTGGACCCAGCAGCTGCTGATGATGTTCACGTTGATGGTTACGAGCAAGGGAGTCGCCGCCGTCCCGCGCGCGTCGCTCGTCATTCTCTCCGGCACCCTCGCCAACTTTGGTCTTCCGCTCGAGGGAGTCGCCATCATCCTCGGTGTTGACGCGCTGATGGATATGGCGCGGACGAGCGTGAATCTCGTTGGGAACTGTCTTGCGACAGTGGTGATGGCTAGATGGGAAGGCGAATTCGTCGAGACGCCGCCCGGAGCGCACCCCGCTCTGGGATAACCTCTTCCTGGCGCAGGTTCGCGCCGGGGACAGCAGACCGCAGCCGCTGCTCGAGACGCTTCCGGAGCAGCGAGCCCTTTTTTAGAAGTCCACCGCTCATCGCCACGGGAACGCTCGATCTCTCGTCGCCGAACAGCTGAGCCGTAAGCGCACGGATGTGCATCACGAGCTCTTCCGCCGCCAATGT
>JBKJHG010000112.1:0-4284 GCA_046599115.1 Gemmatimonadaceae bacterium
CGAACCGTCCCTTTGCCGCCGTCCCAAAGCAGAGTCTGCTGCTCGATTGATCCGCCGGCTGAGAGCACACCGCACTGACGATCGAACTCCATCTGCAGCGCGCGCTCGACGGCGGAGAACGAATTTACATTTTTCACTTCGGTCTTCGTGCCGAGTTTTTTCTCGCCGCGAAGGCGGGCGCTGACGTTGGCGTCAACGCGTAGACTCCCCTCCTCCATACTGACGTCGCTGACGTCGAGGTACTGGAGGATCTGCTTGAGCGTTCGCAGGTACGCGCCCGCTTCGGCGGCACTCCTCATATCCGGCTCGCTGACGATCTCTATCAGCGGGACGCCGGCGCGGTTCAGGTCGATTGCGGTGGACGACGGATAGCGATCGTGAATTGACTTGCCGGCGTCCTCTTCCATATGAACGCGCGTGATGCCGATGCGAATCGGCTTCTTGTCGTCGTTGTGCCCGATCGTAAGCGTACCACCAGTCGCCAGCGGCTGGTCGAATTGCGAGATCTGATAGCCCTTGGGCAGATCGGGATAGAAGTAATTCTTGCGCGCGAAAACCGACACCGGGTGAATCGTGCACCCCAGGCCAATTGCGGCGCGCGCAGCAAGCTCGACGGCGCGCTTGTTGAGAACCGGAAGAGCGCCGGGGAGTGCGAGACAAACGGGACAAGTGTTGGTATTCGGCGGCGCGCCGAAATCAGTCGAGCAGGAACAGAACGCCTTGCTCGAAGTCTTTAGCTGGACGTGAACTTCCAGCCCGACCACCATTTCGTAAGCGTCGGTGCTCATCGGTGGGCCTCCGCCCCGAGCGCGCTCTCAAGCGCGGAGGCGACGCGGAACATCGCGAACTCTCCGAAATGCGGCGCGATGACCTGCCCGCCGATTGGCAATCCATTCATCCGTCCGATCGGAAGGGACATCGCCGGATTACCGGAAAGATTCGCCGTCGCCGTGAAAATGTCGTTCAAGTACATCTCGTACGGGTCCGTCACCTGACCGATCGGGAACGCCGGCGAAGGCGTGGTGGGAGTGAACAGCGCGTGCACCCCACTGCCAAACACGTTCAAAAAATCTTCGGTGATCAGCGTCCGCACCGCCTGAGCTTTCTTATAGTATGCATCGTAATATCCGGCCGAGAGAACGTAGGTGCCGAGCATTATGCGGCGTGTGACCTCGGGACCGAAACCCTCGCTGCGCGTCTCCTCGTACATCCCACGCAGTCCGTAATCGGAATTGACCCGGAGACCGTATCTCACTCCGTCGAAGCGCGCGAGGTTCGAAGACGCCTCGGCCGGCGCAATGATGTAGTAGACAGGAATCGCGAGATCCGTTCTCGGCAGCGACACATCGCGGATCTCCGCCCCGAGCGAGCGCAGACGATCGAGCGACCTCTCACAAAGATCGAGAATCGTCTGATCGAGCGAATCCGGGAAATACTCTTTCGGCCTTCCGATGACCATTCCATCGAGTGGCTTAGTGCAAGCCGCCCGATAGACGGGAACTGATTCCTGAGAGCTGGTCGAATCGAGAGGGTCGTATCCGGAGATGATCTCCATCACTGTCGCTGCATCGTCCACGGTTTTTCCGAACACGCCGACCTGGTCGAGCGACGAAGCGAAGGCGACGAGTCCGTACCGGCTCACTCGCCCGTACGTTGGCTTTACGCCGACGACTCCGCACAGAGCCGCCGGCTGCCTCACCGACCCGCCGGTCTCCGATCCGAGCGCGATGGGAACGATTCCAGCAGCGACGGCGGCCGCCGATCCGCCCGACGATCCGCCAGGCACGAGCGACGGGTCGATCGGATTTCGCGTCGGGCCGTACGCGCTGTTCTCCGTGGACGAGCCCATCGCGAACTCGTCCATATTGGTTTTGCACATCACCAGCGCGCCCTGATTGCGCAGACGCGTGATGACGGTCGCTTCGTACGGGCTGACGAAGCCTTCGAGAATTTTTGAGCCGCAGGTCGTCGGAAGCTCGAGCGTGGCGATGTTGTCCTTCACCGCGATCGGCACGCCGGCGAGCAGTCCGGGATCTTCCGCGCCCGACTCACGCTTCTCGCCAGCTTCCGCCTGCCGCAGCGCGCTCTTCTCGTCGGAATGCAGGATGATGTTCAGTCCCCCGCTGCCAGCGTTCACTTCGCGCGCGCGATCGAACGCCGCTTTCAGGTTCGCTGCGGGAGTCGCTTTTCCGGCGCGAACTTCGGCGGCGATGTCCCGGGCGCTGCGAGCCGGGTTCGGCAAATCACTCACGCGCCGGACTCCGGGGAATCCTCGTGCGTGGCAAGCCGCGGCACGATGATGAAGCCGTCCTTGGTTTCGGGCGCGAACGATTCGAGCGGACGCGACAGATTTCCCGGCGCGCTGGCGTCGGATCGAAGAGGGGTGCCGTGTGTGCCCGTCAGGCCAGACGCCGTCACGGAGCTGGTATCAACTGCCGAAAGTATATCGACGTGCTCGAGGATCGCGCTGAGCTCGCGCGCGAGCGCGTCCACCCGGCCCTCATCCAGCCTGATGCGGGCGAGTGAAGCAATGTGCAGAACTTCTTCCCGCGTTACCGCCATCAGTCGAATCCTCTTTCGAGCGTCGTGTAGGCGAGCTTGATCGTCTTTCGTCCGACGTTTTCGTCGTCGAAGTCAATTATCGCTTTCACCTCTCGTCCGACGCCACTGATTTCGGCGATCGCTCCCTCTCCGAAGAGCTTGTGCCTGACGCGCTCCCCCTTCAGGTAACTCGGCTCGTCCTGCGACACGTCCGCTTCGATCACGGTAGCGGGGCGGCGCCAGCTCGGAACCTCGTGCTGCTTGCGGCTCAACCAGCTGGAGCCGGAGCTGCCTCCGGTGCGCTCTGAAGAACGTCCCATCGTTGTAACGCGAAGCGTCTTTCTTTCCTCCAGCTTGGACGACGCAACCTCCTTGAGAAAGCGCGACCGCACTCCGGACAGCATCTCACCGTTCCGCCGCCGCATCTCGGCGAATGACATATAGAGCTTCGACTCGGCGCGCGTGATGCCGACGTAGAAGAGGCGGCGCTCCTCCTCGAGCTTTGGCGGATCTTCGATGGCCTGGCCGAGGGGGAAGAGACCGTCTTCCAATCCGGTGAGGAACACGACGGGAAATTCTAGGCCCTTCGCGTTGTGCAGCGTCATCAGAGTCACGGCATCCGCATTCGGATCGAGCGCGTCAGCGCCGGCGACGAGCATCGCCCGCTGCAGAAAATGATCGAGCGGAGTCAGTCCCACTTCACCGCCCTCGTCTATCACCGTCTCTGCAGCACCGCTGATGAGCGAGCCGACATTGTCCATCCGGTCGCGCAACGTCTCCGGGCTGTCTGACTGCAGATGCTCGACGTATCTGATCTGGGAGATGAGATCCTGGATCAGGACGTCCACGCTTGTCTCTGATGCGCGAAGGCGGAGGGTGCCGATCAGCGCCGCGAAATCCATCAGCGATTTCTTCGTTGCCGGGCGGAGCTCGATCAGCAGGTCGTGCCTGCCTGCCACTTCGAGCATCGGGATGTTTTCCTCGCGCGCGATGCGGGCGACGACATCCACTGAAGCGTCACCGATTCCGCGGCGCGGCACCGCGATCGCCCGGCGAAACGCTTCTTCGTCGGCAGGGTTCGCGATGAGCTTCAGGTACGCCATCAAGTCGCGGATTTCGCGGCGGTCGTAGAATCGCACCGCACCGACGAGGCGATAGGGCACGGCTTCGCGCCGCAGCGCGTCCTCGAGCGGGCGGCTCTGGGCGTTGGTCCGGTAGAGGACGGCGAAATCGCGAAGTGATTCTCCAGTGCGCGAACGCCGCGCCGCGATCTCCTCCATCATCCACTCCGCCTCGTCGCGCTCATCGAGCGTGGCGACAACGGTAACCTTGTCACCCGATGGGCGCGTCGCGCGGAGGGTCTTCCCCTTCCGATCAACGTTGCCGGTGATAGCGGCGTTCGCCACTTCGAGAATGTCGGGGGTGGAGCGATAATTGTCCTCGAGCCGCACCATCTTCGCGTCGGCGAACTGCTTCTCGAAATCGAGAATGTTTCGGATGTCGGCGCCCCGCCAGCCGTAGATGGACTGATCGTCGTCGCCTACAACCACCACATTTCCGTGTTCGCTTCCCAGCATTTTGATGAACGAAAACTGGGCGCGGTTAGTGTCCTGATACTCATCCACCAGGATGAACTTGAACCTGCTGCGAAACGCGGCCAGCACTTCCGGCTGCTGCCGAAAGATCGTCACCGGCAGCACGAGCAGGTCGTCGAAGCTCACCGCGTTCGCGGAACGAAGCGCC
>JBKJHG010000146.1:0-5432 GCA_046599115.1 Gemmatimonadaceae bacterium
CGCGATACCCGGGGTGATGAACAAGATCGTGGCGCAATCGAACCGAGTCGCACCGAGAACGCTCGTGACGAAGCTCGTGAGAAAGCTGCAGGAGCGCCGTTAGCCCGCGGCTTTCTCGGCGACGCGTTTCGCCGGCAACACCTTCCGCACCAGCAGCGGCGCCAGCCAACGACCGGTGTGCGACTCCGGATGTGCGGCGACTTCCTCCGGCGTTCCCATCGCGACGAGCTTTCCGCCGCCGACGCCGCCCTCCGGGCCGAGATCAATCACCCAGTCGGCGAGCTTGATGACATCGAGGTTGTGTTCGATGAGAACGAGCGTGTTCCCCTGCTCGAGCAGCCGGTCGAAGACGCGGGCGAGCTTCCTGATATCCTCGAGATGTAATCCCGTCGTCGGCTCGTCCATAATGTAAAGACGGCGCCCCGATTTTCTTCCCGCCAGCGCGAGCTCGCGCGCGATCTTGATTCGCTGCGCTTCGCCGCCGGAGAGTGTCGTCGCGGGCTGCCCGAGCCGGAGGTAGCCGAGTCCAACCTGTGAGAGCTGCCAAAGCGCCTGCCCAAGTTTTTCTTCGCGCGGGAAGAACCGGATCGCCTGATCCACGGTGAGGTTCAGAACCTGGTGAATATTTTTGCCGTGCACCGTGACGTCGAGCACTTCCGGTTTGAACCGTTTGCCGCCGCAGTCTTCACACGGTACATAGACGTCGGCCATAAACACCATCTCGACTTCGATCGAGCCGGCGCCTTCGCATTTTTCGCATCGTCCGCCGGCGACGTTGAAGCTGAAAGTGCCGGGCGTGTACTTGCGCTGCCGTGCGAGCGGAGTGTCGGCGAAGATCTGACGGATGTCGTCGAACGCCTTCACGTACGTTACCGGATTCGAACGCGGAGATTTTCCGATCGGACTCTGATCGATGAGCACCACGCCTTCGAGCGCATCGAATCCGGCGAGCGTCGAATACGCGCCGACCTTTTCGCCGAGGTGAATCTTCGCGGTGTGCTCGCCGACGAGATGCGTTTCGAGCGCGCGGTAAAGAACGTCGTGGACGAGCGTGCTCTTTCCCGATCCCGAAACCCCCGTCACCGCGGTCAGCGCGCCGAGGGGAATTCTGATGTCCACGCCCTGCAGATTGTGCTCGCGCGCGCCCTCGAGAGTCAGCCAGCGCGGACCGAGGCGCCGGCGCTCGTCGGGGAGGGGGATCGTCTTCTCACCGGTGACATATCCTCCCGTGAGCGGACTCTCTGCGATGCGTGACATCGGCCCCGCGAACACTACCTGCCCGCCCGCTTCGCCGCTCCCCGGGCCCAGCTCTACCATATAGTCGGCGGCTTCGATGGCGGCGAGATCGTGCTCTACGACCAGCACGCTGTTACCGGCGTCGCGCAGCTTCTTGAGCAGATTGAGGAGCCGGTCCATATCGCGCGAATGCAATCCGATGGATGGCTCGTCGAGAACGTAGAGGGTGTCTACCAGCTGCGACCCGAGCGAGTTGGCGAGACCGATGCGCTGCGCTTCGCCGCCGGAGAGGGTGCGCGTTGCTCGGTTCATCGAGAGATAGCCGAGCCCGACGTCGCGGAGGAAATGAACGCGGTCGCGCGCTTCCTTGAGGAGCATCGCCGCGACTTTCTGCTCGAATGGCGTCAGCTGAAGACCGTCGAGCCAGTTTGCGAGGACATCCACCGGATAATCGGAAGCCGTAGCGATGTCGATTCCCGCGACGCGCACTTGAAGTGCTTCGGATTGAAGCTTCGTCCCGCGGCAGACGGGGCATTCCTGCGCTGTCTGGTACTGGCGAAGAAAAACGCGGATGTACTGCTTGTAGCGTTTCTCCTCGAGGTCCTTCATAAAGGGGATGATCCCCTTGTAACCTTTGGTGCGCGCGTGGAGCAGAAGCTCGCGCTGTGCGCTCTTCAATTCCTCCCACGGCGTGTCGGTCGGAATTCCTTCGCGCTTCGCGTACTCCCACAATGCGCGCCGCTTGTTGTCGTAGCGCGGCTTCATCCACGGATCGATCGCACCGTCGCGGAGCGAGCGGGTCGGGTGGGGAATCATCAGCGCTTCGTCGTACTCGAGCACAGCGCCGAATCCATTGCAGCGCTCGCACGCGCCGCGCGGATTGTTGAAAGAGAACAGCTGCGGAGTAGGCGCGGGTGCGCGCGTCCCGTCGTTCGGACACTCGAACCGCTCCGTGAAGCGCAGCCGGTCCACCATTGTGCCATCGAGCGGTGACGGCACGTTCTCGGCGAGTAGTATCACGCAGTCGCCCTCGCCCTCGGCGAAAGCGGTGCCGATGGCGTCGGCGAGACGGCCGGAGTGCTGCTCGTCGACGGAGAGACGATCGATGACGATGAGGACTTCCTTCACCTTCGGCAGATTGACTTTCGCGGCGTCGAGCTCGTCGAGGTGGTAGACGTTTCCGTCGGCGGCGATACGGACGAATCCCTGCTCGCGAAGATTCTCGACCACGACGTCGTGCGTCACCTTCGGCGACATATGGAGCGGGAACGCGGCGTAGAAGCGAGTGCGCTCGGGGAGCGCCATAACCGCGTCTGTTGCCGATTGAACTGTGTCCGGCTTTATCTCGCGGCCGCAGACGGGACAAAAAGTGCGGCCGATGCGGGCCCACAGCAGGCGCAAGTAGTCGTAGATCTCGGTCGCGGTGCCGACGGTGGAGCGCGATGTCTTGGTCGGGTTCTTCTGCTCGATGGCGACGGCGGGGGAGAGGCCTTCGACGCTGTCCACGTTCGGCTTTTCCATCCGCTCGAGGAACTGTCGCGCGTAGGCGGAGAGCGACTCGACGTAGCGGCGCTGGCCTTCGGCGTAGATGGTGTCGAACGCGAGGGAGGACTTTCCGGAGCCGGAGGGCCCGGTGATGACCGTGAAGGTGCGGCGGGGGATTTCGAGGTCGAAACCCTTCAGATTGTGCTGGCGGGCGCCGCGGACGATGATTTTGTCCTTCACACTTCAAATCTAGCTGACTGAACGGTGACTACGTTGAAGCTGCAACTGCACTGAACTGCAAATGAACGGGACGCCAGACTGTAGTCTGATAGTCCGGAGACGTTAGATACTACTAGGTGACTTCACCGGCGCAATTCGGGCTCAGGATTTCACGCCGGTACGGCGTCCGATTGCGGCACGAGAAGTCACCGAGTTGTTGACCACCGACTAGTGACTGCAAGTCTACAGTCTGGAGTCCCGTTCATTTGCCGTTGCGGTGGCCGTTGCCGTTAGACCCTTCGTATCAACCTGCCGAGCAGCAGCAGCACCATCGCGCCAACAGTTGCCAGCGCCACCGACCTAAAATCAAACGCTCCGGCGGAGACTGTCCCCCAGCCGAAGCGCGTACCGATCCAACCGCCGACGAACGCGCCGACGATTCCGAGAACGATCGTGATGATGCAACCGGACGGGTCCCGCCCCGGCATCAGAAACTTCGCCAGCGTTCCTGCAAGAAGGCCGAGAAGAATCCAGTATAGCCAGAGCGGCATGCCCGTCCCCTACTTCACGCCGTCCCTTTAGGGAACGCGCGTGGTGCGGCCTCTGGTTGCCATCCTGTAAATCCAGAGCAGGACGAGGGCGCCGACTACGGCGAGAATGATGCTCCAGAGCGAGAACCCGTTGAGCCCCGAGCCGGTGATCATGTTGCCGAGGAATCCGCCGATGAAGGCGCCGACGATTCCGATAATCATTGTTACAACGATGCCGCCCGGGTCATTGCCCGGCATGATCGCTTTGGCGATCGCACCTGCGATCAATCCAAGGACGATCCAAGCAAGAATGCTCATCTGCCCTCCAGAGTGTTGAACGTCAGCCATTGTTCCGGCTATCTGACACCTGCTGAGTGCAACCCGCGTACCACCCGCGCTGCTCCGGTGGCGGACCACTCATCGCTCCGCTAGCATAGGAGTGAATGGAAGCCGCCGCAACCCTCCAGGACGACGACGTACTCGGAAAGGCATACGACAGGCGGCTGATGCGCCGCCTTCTCGTGTACACCCGCCCATACCGGATGCTGATGGGCGGAGCCTTTCTCATTCTATGCCTGCAGGGCGGCCTGCAGGTTGTGGGGCCGCTGCTCACGCGGCGCGTCATCGACGTCGCCGTTCCGAACCACGATACGCGGACGATCTGGATTTCCGTCGCCGTATTCGTCGGCGTGCTGCTGTTCGAGTTTTTCGCATCGTACTGGCAGACTTGGCTGACGAGCCTGCTCGGCCAAAACGTGATGCGCGACCTGCGGATGGAGATCTTTACTCATCTGCAGCGGCTTTCCATCTCCTACTTCGACAGGAATCCGGCGGGGCGGCTGATCACGCGCGTGACGTCGGATGTCGAGACGCTGAACGAGCTCTTCACATCCGGAGTGGTGTCGGGGCTGGGCGATCTGTTCACGCTCGTCGCGATCAGCATCGCGATGCTGGTCGTTGATTGGCGGCTGGCGCTCGCCGCATTTGCCGTCATTCCCTTCGTCATCCTCGTTTCGGCGCTGTTCAGGAAGTGGGTGCGCGAGACGTACCGCGACATCCGCGTCAGGCTCGCGCGCATCAACTCGTTCCTGCAGGAACGGATCGCGGGGATGAAGATCGTCCAGCTGTTCGGGCAGGAGGAACGTGAATTGAAGCGATTCGACGAGCTGAACGAGTCGCACCTGGACGCTCATTTGAAGTCGATCACAGTGTACGCGCTTTATTTCCCCGCCATCGAGCTGCTCACATCGATTGCCCTGGCAGTGATGATCGTCGCCGGCGCGAGCCGCGTCGAGGCGGGGACGCTCACGGTTGGCACGGTGGCGGCATTTCTCCAGCTGGTGAGGCGCTTTTTCCAGCCGCTTCAGGATCTTTCCGAGAAGTACAACATCCTTCAGACGGCGATGGCGAGCTCGGAGCGGATTTTCTCCCTCCTCGATACCGAGCCCACGGTTCACGACTCGGCGGCCGACAGAACGGCCACGCCGGAAAGGACGGGTTTCGACGTTGAGTTTGAAGATGTGTGGTTCGCCTATGACGCGCCCCACCTTGCCAAGGGCGCCGCAACGTCAGCGGATGTTGAGCCGGAGTGGGTGCTCAAGGGAGTGAGCTTCGTCGCCGAGGCGGGGGGAACGACCGCTCTCGTCGGCCACACCGGCGCCGGCAAGACGACGATCGTGAACCTGCTGATGCGATTTTACGACCCGCAGCGGGGGCGGATTCTGGTCAACGGCCAGGACATCCGGACGATGCGGATCGAGGAGCTGCGCCGGCTCATCGCCTACGTCCAGCAGGACATCTTCCTCTTCGCCGGGGATGTGGCGACCAACATCCGCCTCGCGAATCCCCTCGATGACGCGGGGGTGGAGAATGCGGCCAGAAGGGTGGGAGCGGACAGGATCGTACGTCGCTTCCCGGACGGCTATCACCACGTCCTCGGCGAGCGCGGGGCTTCGATCAGCG
>JBKJHG010000171.1:0-4255 GCA_046599115.1 Gemmatimonadaceae bacterium
GATGAAATCGTGGCCCATTTCATCAGAGTGGACGCGTGCTCGCCGGACGGAGAGCATTGTGAACGCAGCGTTGCGGTTCGGATTGCGCAGCACGAAGCCGTTGATCTGGCGATCGGATTTGAGCAGGTGGCTCTGTTCTGGTTCGATGGAGCACAGTTCTGGATTCTCGGAGCGATTGTCCAGAGTGATCCGATGATGCTGCCACGAAGCGCGTAACTACAACTACACCTGAACAGGATGCGAGGATTCAGGGTAAAGGGATCAGGGTTCAGGGTACGACCGCACGACCCATCGCTTCATTTTGATGGCGAGCCGGACGGTCGTGCGGTAGTTCCCTCAGCCCTCAACCCTTCTCCCTAAACCCTCGCATCCCGTTCAGTTGCAGTTATCAGTTGAGAGGCTTGTACTTGAACCCGAAAACCCCGCCCTTTGGAATCGTGAGCTTGAACTTCAGGGTGGATTTTGCGGATACCGGTCCGACCGGAATCTCCTGTGAACCGACGACCGCTCCCGTCTTGTCGAGGAATTCGACTGACAGAGTGTAACTCTTCGCCGCCGCGGTGCGATTCTCGACCGTTCCGCCGAGCGTGGTTTCTTTCTCGCCGCGCAGGAAGTCGGTGATGGAGACCTTCACCGGTGCGTTTTCGGAAAGTCCGTTGAAGTAAATCAGCGAATCCGTATACGTCTTCTTGAGCTTCGCGTCCTTCGCAGCCGACTTGTAAAGCGCTTGGTACGCGAAGGCGTAAAGGAGCTGATCGTCCGGGTTGCTCGGATCGATTGCAACGAGATCCTTCACGATCGGGAACATCTTCGCCGGCTGATTCGTGCCGAAGTACGTCAGGGCGAGATTGTACAGCACGTCACGCGAGTACGGATTGACCAGCTTCGCCGCTTCGAGAAGCTTTGCAGCATCGAGGGGGTGGCCATTACGCGTCGCGGTGACTCCGGCGTGAATGAGCGTGTTCTCGCCGTAGTGAGACGGATTCGCCAACATCGGAGCGTAGATGTTCGGAATCGACGCGCTGTCGCCGGCGATTCGGTAAAGACTTGCCAGACGGTCAACGGTTTCCGAGACGCGGAAGTCGTCGGTCGCAGTGGAGAGATATGCCTGCCACGCCTTGATCGCGTCGTGCGCGTAGCGAGCTTTGTCGGCCCCGGTCGCCGCGTTGGTCGCCTGCGAAAGCGCGTCTGCCTGCTCGAACATCGTCTTCAGCTTGACGTCGGCGTAGATGCTGTCCGTTCCCGCGGCTGCGAGCGCCTTGTTCCAGTAGCCGTTCGCGGCGGCGATGTCCTTACGCTGCGCGGCGACGGATCCGAGAACCGAGTACGCGTACGGCGAGCGGTGCTCGATCAGGAGTGCACGCTTGGCGTAAAAATCGGCCGAATCGAGATGGCCGGCGTTGAGAGCGTTGAATGCCGAATTGAGAGTGCTCACCCACGGCTTGTGCTGGCGCCACTGGTTGACGAGCGGAATGCACGCAGGCGCCATCTTTTCGACGACGCTGAAAGCTGAGTCGGCGGAAGCGAAGAGGTTCAGCGTCGCCGTCGGATTGGTCGTAAGGCCGAGCACGCTGCGGGGCGATTCGACCGACACCCCCGGCTGCGTGAGCATCAGGATATACGCTTCGCCAAGTATATAATTTCGCGCGAGCGAGTTGTCCGTCTTCTCGTCGGCGAGAGCACGAATCACGTCCTGCAGATCGCGAGTTGCGCTGGAATTGCCCTGGATCGCGGTGATTGCCCGTTCAATGGAGAACTGCGCACGGCCGACCGCGCCGCTGACGCTGCCGATTGGGTCGCAGCCCGCTGGAAGCTGAGCGAACGCTGGAACGGCAATGAAGGAAGCGAGCAACCCGGTACGCCGAATCGTTAGAAAACTCATCAAACCGCTCCTGCAATTTTTGAAATGTGGGGGAAAAGCCAAGCACTCTAATATACCATTTTGAGCCCAACGTTCCGCCGGAGAGTCAGGACTCGGAAGCGGCCTTTCGGATAAGCTCCCACGCGGCTGTGATGTGGGGCTCGCCCGTGCGCAGGTTCCCGATGGCGACGCGGATTGCGTATTTCCCCCGCACCGTCGTGTGGGAAATGAAGGTCTGCCTGGTAGCGTTCACAGTCTCGACGATGCGGCGGTTGTGCTCATTCACATCTTCGGGCGATCCGCCGTTGTTATGCCGGAACACGACAGTCGAAAAAAGCGGCTTGGCGAGGAGCTCGAATCCATTTTCAGCCTCCACTTTTTCAGCCAGCCAGGCGGCGAGGCGAATGTGTTCGCGTATTACAGCGGCGAGTCCTTCCACCCCGTAGGAGCGGATCACCATCCACAGCTTGAGGGCGCGGAACCGGCGACCGAGTGAAACCCCATAGTCCATCAGGTTCACAACCGTCTCCGGCTCGGTGACGGCGAGGTAATCCGGCACGACCTGAAATGCGCGCTTGAGGAGATCGGACCGCCGGGTGAAGAGAACGGAGCAGTCCATCGGAGTGAGCAGCCACTTGTGCGGATTCACTACGAGCGAGTCAGCGCGGTCGCATCCATTTAGGATGTATTGCATCTCCGGAAGAATTGCGGCGCTGCCTCCGTACGCGGCGTCAACGTGGAGCCAGATCCGTTCGCGCCCGCAAAGATCGGCGATCGCGGCAACCGGATCTACGGCCGTGGTGGAAGTGGTTCCAACGCAGGCGACTACGGCAAGCGGAACCGCGCCTGCCGTTCTGTCATCGCGGATCATCCTTTCGAGCGCGGGCGCATCCATCGCCAGCTCGCTGTCGGTCGGAACGTGACGGAGGCTGTCGCGGCCGAAGCCGAGCGTCATCACCGCCTTGTCAATACTTGAGTGCGCTTCTTCGGACGCGTAAACGAGAAGCCGCGGCAGATCGGGCCGTCCGGCCATTCCCTTCTCGCGAAGCGAGAGATGAGGAGCCATCTCTCTCGCTGCGGCGAGCGCGTAGAGCGTGCTCGAAGACGCGGTGTCGGTAATGGTGCCCGTGAAGCTCGCAGGAAGTCCCATCATCTGTCGCAGCCAATCGAGCGTGCGCGATTCGAGCTCCGTTTGCGCGGGTCCGCTCTTCCACAGCATCGCGTTCACATTCAGCGCAGCGGTGAGCATCTCGCCGAGAACCCCTTCCGCGGTTCCGGTGTTGGCGAAATACGCGAGGAAGCTCGGATGGTTCCAGTGGGTCGTTCCGGGAATGATGACATCGCGAAAGTCGGCGAGGATCGCATCCATCCGCTCGCCCGATTGCGGAGGCGACAAGGCCAGCTCACTCGAAACGTCACCGGGACGAACGTCAGGAAGCACCGGCCATCGTTCAGGGTTCGCGAGGTAGTCCGCGATCCAGTCGACGACGGCGTGGCCCTGGGTGCGGAACTCGTCCGGAGACATCCCCGCGTTCTCGGTCATTCCCTAATATAGGAAAGTGCGGGACGCACGATTCGCGTGCCGATAGATTGATTGGACAGTACAAATGGAGACAGCATCACGATGGCGGCTGCAGGGAAGTCACTCAACCATAGAAAGGCGATCAATCACCTGAAGAGGGTCGATCCGGTGATGGCCGAGGTCATCGCCGCAGTCGGGAAGTGCGATCTCGCTCCGCGCGCGGATGGAACGCACTTCGACGCGGTGATGCGCGCGATCATTTTTCAGCAGCTTTCGGGGCAGGCTGCGGGAACAATCCATCGTCGTTTCAAGGAGCTGTTCGGCGGAAATGACCCCACTCCAAAGGAACTGCTTCGCACGTCCGATGAAAAGCTTCGCGCGGTCGGGCTTTCCGGACAGAAGACCAGGTACCTCAAAGATCTCGCAACGCGAGTTGAGTCGGGCGACTTTCCGATCGACACTCTCCACGGTCTTCCCGATGACAGGATCATCGAAGCGCTGACTGCGGTGAAGGGCGTCGGTCGCTGGACGGCGCAAATGTTCCTGATGTTCCGGCTCGGCCGTCCGGATGTGCTGCCCGATCTCGACCTCGGCATTCAGAAGGGTGTAATGCGCGCGTACGGGCTGAGAAAGCATCCGGCGCCGGAGCGTGTGGCGAAGATCGGCGCGAAGTGGGCGCCGTACCGCACGGTAGCATCGTGGTATCTCTGGAGGCTGCTCGATACGGACAAGGTGGTAACGATTCCGCGGTCGAGTACCAGCTGATGCGCGTGAGAATGTGCGCTGCGCTCTCGATTGCACTCGGCAGCGCAGCGTGCGCGACGGCGCCACGCGTGATTCCGCCCCCGCCAGTCGTAATCGGCGCTGATACG
>JBKJHG010000079.1:0-3039 GCA_046599115.1 Gemmatimonadaceae bacterium
GCTCCGGATCATCCAGTACTTCTTCAGCCCACTCCGTGACATTGTTGAACGAATAGCCGGGAGGGTACGGCGGCCCAAACCCACAATCACAGCCCGGCGAATGCTTAGCGGCGTTACACATTGGATTTCCTCTGTCAAACGGCTCGGTCAGTCCGCGTCCAGCGAACATCACTAGGGGCCTGAGGCTTCAAACTCCGACTCGGAGAGTCTCAGCGTGTGGGAATTCAGAATGGGTACTCTAGGCTGAGAAGGCCTATCCAGCAAGAATGAACGAGGGGGCGGAAGTCTCGCCACCCCTTCTCTCTATACCCCTGAATGCCATCGCTGAGCCGGCGCGCGGAGGGTACAAGCGCTACCTGGGCTGGACAATGTCCTTGATGCCTCTGCCTGGTGATTGGGCACGTGCAGTCACTGCCCTCGTTCCAATCGCGGAGCGTGCAATGGCGGGCGAGCCTATTCACGCTCAGGATCTGCTTGCAGCATCCCTCGATGCCTATCGCCTCAGTAGGCGCACAGTCGAGCCGCTAATCTCTTGGACACATCGTACTTAGTTGATTCGGCCGATCGGGTCCGCTCGTGCATCGCGAACTTGTTTCTCGCGTACGAGGAAGTTCAGGCGGCGGTCGGACGGATCACGCTCGCATCGCATCAGCTGGAGGCCGTCGCCAGAATTCGATTGGCATTCGATGAGTTCGGCGGCGCACTTCTCTGCGACGCTGTCGGAGCCGGGAAGACTTTCGTCGCTCTGGCCGTGGCGCGCGAGGCGCACAATCCCGTCATCGTGGCGCCAGCTGGGTTGCGGGAGATGTGGACAGCGGCAATGCACGCGACCCGGATCAGCGCTTCGTTGATCAGCACGGAATCGTTGAGCCGGAACGTGACGCCAGTTGGCGGCTGCGATTGCTTGATCGTGGATGAGGCGCATCATTTTCGCAATCGCGCCACACGGAGGCACCGCTCGTTGGTGATGCTGATCGAAGACCGCCCGACACTTCTTGTCACCGCCACGCCGATCCATAACTCAAGGAATGATCTCGTATCGCTCGCATCGTTGTTCCTTGGCGGCCGCGCCGAGCATATGACGGATGCGGAGATGACTCGGCTCATTATTCGTAGGGCAAGAAAAAATATTCCCGCGTCGGTGGCCATACCCGACGTAGCAGACACGGAGTGGTGGATTAGCGGTGACGATCCGGACTTCGTTAAGGCAGTGATGGATCTCCCGCCGCCGATTCCCTGCCGCGATTCGGGCGTCGCTGACTGTCTCGCCGCCCTTGGACTGCTGCGTCAATGGGCGTCGAGCGAGTGCGCATTCGCGACCGCTCTCAAACGGCGACTTGCTCGCGCGATCGCCCTCGAAACTTCGCTGATGGCAGGTGAATACCCGACGGCGAGGGACCTGAAGAGCTGGATCAGCGGTGACGATTCGATCCAGCTTGGATTGCCAGGGCTACTTCCAGTGCTGCCAGTCGGGGCGGGAGTTGATCAACTGCTCTCAGCCGTTCGCGCGCATCTCGACGGCTTGCGCGGTCTCTCTGCTCGCCTCGGGGGCAATCGCCCGATCGACGACGCGCGAGTCGCCAAGCTTCGGGAGCTGATGCGTAGCCATCCGGGGCAGCGCATCATTGCATTCGCCTCCTACGAAGCGACGGTACTCGCCTATTTTCATCGGCTCCGCAGCCTCGGCCACGTCGCGGCGATGACGGCCCGGGGCGGACGTGTTGCCGGCGGAGCCCTCTCGCGGTCGGAGATTGAGCACCAATTCTCACCCGATTCTCCGACCACTACGAATTCCGAGCGCATTGACCTGCTGCTTACAACCGACTTGATGAGCGAGGGGGTGAATCTGCAACGCGCCCGGATCGTGGTGCACTTGGACATTCCCTGGACCTCTGCCCGAATGGATCAGCGAATCGGCCGGATCGCTCGCATTGGATCGCCACACACCGAGGTCCGCGCTTTCGGTTTCCTCCCGCCGCCATCGAGCGAGCGCGTGCTCCGCATTAACGAGACGGTGAGCAGGAAATGGCGTGTAGCAACTAACGCGACGGGCACGGACTATGATCACCGGCTGCCACAGACTTGCGTTCGCACCGAAACGCCAACGACGGAGCTCCACGAGTCGCTGCGTGAATTTCTGCGGCGCTGGCAATCGGCCGCGTTGTGCGAGCCGCGAGCGAATATCATTGTCGCCGCCGCCTGCGCCTCACGTTCCGGATTCCTCGCCGCAGTTCAAGATAATGGAAAGCCATTACTGATCGCCGGGACGCCTGACGATATCTCCGATTCCCACAGAACTGTCCTTCGACTTATGCAGGAAGCTGAAGGCGGCGACGTCGCATTCGAGTCTGAAGTGGCCGCTTCAGCGCTTAAAAGAATCGACAGCTGGCTCACATCGCGGATGACACGATCTGATGCGGGGCTCGGTGACGCCGGGTTCATCAAATCGCGTCGCAAACTCTTTGCACGTATCAACTCTCTCGCGGCTTCTGTACCTCAACACTTGCGGGGGAGCAGGGAGGAATCGATGGTACGCGCGCGTCGGTTTGCATCCATAACCCACAGCGCCGGTAGAGAGCGACTACTGACGGAACTCGGCCCGGCTCACAATTCGCTCGATCTGCTCGCCGATCTTGATAGTCGGGTGAGCCGGAGGGAGCGCGACGAAACTGGTCATCGCATCCGCGCGCTCCTGCTCCTGGTCGAGCCTACCCCAGTGCCCGCTTCATAAACGATCTCATCCCGAACGACCAGAAGATCACCGTGATGGCGATCAGTGCCGCTACCACCGCGCCGAGCGGCATATGCGGCGCTGCCGGCGTCAGCGCGCCGCGCATCCCCTCAGCCACGTACACCAGCGGGTTTATCAGCACCGCGTACTTCATCACCGGCACCGCGCTCAGCCCCTGCCACGGATAGTACGCGCACCCGAAGAAAATCATCGGCGCCAATATCACGCTGAACATCAGCCCGATCTGCTGCGGCTGAATCGCCGTCCCCAGCCACATCCCCAGCGACGAGAACGCCGCGCCGCCGAGC
>JBKJHG010000126.1:0-9493 GCA_046599115.1 Gemmatimonadaceae bacterium
GTCTGCGTCGCCGGGCGATTCATCAGGAGGGGCACCAGGATGTGCTCCCGGTGGAGGGCGCCGTGTGACGAGACGTGCGGAATCGGCTCGTAGCGGGCGCGGAAATCCCAGTCGCGCGCAGCCGATAGAATGATGTCGCCGGAACGCGGAGACGCGGCGAGATGCGCTATCTGCACCACACCGTCTGGATAATCGCTCGCGATCGTGGCGGCGTGCGCTTCATCCGCTGAAAGATCCTGGAATTCGGCGACGCCGAGTGGATCGCCGGTGCGATGCGAGTACGAGTATTTGCCGCCGCTCCAGCCGATCATCGCCATCCCGCGCCGGCTCGCGCGAACTTCGCATTCGCCCAGGGAGCGCGGGAGAAGGGCGAGGTCGACCGAGTCGCGCGCCTCGAGCTGGAGGAGCAGGTCGTGCCACCTTCCCGCGAGCGCGCTCCATCCCGGTTTCTCGGTGCGCTCGAGCTCGACGTAGATGTGCGCCATCGCGTTACCGCTCACCATAACCGCGACGTCGGCCTTCGATTTCATCGCCCACGGGTGTGAAAGCACTTTCCTGTCCGGCGACTCCACCAGGCGGGCGAGATCCTCGTGCGAATGCACCGGCGCGTGGCCGTGATCGCTGGTAACCCAGAGGTGCATCCTCTCCCATCGGCCGTC
Organism: Gemmatimonadaceae bacterium; assembly: GCA_046599115.1. GTDB lineage: Bacteria > Gemmatimonadota > Gemmatimonadetes > Gemmatimonadales > Gemmatimonadaceae > UBA4720. The sequence goes on from JBKJHG010000126.1 coordinate 660, forward strand.
GCGCTCGGCGTCAGCGCGAATCTCCGCAACAGTGCGATCCACAATTGTTAGCGCTTCGCCGGCAAGCGATGATCCGTGTCCTTCAGCGTGCGAGGTCTTGTCTATTCCCGTCAGCGCAGCAAAGGTGAAGCGCGGGCGTTCATCGCGAACACGCCGGACCACCTCGCGTGAAATCATCTTGTCTATTTCCAGCCAACCTCGCACGTTCCCGCGAAAATGGGTCAGCGCGGTGCGTGCGATGAAACCGGCGCCGCGCCCGATCCGGTTCTCCTTCGGGAGTCCGCGGCGTATCATGCTCAGCGCGCCGATGCTCGGATGCGCGAGCTCGAAGATCGTCGGCGCAGCAGGGTCGAGATCCTTGTCAATCAGTCCCATCTCCGCGCCGACGTAGCTGCGCGAGTGTCCCGGCTTTCTCACCGCCTGCCGCGATCGGTCGTACCATCTGAGGCCGGGCAGGCCAACATCTCCCGGGTAGCGCCCAAGAAGAAAGGGAGCGTAGGCGGGTCCCGTCACCGAAGGGAATGTAGAGGTGACCGTGTGCAGCCCTCCCTCTTCGCGAAGGGTTGCGAGCGCGCCGAGTCCGCCGCCGTTTATCGCATCGGCAAGCGCGTCAGGACGCGCTCCGTCGGCGATGATGACAACGACCTGGGCCGCGTCATCTGGCGGGGTTCCTGCAGAAGGACGCAACTTACTTCCCCAATGAAAAGAGCCAATAACAGCCGGAGCTCCGCGCCCCGTCAGAGCAAAAGTACCGGAAGCGACGAGGTGGTGACTCCGCGCGCCGTGCGGAAATCCCATCCGCGCACCGCTGGTGGGAAGAAAGCGACGCTGGAAACCCTCGCGTCCGCGGAGACTCAAGCGCTCGCCGGGCTGAAGGAGCGCACCGAAGAAGGGCATCGCAAGGCCGGGCGAACTCCGCCCTCCGAGGTGGATGGGCAACGTAAAGCGGGCGCCAAGATGATTGACGATGCGATCCGGAACAGCGTCCCTATCACCGAAGACGAAAAACTCCTTCAACAGGCATCTCCAGCAATTGATTTTACGCGCACCGATCCGTGGCGGGTGATGCGCATAATGGGCGAGTTCATCGAAGGGTTCGACACGCTCGCTTCGGTCAACAAGGCAGTGACGATTTTCGGATCCGCGCGAACCGGACCCGACGATCCGACCTACGCGGCGGCGGAAGAAGTCGCGCGCCTCCTCGGAGAAGCAGGTTTCGCGGTCATCACCGGCGCTGGTCCGGGTATAATGGAGGCGGCGAACAAGGGAGCGAAGGAAGGGGGCGGACGCTCGATCGGATGCAATATCGAGCTGCCCTTCGAGCAGGGCGCCAATCCGTACGTGGATACTGTCATCAACTTCAAGTATTTCTTCGTTCGCAAGACGATGTTCATCAAGTACTCGTCTGCGTTCATCATCTTCCCCGGCGGCTTCGGAACGCTCGATGAGCTGTTTGAGGCGCTAACCCTCATTCAAACCGGAAAGATCTACCAGTTCCCCGTGATACTTTTCGGGCGATATTACTGGGCGGGTCTGATGCGGTGGCTCCAGGCGCGAGTGCTCGGCGAGGGAAAGATCGCCGAAGGCGACATGAACCTGATGCTCATCACCGACGATCCAGCGGAAGCCGCGAAAGCGTGCATTACCGCGTATGAAGCACAAACAGCAGCGACGGCACAGCGCGAAGCTAAGAAGCGCCGCTGATTCCCGAAAAAACCTGAATGTTAGAGAAGCTCAAGGCACAATTGGGCGGGGAAGTTGAGCGCCTGCAGCACGAGCTCAACGTCACCCTTCCGCAAGAAATCAGAAAGGCAGTCGAGCTCGGAGATCTTCGCGAGAACAGCGAGTACAAAGCCGCGCTGGAGCGCCAGCAATTCGTCCAGGCGCGTCTCGGCCAGCTGCGCCAGAGGCTGAGCAAGCTGTCGCAGATCGACGTTACCCAGATTCCGAGCGACAAGGTGGGGCTCGGATCGGAGGTGGTCGTCCAGGATGAAGCGACGGGAACCGAGGAGAAGTACAGTCTCGTTTTCGGCGACGCCGTGGAGTACGAGGATGGGCACGTGAGTATGTCGTCGGTGATCGGCAAGGCGCTCGTCGGCAGATCGGTAGGTGAAACGGTCGTTCTCAAGCTGCCGGCGGCGACCCGCCGTCTCAAGATCGCCCATCTGAAAACCATCCACGACAAGCGGTAGCGGGGAAAGGGGCTAGCTTTCCCTGATGGAGACATTCGGGAACGGCAGCTCGCGCCGAGTGGCGATCGTCGCCGGAGTGCGCACGCCATTCGCCAAAGCAGGCACTTCCCTCAAGCCACTGTCGGCGATTGACCTGGGGAAGATCTGCGTCGCCGAGCTCATCCAGCGTACGAATCTCGACGCGAAGGAAGTCGAGATGCTCGTCTTCGGAACTGTGATCCCTTCAGTCGTGGCGCCGAACATCGCGCGCGAGATATCTCTGCTGCCGATTCTTCCGAAGAACGTTCAGTCGTTTAGCGTCAGCCGTGCGTGCGCTTCAGCGAACCAGGCGATCACTGACGCCGCCGATCAGATCGCGCTTGGCCACGCCGGTGTCGCGATCGCCGGCGGAGCGGAATCACTCTCCAACATTCCAGTGCTGCACGCGCAGGGGTTCGCCGAAGCGCTGGTGAACGCGTCGAAGGCTAAGACGCTCGGCGGCCGGGTGAAAGCGCTGTCCCGAATTCGCGGCAAGGACCTCGTCCCGATCACGCCAGCGATCGCCGAACCCTCCACCGGCGAGACAATGGGACAGTCCGCGGAGAAGATGGCGAAGCTGAATTCGATCACACGCGAAGAGCAGGATCAGTTCGCGCTGCGGTCGCACCGCCTTGCCGCTGCGGGAACGAGTGACGGCCGGCTGACGGCGGAGATAATGCCCGTGTACGTACCGCCGAAGTACACGACGATCGTTACGACTGACAACGGCATTCGCGAGGACACGACCTACGAAAAACTCGCTGCGCTCAACCCGGTATTCGATCGGAAGTATGGGAGCGTAACCGCCGGCAACGCCTCGCCGCTCACCGACGGCGGCGCGTGCGTGCTGCTGATGAGTGAAGAGAAGGCGCACGCGCTCGGATATCCGGTACTCGCGTACATCAGGTCGTACGCTTACGCTGCGCTCGATCCAGGTGAGCAGTTGCTTCAGGGGCCGGTGCTCGCGGCGCCGGTCGCGCTCCATCGCGCCGGACTCAAGCTCGCGGATATGGATGTGATCGAGATGCACGAGGCGTTCGCGGCACAGGTGCTTTCGAATTTGAAGGGATTCGAATCGAAATATTGGGCGGAGCGCGCCGGCTTCAGCGAGCCGCTCGGCGAGGTGGACCGCTCGAAGCTCAATGTTATGGGAGGATCGATTTCTATCGGCCATCCATTTGGCGCAACGGGCGCTCGGATCACGATGACGCTGGTGAACGAGCTGCGCAGGAGAAACGGGCAGTTCGGACTTATGACCGTTTGCGCCGCCGGCGGTATGGGATTCTCTATGGTCGTGGAGCGAGCGTGAGCGACGAAGGGGTTCTCAACACCTACGACTCGCCGCCAAGTAAAGCGGGGCCTGCGCTGAAGATCGAAGTGACTGTCGGCGTCGCCGTCATAACGTTCGACCTTCCGGGCGAGCCCGTGAACAAGCTCAACCGCGCGATGAAGGACGAGTTCACCGCTCTGTTCGACAGAATGGAGCGCGACGCGAGCATCCGCGCCGCGGTGCTGATGAGCGGAAAGCGCGGCGTCTGGATCGCGGGCGCAGACATCGACGAGTTCCTGGAGTTCCAAACCGCCGCCAACGCCGAGCGATTGAGCCGCGACGGACAGATGCTGCTCGAGTCGCTGGAGAAAATGCGAGTGCCGATCGTTGCCGCGATTCACGGCGCGTGCCTCGGCGCCGGCCTCGAGACCGCGCTGGCGTGCAGATATCGAATCGCCTCGGATGACCCGAAAACGATTCTCGCTCTTCCCGAAGTTCAACTGGGGTTGATTCCGGGGGCGGGCGGAACGCAGCGTCTCCCGCGTCTCGTCGGCGTGACGGCGGCGCTGGATATGATTCTCACTGGCAAGAACGTTCGCGGAAAGAAAGCGCTGCAAATCGGACTGGTTGACGAGCTGGTGCATCCGTCCATACTTCGCCGCATCGCCGTCCAGCGCGCACGCGAGCTCGCCGACGGAAAACCGATGCCGCCGAAGAAGGATGGCGGGTTGAGGTCGCTCCTGCTCGACAGGAATCCCGCCGGCCGGATGATCGTTCTCCGCCAGGCGCGTGAGCAGACGCTTTCTAAGACAAAGGGAAAATATCCGGCGCCGATGGCGGCGATCGAAGCGGTTGCGGCGGGCTACTCCGGCGGAAAGGGAAAGGGATATCGCGAGGAAGCGCGACTCTTCGGCGAGATGGCGATGACCGAAGCGTCGAAGCAGCTCATCTTCCTCTTTTACGCTACGACAGCGCTAAAGAAGGATCCCGGCCCTCACGCTCCCTTCACCGGAGACGTGAAGCAAATTCGAAAGCTCGGCATCCTCGGAGCCGGATTTATGGGATCGGGAATCGCGTCCATCGCCGTTCAGCAGGGAACGCTCGTGCGGCTCAAGGACGCAGACAACGCGCGCGTCGCGAAGGGTTTCGCGGCGGTGCGCTCCGTACTCAAGGATCGCGTGACGAAGCGTCAGATCACTTCGTTGCAGATGAGCGACTATATGTCGCTGCTCGGCGGCACGATCGACTACTCAGGCTTCGCGAATGTGGATCTCGTCATCGAGGCCGTGTTCGAAGATCCTTCGGTTAAGCATCAAGTGATTCGCGAGCTCGAGGAAGTGGTGAAGGCCGATACGATCATCGCTTCCAACACGAGCACGATTCCGATCGCAACGATTGCGGAGGCGTCGAGCAAGCCGTGGAGAGTGTTGGGGATGCACTTCTTCTCCCCCGTTCACAAGATGCCGCTGTTGGAAGTGATCACGACGCCGAAGACGCTGCCCGAGGTCACCGCCTCCGCGGTCGCGTATGGAAAGAAGCTGGGTAAAACCGTCATCGTCGTGAACGACGGTCCCGGTTTTTACGTCAACCGGATTCTCTTTCCCTACCTCAATGAAGCGGGGCTGCTGCTCGACCAGGGAGTTTCGATAGACGCTCTCGACAGAGCGCTCGTCCATTTCGGATTTCCAGTTGGCCCGATCACGCTGATGGACGAAGTCGGGCTCGATGTCGGCGCGAAGGCGGGAAAGATTATGGCCGAGGCATTCCCGGGGAGGCTCGATCCGGCGCGATCGTTTCAGGCAGTTGTCGCCGCCGGCAGATACGGAAGAAAGGCGAAGAAAGGTTTCTACATTTACGACGAGGCGGGCAAGAAGGGCGGCCCGGACGAGACGGTTTATCCTTTATACCTGACAACCGGCGCGCCGGTCGTGAGAAAACAAGGCGCGGAGGCGGATCCCAATGCGCCGCCGCCGGTGCCTGAATCGGAGATCGTGCAGCGCACGACGCTGGCAATGCTGAACGAAGCGGCGCGCGCCCTCGGCGAAGGCATCATCCGCTCCGCGCGTGACGGAGACGTGGGGGCGGTTTTCGGAATTGGGTTCCCTCCGTACCGCGGTGGTCCGTTCCGGTATATGGATTCGCTCGGCGTCGCAGCCGTCGTTGAACAGCTCGACGAGCTCAACCAGCGCTTTCCGGGAAGGTTCGAGCCCGCCGATCTGCTTCGCGAACTCGCCCGCAGGAATGGGAAGTTCTACCCCGAAGATGAGAGCGCCCTCGCGCCCCTGCCGACACTGGATCTAGAGTGACGCACCGTTTTTCCGATGCACGGGTGATCGCGCTTGCTCTTCTCCTTGCCGGATGCTCGCCCGCGGTCAGCACACCAGTCCTCGCACCTTCGCCGGTCGTGAAAGGGCGAGGACTTCAGACCCGGCCCGAGCGAACGGGATTTCGCGAGACCTCCACGTACGCCGACGTCATCGCGTTCATTGATTCGCTGAAGGCGGGAACCTCGCCGTTTGCATACGGCTCGATCGGAAACACGAATGAGGGACGGGACATCCCCTATCTCATTCTTTCGCACCCGTTGGTTACGACACCGGCTGAAGCTAAGGCGCTTCATCGCCCGATCATCTATGTGCAGGGGAACATCCACGCCGGCGAGATCGAGGGAAAGGACGCGCTGCTGGCTCTTGTGCGCGATCTTCTCAACGCGCGCGCGCCGAACGTGCTGGACTCGATCGTGTTGATCGCGGTGCCGATCTACAATGCCGACGGCAACGAGCGATTCGCTTCGCAGTCGGTGAATCGCACCGAGCAGAATGGTCCTGAAATGGTAGGGATCCGTGCGAACGCGCAGGGACTTGATCTCAACCGCGATTACATCAAGGCCGAGGCGCCGGAGACGCGCGCGTCACTCGCGATGTTCGACGCCTGGGATCCGGACGTGTTCGTGGATCTTCACACGACCGACGGCAGCTATCACGGATACAATCTCACGTACGCTCCGTCGCTGAATCCTGCGGCCGCTTTCGGCGGCGTCTATGCCCGTGATTCGCTCCTGCCGATCATCCGGGAGCGGATGCTCGCACGCCGCGCGGCGCGAACGTTCGACTACGGCGATTTCATTTCCGACGACACGCTGTCCAAAGGGTGGGTGACATTCGACTCGCGGCCGAGGTTCGGGACGAACTACTACGGCCTTCGCGGTCGCATCGCGATTCTGAGCGAAGCCTTTTCGCACGATCCGTTGCAGCTGCGCATCGCGACGACGTACCATTTCGTGCAGGAGATTCTCTCGCTCGTGGCCGAGAAGGCGCCGTCAATTCTTGCGCTCTCCGTGCGCGCAGATGAGCAACAGCGCTCGTGGGCGCGCTCACCAGATTCTGTGCAGATGATACCGATTCGCTCCGAGCTGATCACGAACCCGACGATGGGTGACGTGATCGCCGAGGTGATGGAGAAGACGGATTCCGCGCAGAAGGAGCCCGGCGTGAAAAATGGCTACCGCCGCACGGGAACCTATCGGACGGTGAGAATGCCGCTGTTCGTCAGGTTCAGTCCGCAGTTGGAACGCGTTCCACCTCTCGCCTACGCGCTCCCGGCTGGCGATACGGCGGTCGCATCACTGCTGCGGCTGCACGGTCTCTCCGTCGAGAAGCTCGCCATCGAGGTCAGTGCATTGGTCGAATCCTTTCTCGTCGACTCGGTCGGAACTGCCCAACGCGCATTTCAGGGCCATCACGAGACACGCATTAAGGGCAGTTGGAGCCGGCAGCGTCAGGCTCTTCCAGTTGGAACGATGATCGTCCGGCCCGCTCAGCCGCGCGGTCTGCTGTCCGTGTATCTGCTTGAGCCGGAGAGCGATGACGGCCTGGTTGACTGGAATTTCTTCGACTCCGAGATCGCGCGCGGCAAAAGCTTCCCGGTTTTGCGAATTATCGATTCCCGCGGAATCGCCGCACACTAACAAAAACACAGCCACGCAAATGCTTCGCAGCGCTCTTCTCTATCTCTCCAACCAGCAGCAGGTATTCCGCTTCGTTCGGAAGAACCGTCTCGCAAAATCATTTGCCAACAGATTCGTCGCCGGCGAAACCCTCAATTCCGCGCTCGAAGCAGTCGAGAAGCTGAACGTGAAGGGGATCACCGCGTCGCTCGATCTGCTCGGCGAGAGCGTACACAACGAAACCGAAGCGCGCGCCGCGGGCCGTCAGTACACCAAGATGCTCGATGCGATCAAAGAGCGCGGGCTCGACGCCAACGTGTCCGTGAAGCTGACCGCGATGGGGCTCGACATCTCCGAAGAGCTCTGCACGCGGATAATGCAGGACATTCTCGAGTGCGCGGCGAAGCACGGCACGTTCGTGCGCCTCGATATGGAAGGAAGCGATTACACGCAGCGGACGCTCGATCTGTTCGAGCATCGTCTCTTTCCCGCGTATCGCGAGAACGTCGGAATCGTTCTTCAGAGCTACCTCTATCGCACTTTCGCCGACGTGGAGCACGCCAATCGCCTCAAGGCGCGAGTGCGCATCTGCAAGGGCGCATACAAGGAGCCCGATACCGTCGCGTACGCCGAAAAGAGCGAGGTCGACGAGAGTTATCTCAAGTGTATGCGGGAGCTGATGCTCAACGGGAACTATCCCGGCATCGCCACGCACGACGAGGCGATCGTGCGGGAGGCAAAGAAATTCGCGAAGGAAAACGCGATCGACTCGTCGCGCTACGAATTTCAAATGCTGTACGGTGTACGCCGCGACCTGCAGGACCAGCTCGTGCGCGACGGATACCGGATGCGCGTTTACGTTCCGTTCGGCACGCAGTGGTACCCATACCTTATGAGACGGCTGGCCGAGCGCCCCGCAAATGTGGCGTTCCTCACCGGCAACGTCATCAAGGAGATGGTTGGCGCCCGCCGCCGCTGATGGGGCAGTTTCTTCCGGCAGATCATTCGAAGGGCGACGCCAACACGATTGGCGGATACACGGCGGTGCACAACCGGCCCGCGGCTTTCGAGGGACGGGATGGCGCGTCGTACAGCGTCGAGATCGTAACCGACGCCGGCGGTGAGAGCGGCTCAGCGTATTCGTCCTACATTCTGTTCGTGAGATGGCGGCAGGGCGACCCCGTGGCCAGCGGTCATCTCGAGACTCCGTACCTCGCCAGCGGAGCGACGGAAGCGGACGCGCGCAGACCAGTCGAGCAGATGATGCTCAATGACGTGAGAATCGAGCTCGACAAGCTGATCGGCGACCCGGAAAAGACGCGGCCGTGGTACGACGTCGCCCGCGAAGAGGGCGGGGAGTGAGCCAGCCGCACGTGACCCAGAAGAAGGCGGTCGTCACCAGCGGCAC
>JBKJHG010000211.1:0-2525 GCA_046599115.1 Gemmatimonadaceae bacterium
TGCGTGTTTCGTTTCGGTACATCTGGTGCATACTGACATTTGGGACTTCTGTGCGTCTAATAGCAAGATGAACAACACGAGAGACACCCGAATTCCTCCCGTTCTGATGCTTTCCAGAAGCGCCTGCGCGCTCGTGCTGGCGATTTCGCTCTGGGCTTGCGGCGCGTCTGACGCCACCGATCCGAACCTCGCGTTCGTATCCGGTGTGTTGAAGGCCGGCGTAACAAGTTCGTTCAGCCTTGTCGTATCGGGGAAAGCAAGGCAGTACCTCCTTCACGACGTTCAGACGCACTCGGCGACGGTCACCGCCGTTCCGCTTGTCATTCTCCTTCACGGCAGCGGCCTCACGGCGGCCGGGATGCGCGGCGCCAGCTCGATGGACTCCATCGCGGACTCGAGAAATTTCCTCGTTGCCTACCCACAGGGATCCGGCAGCCCCTCCGATTGGAACGCCGGCACCTGCTGCGGCGCCGCATTGGACGGCAACGTGGACGACATCGCATTCATCAAGGCGGTAATCGCCGATGTCTCCGCCAAGCTAAAGGTGGACAAGAAGCGGATCTACGTCGGCGGATTCTCGGACGGGGCGCGGATGGCGTACCGCGTCGCCTGCGAGATGTCTGCGCAGATCGCCGCCGTTGCCGCAGTGTCAGGCAGTCTCGTCACTGAAAAGTGTGCGCCGACTCGCAAAATGCCCGTCATCGCGTTTCACGGCACCGCTGACCCATCAGTGTTCTACGACGCGCCGTCGGCGACGGCTTTCCTGAACAACGCTCCAACCGGCGCCGCGGCACTTCCTCCTGCCATCCACTTCTGGATGTCGTCAGCTCTGTGCAAGACGATCGCGGCGTTTCAGTTCACGCAGTCAACGACGCGCAGCAGCGGCAACTCGTGCAGCGCCGACGTGATCCTCTACTCGACAAAAGGTGGCGGCCACGCGTGGCCCAGCCCGGAGGTCGGTTACGACTTCTCGGCATCGCCGCTGGTCGTGGACTTTTTTCAGGCGCACAAGCTGCCCTGAATCGAGGGGGACAATGGAGCGTATCGGGATCGAACCGATGACCTCCGCCTTGCAAAGGCGGCGCTCTCCCAGCTGAGCTAACGCCCCGGAACTACAAATATAAAAGGGACGACGAGGAACTAGGAACGAGGAAACTTGTTCGAGCCCACCGTCGAACCGAACTCCGCTCGCGATTAGAGCGTTGAATTCAGTCCCTAGTCCCTAGTCCCTCGTCTACTCGTGCGCCGGCAGTGGCTCCATCGTCTTCGCGTTTACCGGCACCTGCACTTCATCCCGGAACGGCGACGTCATCAGCGTCACTCTGAATCGCGGGAACGCATCCATAAACGAGAGATAGCAGAAGCCCCAGATACCGAGGTAGCCCAGCGCGACTCCGATCTCCCAGATGCCGAGCGGAACGCCGGCGACGGCGGTTCCATAAACCGACGGGTACACCTCAAGATAACGGTGCAGCCAGAGCCCGAATACCGTCGAGAGCGCGAACAGAATCATCGTCGGCAGGTAGACTTTCGCCGCGCGCGAAAGCAAGCCGAAGAACGGAATGACGAACATCAGCGCGACCGTCAGCAGCGTGAGCCCTTCCCACGGGTGAATGAGGCGGAGCCGCATCCAGTGCGTCTCCTCTCCCATATTGCCGTACCAGATGACGAGGTACTGGCCGAAGGTGAGGTATCCCCAGAATGCGGTGAAAGCGAAGCAGAGCTTTCCGAGATCGTGGAAGTGGCGCTCCGTGATCAGGTCGTAGCGGCCGAGAAACTTACGCCACGCAATCGTGATGATCGTGAAGCTCGCGAGCGCGGCAACCCACCCGCCCATAAACACCCACCATCCGTACATCGTGCTCTGGAAGTGCGCATCGAGCGACATCGACAGATCCCAAGCCAGTGAGATCCATCCGTAAACGAACGCAAACCCGAGCCACACGGCGAGCTTGCCCTGGAGCGAATGCGTGGAGTGAATCTCGCGGCGCTCGTCGCGGAAGCCGCGGCGCATTCTCTCGCGAAGCCCGCGTGCCCATCCGGCGCCCGATTCCGGAGCGATGCCGACGTCCAGGCGTACCGACGTCCAGATGTACCACAGGCTCAGCGCGGCGATGATTCCAAAAGCGATGATCGTCCGCGCAAACAGGAATGGCGGATTCAGATAGACGCGCTTCTCCGGAATCTGCGGCACGACATTCGACCACCAGAAAATGTGGTGGCGGCCGGCGAGAATCAGGAGGAGCAACACGAACGCGACGGGAAGAAACGCTACGTATCCCTCGAGGAAGCGGATCACCGAGCGCGACCACCGCGCCGTCGTGATGCGCTGCACGGCGACGAACATCACCGCTGCCGAGGAGATCGTCGTGAAGTACAGCCAGTTGAACAGCAGCGCGCTCCAGGCCCGATCGTTGCCGGTGATCGCTCCGATTATGAACACTAGAGTGCCGTGCGCGCCGTGCACGATGCAAGCGAGCTTGAGCGTGCGCGACGATGGGCGGTTGCTCCCCGCCAGAATCTCC
>JBKJHG010000013.1:0-12424 GCA_046599115.1 Gemmatimonadaceae bacterium
GAAACGTCCCGCGCCGCTTCTTCCGAGTCGCGCGGAATCGAAGCAGGCGAAAGACGATCAACAGCTCGATCGCGCCGATTATCAGCTGGCCGACGTTCCCCCTGAAGAACTGAATGACACCGAGCATGCTCGCAAGGCCGATGATGGCGCCGGCCGCCGCGACGAGAAAAGTCGCGTTGAAGCTGTCGCGCGTGTCGTACGCCTCGACGTCGGAGAGCTTGAGCAGGTCGCGGTTGCGGTAGGCGTGGCGGTAGAGAAGAGCGAACACGAAAAACACCGCCGTCAGCCCAAGGCCATAAATCGCGAACAGATATGGAAAGTGCTCCGGACGTATGATAGGCACGACGCTGCCATCGGCGAGCGTCGCAAACTTCCCTCCGCCGGTGAGCCGTCCGAGCAGGGCTGTGAAGATGAACTTCAACGGGTAAACGAAAAACAGCACGACTACGATCAGGATCCCGTTCAGCACCACCGTCGTGCGGTCTTCCAGTCCGTAGCGGCGGAAAAAGATGAACTGGCGGTACCAGATCGAAAACAGAATTGCGAAGGTGATGAGAAAGCTGCCGAAGCCGCGCATCGTTTCAAGCAGTTCACCCGATGTGCGCGGGACCTCGAGCGCGACGACTAGCAGCGTGACCGCAAAACCGAAGACGGCGTCGCTGAAGCCTTCGATCCTCGATATCTCGCGCCCGCGCCATTCCGTCTGCAGCTCTTTCTGGACGAACGGGGGAAAGAGCCTCTCGCGCAGCATCGTTACCTGGGGACGGCGGCGGGTGCCGGCGTTGCCGCTTCCCACACTTGCTGCTTCGCGCGACAGGCATCGCCGCAGAGCTTCCGGGAGCAACCGGGGTCCCAGCAGCGCGATGCTTCCGACTCGTCCAACTCGCGAGCGGCAATTCCAGCGCGCATCAGCACAACTTCGGCGAGCTTTTCGTGCACTCCGAACGCTTCCGTCACCGAGTAGGCGACCTGAGGATGATTCGCTGCCGCGGCCGCCACCATTCGCGGGATGTCGGAGGTCGAGTGCCGCCCCGGGGAGAGCATGTACGGAAAGACGATGATCTCGTCAGCGCCCGCTTCGACGCACGCGGCGAATGCGTCAGGCACCCCGGGCTCGGCGAGCTCCATATGGGCGTACTTCACCAGGACATCGGGGCCGGCCATCGCCTGGACGAGATTGGCGACGCAGCGCATCATCTCGTTCGCTTCCTGCCTGCGCGACCCATGGTCTACAACGATGATCGCTTTCATTGATTGACTCTCACCCGCTGAAGATGTCGCCCCGGTCACCGGGGAACAAGCTTCGGTCAGCGCGGTGTCTCGGTGACGTCGTCCCCGCGCTTCCACAGTGGCTTCGCGAGCTCGCCAGCGTCTTCATAGAAGTGAATCGCGCCGGGCGCGTGAATCTTCGTCAGCAGGACGATTTGGCCGGTATGCATCGCGAAGTGCTCGACGACGTGATAGATGGCGCCGAGCACCGTCGTAGGGCGCCCCTGGATCACGCGCTCGAGAGCGAGATCAGCGTCGGCAAGGCTATCGAATACCTCTGCCACCTCACGCAGAACATCGTCCAGGCGCGACATCAGCTCTGACGCGCTGCCCCCACCTCGCGCTTCGAACTCGGCGGAGCGATTCCGCTCCACCGGTCGCTGCGCCACTCCTCCGACGATCCACTGCCTGACATTTCCGGTCAGGTGGGTCAACAGGTTGCCGATACTGTTCGAGCCGTCGTTGCTCCTCGCCCATACCGCGCTTTCGGGTAGGACCTCGATGCATTGGCGCAGCTTGCTCGGATACTCTTGTGTCAGAAAGTACTTCGAGAGCTCGACGAAGATCCTGCCGCTCGTCGCGCCGGTGACGGGCGTGTCGCTCACGCCGCCGTCGGCGCCCCGGAGAGATGGTCGCGGAAAACCTGCAGCGCGAGATCCACCTTTCCGAACGGCGCCGACACCTGAACACCCTGCACCAGCGGTCGCACCCGCTCGAGCATCTCGCGGGCGATGGCGATTCCTTCCGCGACTCCCGCTTCCTTCGAGATCGCGCTCGCCGCGCCCATTCGGTCTATGATCGAATGCGGCACGACGACGCCCGGCACTTCATTGGCGAGAAACTCGGCGTTGCGAAGCGAGACGAGCGGCCAGATACCGGCCACGATCGGAATGCGTACGTGCTCGATCGTGGAGAGGAATCTCTCCAGCTGCTCGACGTCGAACACCGGCTGGGTGATCGCATACTCGGCGCCCGCGTCCACCTTCCATTCGAACCGCTTTAACTCGTGCTTCGGATCAATCGCCGCGGGGTTCACCCCGACACCAATCGCGAACTTCGTCGGCTGGCCGATGGAGTTTCCGCCCGGATCGAGGCCTCGGTTGAGATTGCTCAGCAGATTGGTGAGTCCAATCGCGTCGATGTCAAATACGCCAGTCGCGCTCGGATACGGCCCCATCTTCGGCGGGTCGCCGGTGATGATGAGCATGTTACGCAGTCCAACGGCGGACGCGCCAAGCAGATCGCTCAGCATTCCGAGAAGATTGCGATCGCGGCAGCAGTAGTGCGTGACCGACTCGATGCCGACCTGTTGCTCGATGAGCAGGCTAGTGAGGAGCGCGCCCATCCTGCTCTGTGCGCGCGGCCCATCGGGAACGTTCACCGCGTCAACGCCCGCCCGTTTCAGCGCGGCCGTATCCACGAGCATTTTCGACGCGTCCACGCCGCGGGGCGGAACGATCTCGACCGATGTCACGAACTCGCCGCGCGAAATCTTGCCCGCCCAGTTCGACCTCTCGCCGAACGGCATCGGCGCGACGCCCAAGTCTTCCTTCGGCGCCTCGGCGTGCGAGTGGCGCCGTTCTTTCGTCGGGACGCGTGGTTGGCGGGGTGAGAGCGGACGAACCCCCTCGACGATTGCCGCGATGTGCTCCGGCGTCGTTCCGCAGCAGCCGCCGACGACCTTCGCGCCTGCCTGCACGAGATGGTGTGCGTAGGTGCCCATATACTCCGGGCTCGCCATATACATACTCCGGCCGCCGACGTCGCGGGGCATACCGGCGTTTGGCTGCGCGCTCAACTTGCGGAGCGTCACCTTTACCATCTTCTCGATTGCGTCGAGAATCGTCTGCGGCCCAACGGAGCAGTTCAGTCCGATGATGTCGGCGCCGAACGCGTCGAGCGACCGCGCGATGTCTTCCACTTCTACGCCGAACGGGGTGAGGCAGTCGGCACCGATTGTCATTTGAGCGATTATCGGAACGTCGGGCGCGACTTCGCGCGCGGCGAGTATCGCCTGCTCTATCTCGTGCAGGTCGGAGAAGGTCTCGAGGATGAAGACGTCGGCTCCTCCGTCGCGCAGCGCGCTGAGCTGTTCCGCGAATGCCGCGCGCGCTTCATCGAGGCTCGTCGGCCCGAGCGGCTCCAACCTGACTCCGAGCGGGCCGACAGCGCCACCCACGAGTATCTCTCCATCGGCGACTTCCTTCGCGAGCTTCGCCGCGGCCCGATTGATCTCACCCACCTGCTTGTCGAGGCCATACTGCGCGAGCTTGTATCGGTTCGCGCCGAAGCTGTTCGTCTCGAGCACTTCCGCCCCCGCCTTCGCATACGCGCGGTGCACTTCGCGGATGAGATCGGGTGAGCGAAGGCTCAGCTCATCGTAGCACTGGTTGATGAACACGCCCTTGTTGTAAAGCATCGTTCCCATCGCTCCGTCGAACACGATGACCTGCATCGGATCGAGGAGCCGCTCGATTAGCGGATTCTTAGACAATTGCCGGCGCCACTGCCTTAGGAATTCCCGCTTCGTCAGTCGCGCCGCGCACCGCGTAGTATTTCGCCTCGGGGTGGTGAATGATGACCGCCGCCGTAGACTGCTCGGGCGTTAGCTGGAACGATTCCGTCAGCTCCATTCCGAGCGCGTCCGCAGGGAGCAGTTTGAAAACGACGGCGTGGTCCTCGAGATCAGGACACGCGCCGTACCCCCACGAGTAACGCTTGCCTGTCGTAAGCCCCAGCTCCGATTTAATGCGGAGATGCGACCATTCGGCGAGTGCCTCGGCGGTTTCCACTCCCAGACCGTGCACGTAGAAAGCTTCGCCGTATTCGTTAGCCGACTGTAGCTCCTCGAATCGCTTGCTCGCCTCGGCGCCGACGGTGACGATCTGAAGAGGAAGCACGTCAACGACGTCGCTGCTTGCGGCGCGCACGTAATCGGCGAGACAGAGGCGCTCACGCCCGACCATTCTCGGGAAGCGGAAGCGCGCGATCTCGCGCAGCGAGCCCGCACTACTTGAATACGCCGCCGGATCGTACACCACGACCTCATTCCCGATCGTCTGCGCGGGGAAGTAGCCGTACGCGACCTGCGGCTTGAGCCAGCCGTTCTTCTTCGCGTCTTCCTTGAGGCGCGCGAGCGTCGGCTCGAACTCGTTCTTCACCGTCGCCTTGTACTGATCGCCCGATCCGCGCGCTCCCCACTGAAGGCGGTAGAGCTCGTCGAGATCGAGCAGCTCGAAGACTTCGTCGAGTGGAATGTCGCGCAGCACACGCGTGCCCCAGAATGGCGGCGTCGGAACCGGATTGTCGGCGGCGACCTCGCTGCGCGTTTCGTCCGTCGTGCCGGCGGCGATGTCCTTCCCGACGGCGGTGTTGAGGAAGATGTCATTGCGCGCCGCGTCGAGATTCCCGCTCACGAAGGAATCACGTTGCTTCGGATCCTGAAGCCGGTCCATCGTCTCCAGCCCCTCGAACGCGTCCTTGCAGTAAAACACGCCCGACTCGTACGCACGCTCGGCCTCGACGAACATTGCGCGGCGCCCGAAGCGACGGTTGATCGCGGCGCCGCCGATCATCACCGGAATCTTCATCGCGCGGCGGTCGAGCTCCTGCACGCAGAGCGGCATCTGCTTCGACGTCGAGACGAGCAGCGCGCTCAATCCGATCGCATCGGCGCCTACTTCGATCGCCTTGTCGAGAATCGTGTTCACCGGGACTTGCTTGCCGAGGTCGAAAACGGTGTAGCCGTTGTTGGAGAGAATCGTGTTCACGAGCGACTTTCCGATATCGTGCACGTCGCCGTACACGGTCGCCAGGACGACCTTGCCCTTCGTGTATCCCTCGGCTTTCTCGAGGAACTGCTCGAGGTGCTTCACCGCCTTTTTCATTACTTCGGCGGACTGGAGCACGAACGGCAGGATGAGCTCGCCGGCGCCGAACTTGTCGCCGACTTCCTTCATCGCCGGAAGGAGCACTTCGTTGAGCACGCGAACGGGGTTCTTCCGCACGTCCGCTTCGTCCAGCTGCGCTTCGATGCCGTCCTTTTTGCGGTGCAGAATCATCCAGTGGATCTTCTGCTCCGGAGTCATCCCCTCTGTGGGATCTTCCTTTTCCACGACCGCGCCCGAAGCGCTCACTCCGATATTCGCGAAGTACTCGATGTACTTCTGCAGCGCGTCGGGCCGCTTGTTGAAAACGAGGTCGTCGGCGAGCGCGCGCTCCTCCTGCGAGATCTCGGCGTAAGGGCGGATGTGCGCCGGGTTCACGATCGCCGCGTCGAGGCCTGCTTCGACGCAGTGATGCAGGAACACGGAGTTGAGTACGCTGCGCGCCTCGAGAGTGAGCCCGAAGCTGACGTTTGAAACGCCGAGGATAGTCGAGACGCCGGGAAGCTCACGCTTGATGAGGCGGATGCCTTCGATGGTCTCGTGACCGGAGTCGATCCATTCTGCGTCCCCGGTGGCGAGCGTAAACGTCAGCGCGTCGTAGATGATGTCTTCCGGCGCCAATCCGTACTCTCCAACCACGATGTCGTAAATCATTTTTGCCACTTCGAGCTTCCGCTCGCGTGTCTTCGCCATTCCGATCTCATCGATCGTAAGGGCGATGACCGCCGCGCCGTGCTTCTTCACCAGCGGCACGACCGAGTCGATGCGCTTCCGGCCGTTCTCCATATTGATGGAGTTGACGATGCCGCGTCCGGGAATGTGCTCCAGCGCCGCCTCGATGACGTCCGCTTCCGTCGAGTCCACCACCAGCGGCGTCTCGACGCTCATCGAGAGCAGCTTCACGACTTTCGACATCTGCTCGGCTTCGTCGGCGCGCTCCGTGAGCGCGACGCAGACGTCGAGCACGTGCGCGCCCGAATCCACCTGATCGCGCGCGACCTCCAGTATCCCCTCGTAGTCGTCGGCGAGGAGCAGTCGCTTCACCTTCCGCGATCCCTGCGAGTTCACGCGCTCGCCGACGAGCAGCGGCGGCGGATCCTGTCGAAGCGTGATCGCCCTCATCGCCGAGCTGACGCGCGCGACGTGACCGACGGTGCGCGCCGACTTGCCCGGCGCGGCGGTTTCCGCTTCGCGCACGGCGCCGACGATCGCACTCAAGTGCTCCGGGGTTGTCCCGCAGCACCCGCCGACGATGCGCACGCCGAAGTCGCGAACGAATTCGGAAAGCGCGGCCGCCATTGGGATTGGCTCGAGCGGATAAACCGCCTCGCCGATTCCGGTGTTGAGCGGGAGCCCCGCATTCGGAATCACCGACAACGGCAGCGTCGCGTGCTCGGCCAGATACCGGATCGGCTCTCTCATATGCTCGGGACCGGTGGAGCAGTTGAGTCCGATGACATCAACCTTGAGCGACTCCAGCGTCGTCATCGCGCTCGCGATGTCTGTGCCGAGCAACATCCGCCCGCTGATGTCAAGGGTGACCTGCGCCTGGAGCGCGACCCGGCGGCCGATCTCCTTGAACAGCCGCTCGATTCCGGCGACGGCCGCCTTTACTTCGAGAATGTCCTGCGACGTCTCGATGAGCAGTACGTCCACGCCGCCCTCGACGAGGTACTTCGCCTGCGTGTAGAAGTTCTCGCTCAGCTCTTCGTAAGTAATCTTCGAGAGCACGGGGTCGGAGCTCGACGGAAGCATTCCCGTCGGTCCCATCGATCCAGCGACAAATCGCGGACGCTCCGGCGTCGAGAACTTATCGCACGCGGCGCGGGCCAGCCTGGCGGCGTTGACGTTGATCTCTTCCGTAAATTCGCCGAGTCCCCATTCGTGGAGGCGGCGCGGCGTTGACTGGAAGGTGCACGTCTCGACGACGTCGCAGCCGACGGCGAGAAACGATTCGTGGATCGCCTGTATGACGTCGGGTCGGGTGCGGACGAGGTTATCGTTGCACCCTTCAAGCGCCTTCCCGCCGAAATCTTCCGGCGTGAGGTTGTAGCGCTGGATGTTGGTTCCCATCGCACCGTCGTATACGAGCACGCGCTTTTCGAGCGCGTCGAGGTAAGCCGAGCGGTTCGGTTTAGTGGACATCGGAATGGCGGGGGAGCGCTTTCAGGATCATTGATAAGAAAAAAGCCCGCGTATGGCGCTGGGCAAGCGCTTTAGCGGAATGTTTAACGTGGCCGCAAGTTGCTTTAAATCGCCACGGGTTCGGTTGTACATACAACTATAGTAGTGGCCGCCTCCTCGGGCAAGCTCACCCGGGGTCACTCGTCCCGGAGCAGCGCGTCCTCGGCCTGGGGCCTGTCGTCGCGGCCACGACCCGTGGTGCGTGCACGGATCTCGAAATGCTGAATAAGCGCGATGAGTCGCTGCCGCTCGAGTGGGAGAACTACGTGGCCGAGCGTCGCGCGCTGGAGCCGGGTGGGCAGCGTCGGACGATCGGCAGGTTGCGTCGTGTAGACGACAAGCGCCCCCGCTGTCGAAAGCGGGAGCGATGCGGCCATTCCGGGCTCGGCGAGAGCTTCGTTCGACACGACCGCGATGTTGGGAACTCCGTCGCGACAGGCATCCGCCGCTTCGCTCATCGATGTTGCAAGACAAATATCGTGTCCGAATCCGCTCAGCGTCTGCGAGAGTCCTTCGAGCAGCGCCGCGTCCGAACCGACGAGCAGAATTTTTGCCACTTAGTTGGAAACCCTCAGCGCGCGAGATTGTGAATCCGTGCCGCTGTAAAACTTAACTTCGCGCTGCATCACATCAACCGGAAGATGTGTAGCACCGCCGACTCGATCAGTCCGAGAAGGAAGTAGGCGATGAGCGGAGAAATGTCGAGTCCGCCGAGCGAGGGCACGAATTGCCGGATGGGGCGGAGCACAGGTTCGCTGAGCCGGTAGCTCCATCTGATCCACGGCGAGAACTGCGAAATCGGCAGCCACGACGCGATAACGCTGACGATGATCGCAATGCGGAACAGCGCGAACGCCGCGGTGATGATGAGGCGCGCGATGCCGATCGGGCCGCTGCCGGCGAGCATCGCTGCCGTCGCCAGCTGCGAGATGAGAAACTCGAAGAAGGTCAGGACGAGGAAGCCGCCGATGACCACGACTGCGAGAGCCCAGAGGGGCGCGCTCGACGGCAAGCCGCCAGCGCGCACCACGCGGCGCTCCACTGGCGCGATGAACGGATCCACCGTCGAGCGGAAGAATCTCGCCAGTCCGTTGAACGGACTGACCCGACGCGTGCGCACCGCCCAGTCTACGAGGCAGACGATCGCGACCAGGATTGCCAGCACCATCAGCATCACTCGCAGCAGCGTGATGAAGGTGTCGGCCGCACCCAGCATCACGGACATCAGTGAAGGGTGATTCCGAGCGTCTTCGCCAGGAACGCGAAGCGGTCGGCCGCTTCGTCAATCCGCTTCGACGTCGGCTTCCCAGCGCCGTGGCCGGCGCTGGTGCCGATGCGCACCAGCACCGGATTCGAGCACCCCTGTGCCGCCTGCAGGGTGGCGATGAACTTGAAAGTGTGCGCGGGAACGACGCGATCGTCGTGATCGGCGGTCGTTGCCAAAGTCGGCGGATAGCAGGTGCCGGGTTTGATGTTGTGAAGCGGCGAATACGCGCGCAGATACGCGAACTGCGTCGAGTCGTCGGATGATCCGTAATCGGACGCCCACGCCGCTCCGATGGTGAACTTCTGGAAGCGGAGCATGTCCATCACCCCGACATCGGGGAGCGCCGCGCCGAACAGCTCCGGCCGCTGCGTCATCACGGCCCCGATCAGCAGACCGCCGTTGGAGCCGCCGTTCACCGCCAGCTTCTTTCGCGATGTGTACTTCTGGCTGATCAAGTACTCCGCACCAGCGATGAAATCGTCGAAGACATTCTGCTTCTTGGCGAGCATTCCACCCTCGTGCCACGCCTTGCCGTACTCGCCGCCGCCGCGGATGTTCGCTACCGCGTACACTCCGCCCATCTCGATCCAGGTGAGGACGCTCGACGAGAAGAAGGGGGTCTCCGAGATATTGAAGCCTCCGTACGCGTAGAGGATCGTCGGGTTGTTGCCGTCGAGCGCGATCCCTTTCTTCTCAATGATGAACATCGGCACCTTCGTGCCGTCCTTGCTCATATAGAACACCTGCTTCGTTTCGTACGCGTCGGAGTTGAAATCGAGCTTCGGCGCCCGGAACACTTCCGACTGTTTCGCTTTCAGGTCGTAGCGGAAGATCGTCGTCGGATAGAGGAATGACGTGAATGAATAAAAAACCTCGTCGTCTCCCTGACGGCTCTGAATCACATCTACCGATCCGAGCGTGGGGAGCGCCACCTCGGTGTTTTCCACCCAACTGCCGCCGCCGATGCGCACCGGTTCGCGCCGCACCCGGCTGCTGTCGCCATCGTAGCCGCCGCGTCCGCCGGCCCGGTCTCCGGCCGG
This sequence comes from Gemmatimonadaceae bacterium, assembly GCA_046599115.1. Taxonomy (GTDB): domain Bacteria; phylum Gemmatimonadota; class Gemmatimonadetes; order Gemmatimonadales; family Gemmatimonadaceae; genus UBA4720. The sequence goes on from JBKJHG010000013.1 coordinate 9,648, forward strand.
AGGCTGGGTCGGGCGGCGACGGTTGCGATTGTCATCCTTGGGAGCTCCGAATAGCCGCATCACCGAGCGCGCGTCGCGCAGATAGACGGCGAGAATCTGATTTCCCGCCATTTGCGCCTTCTCCATCGCGTCGGAGTTCTCGGTAACCATCGTCTGCCACTTCGACACGTCGGGAAAGTCGAGATTGATCGAGATGATTCGCCCGCGCGGAGCGTCGTAATCGGTCATCAGATAGAATGTCGTACCGCTGTTTCCTATAAACGTGTACGCTGCATTTGTACGGTCGATGAGACGCACTACGGGATTTCCGATCTGCGGCTTGCGGCCGCTCTCCATATCTATGTAGTAGATGCGGTTCCGGACGTCCGTTCCCTGGAACACGGTGATCACCGCATACTGCCCGTCCTCGGTTACTTCCGGCTCGAACAGCCAGCCAGGCTCGTCGGGCCGGCTGTAAATGAGCTCGTCGCGCGACTGCGGCTGGCCGATCCGATGGTAGTACAGCTTGTGAAATTGATTCGCGTTCGTGAGAGCATTCCCTGACTTCGGCGCGTCGTAGCGTGAATAAAAGAAGCCCTTGTTATCGCGCGTCCACGCGAGCGACGAAAACTTCACCCACTTGAGCGTATCGGCGAGATCGGAGGCTGTGTTCACGTCGCGGACGCGAAACTCTTCCCAGTCGGATCCGCCAACGGCCACCCCGTATCCGAGGTATCGGCCGTCGGGTGATGGCGCTGTTGTCGCGAGCGCGACAGTCCCGTCCTTGGACAGAGTATTGGGGTCGAGCAGCACACGGGATTTCGCATTTCTTCCGTCCTGCACGTACAGGATCGCCTGGTTCTGCAGCCCGCTGTTCTCGGTATAGAAGTACCGGCCGCCGCGCTTCTCCGGCGCCGAATATCTGGTGTAGTTCCAGAGCGCTTCGAGACGCGATCTGATTTTTGCGCGCTCGGGAATCGCCGCCAGATATCCGAATGTGAGCTGGTTCTCCGCCTGCACCCACGCCGCGGTCGCGGGCGAATCCGTATCCTCCAGCCATCGGTACGGATCTGCTATGCGGATCCCGTGATAGACATCTACCTGGTCCCCCTTTTGCGCCACCGGGTATTTGACGGCGGGAGCCGGAGGCTGCGCCGATGCGGAAGTGAAGGAGATCGCTGCAGTGGCGAGCGAGGCGAGATAGCTTCGGATGCGAAGATGCATTGATTTTGCCGTGTGGTTGCGAACGCTTCAATCTATGACGCGGCGCGCCACTATTGCGAGGATGTGAGATGACCAAGCTTACCCGCCCCAGCGGCGTGAATCGCCAGTACTGGTTGGTGAAAACCGAGCCGGGGGATTTTTGCTTCGACGATCTGTGGAAGCAGCCGGGACGCACCACCTACTGGGACGGGGTGCGGAATTTCCAGGCGCGCAATTATATGCGCGATGAGATGAAGAAAGGTGATCTGGTTTTCTTCTATCATTCCAACTGCCCCGAGCCGGGAATCGTCGGGATCGCCGAAGTCGTGAAGGCGGGCTATCCCGACCACACGGCCTTCGACAAAAAGGATCCGCACTTCGACCCGAAGAGCGATCCCAAAAGTCCGACCTGGTATATGGTAGACATCCGCGGCGTCGAGAAGTTCCCGCGCACAGTACCGCTCGCCGAGCTCAGGAAGAACCCTGAGCTGGAAGCGATGCCGCTGCTCCAAAAAGGCAGCCGGCTTTCAGTTCAAAAGGTCGGCGCAATGGAGTGGAATGCCGTGCTCACCGCCGCCAAAGTGTCGGACTAGGCTTAGCCCCGCTCGTTGGGCGGAAGCGGCGTGCGCTTCATCGCGCTTCCGGGGGGCGTGTCCGACGAATCCGGATGCGGCGCCATCTCCACCATCTCCGGCGAGACGATCTCGAGATGGAATTTGTGCAGGAAACGCTGGATCGCCGGCGCCAGCAGCACACCGACCATCGTGATGAAGGTCACACCGCTGAAGAGAGCGTAAAAGCCGGCAAACAGGTGCAGAGGGGTGACGTTCGAGATTGCCGGGTCCGCCGCCGGCCCCTCGCCGGAGAGAATCATAGAAGCGTTGTAGAACGCGTCCACCCAGTTCATCTGGCCGAAGTGGTGGTAGCCCCACATCCCGATGAAGAGCGCGGTTCCAATCATCCCGACGGCGATTCCCGTGCTCCGAAACATTCGCTCGGCGAGATGCGTGATGGGCGGGAGGGGGTGCTGCTTGTACAACCAGATGCGAGCCATCAGTGGGTTCTCCGCGAAATCGGTTTGCTGAAGTTTTCCGAAAAGAAAGGGAGCACGATCTGCTCGAGACGGGAATGGATTCTGTTTCCGTGATTTCCATCGTAAAGCTCCGCGAAGTGCGGCACACCCAGCGCCGTGAGCGCGCTGTCGAGCGAAGCTACATCGGGCGGAATTCTGGAGAATCCGTCCGCGCGGCCGGCATCGAATCCCACCCGCTCCTGTTTCAGATTCGCGGCGTACCGCGAAACCTCCCGAAGCGGGACGCTCCATCGCGCGAAGACGGCGCTGTCGGGAATGAGGCGCCCGCCTTTCATCCAAAATGGAAAATCGACGAATAGCGGCGGATGCGCGGGGTCCGGCGAATAAACACTGGTCTCGGCGATCACGAGATCGGCGCCGAATCCCGTCGCGCGTAGTCGCGATACGTCGGTGAGTGACATCGCCGCCACCCACGACCGTGCTGTCGCCGGTGTCGGTGCCGTGTCCACATTCAGTCCGTAGGGGCTCATCGCGTACAGCGCCGAAAAAATTTCCGGATGCC
>JBKJHG010000068.1:0-2616 GCA_046599115.1 Gemmatimonadaceae bacterium
AGGTCCTTCGTGCTGCACTCTCCGAGATGTACGACGTCAGCGCAACGACCGGCAATCTCAATAACCGCATCGGCGTTCCACTGAGCCTTCTCGCCATTCTGCCCGAGAGCGACATCGCCGTGATAGAGCTCGGCACGAGTCTCCCCGGCGAAGTCGAGATACTCCGTGCGATCGTCGAGCCTGACATCGTCGTCGTCACCTCGATTGCCGAGGAACACCTCGACGGGCTGGGAGATCTCTCCGGCGTCCTGCGCGAAGAAGCCGCCGCCTACCAGGGAGTTGCTGTCGGAATTGCGCCGGCCGAGCAGCCTGAGATCGGCGAAGCAGCCAAAGGAAAGGTGGGGAAGGTCGTCGTCACGGGACTCGACGCCGGCTTCGATCTCTCGCCCGAGAAGTGGGAGATCGGCAGCGATGGGGTCGGCGCGATCGAGATTGAAGGCGTCACCATCAGCCCGCCCCTGCGCGGAATTCACAACCTCAGAAATGCGATGCTCGCCCTCGCCGTCGCACGCGAGTGCGGCGTTTCCTGGGATGCCGCGAAGCGCGGGATCGAAGCGATGCCGCAGCCGAAGATGCGCACCGCCTGGTCGCAGATCGGCCGGCTCACGCTCATCAACGATGCCTACAACTCGAATCCGGGCTCGAGCCGCGCGGCGATCGGGATGATCAGTGGCGCGGATTCCAAGAGGCAGCGCGTGATCGTGCTCGGCACGATGCGTGAGCTTGGACCGGCTTCGGAAAAGCTCCACGAGGAGATCGCGGAACTGGCACTTCGCTCCGGATCAGACATCGTGGCAGGGATAGGCGAGTTCGCCCCGGCGCTCGAGAAGGTCGGTGCGGGCCGGGGCGAAGTCATCACCGCTGACGACGTTGACGATCTCTGGCCGAAGCTGGAGAGCCGCCTCAAGCCCGATTCTATTATTCTTCTCAAGGCATCGCGCGGCGTTCAGCTGGAGCGCCTCGTGCCGCATCTCACCACCTGGGCTAACGCATAGTGCTGAACTTTCTGCTCACGCCGTTCGTCGCCGTCGCGCACTTCGGATGGCTCAGGCTCTTCGGGTTCATCAGCTTCCGCGCCGCCGGCGCGGCGGTCACGGCTCTCGTCATCACCTTTATGGTCGCGCCGGGAATCATCGACCGGCTGCGGCGGATGAAGCTCCATCAGATCGTGCGCGAGGGAACCCCGCAGTCGCATCTCGAGAAGGCGACAACGCCGACGATGGGCGGTCTCATCATCGTGCTGGCCACTCTGTTCAGCACAATTCTCTGGGCGCGTCTCGACAACCGCTACATCCTCCTGGCGATGGTCTCGATGCTGTGGATGGGCGTCATCGGCTTCTGGGACGATTTCCTCAAGCTCAAGCAGAAGCAGTTGGGTCTCAAGAACACCGGACTCGTCGAGCGCCACAAGCTGATCGGACAGGTTATCCTCGGCCTCGCGCTCGGTTGGTTCATCTGGAAACATCCACTCTCGACACTGCCCGGCGCGTCAACGACGCTGCCGTTCTACAAGTACATCCTCATCATCCCGCTCACCGCCTCCCTGGGTTGGCTCTATGTGCTGTTCGTCACCGTCGTGATGGTAGGGACGACGAACGCCGTGAATATGACGGATGGCGTGGATGGTCTCGCCGCCGGCCTCACTGCGATCGCCGCGCTGACCTTCGCGTTTTTCACGTATGTCATCGGCCGCGTGGATGCGAGCACGTACCTGCACATCTATTATCTGAAAGGTTCGGGGGAGCTCACAGTCTTCTGCGCCGCGATATTGGGCGCGTGCATCGGCTTCCTCTGGTACAACGCGCATCCGGCCCAGGTCTTTATGGGTGACACCGGCTCGCTCGCACTCGGTGGCGCGCTCGCCGCGATCGCGATTCTTCTCAAGTCCGAGTTCCTTCTTCTCCTCGTCGGCGGTTTGTTCGTCGCCGAGATGATGTCGGTCATCGTCCAGCGTTACGTGTTCAAATACCGGCGCAAACGCTTCGGGCTCGAGTACGCGCAGACGCACCGCATACTCCGACGAGCGCCGCTCCACCACCACTTCGAGGAAAAGGGATGGGCTGAAACGCAGGTCGTCGTGCGCTTCTGGATCCTCGGCATTCTGTTCAGCTTCCTCGCACTGAGCACACTGAAGATCCGATGAGCTTTCGGGCGCGATTGCCGCGGCCGGGTGTGCAAGTCAAAGGTTTTTCTTCCAAGGAAGAAGTCGCCGTGCTTGGCCTCGCCCGCAGCGGGCGCGCTGTCGCAGAGCTCCTGCTCGGCGAGGGCTACTCCATCTACGCCTCAGATTCGTCGGAAACGATGGAAGTGATCGAGACCGCCGAGCTGCTGCGCGCGAAAGGGGCGGCCGTTGATGCAGGGCGGCACGATCTGCAACGCATCGCCCGCGCGGCGATCGTCGTGCTGAGCCCGGGCATTCCTCCTGACGCGCCAGCGGTCAAAGCGGCGCGCGACGCCGGACGCCCGATCGTCAGCGAGGAATGCCCGGGCTCAGCACGACGATCGCCGCGTGGGCGATGCGTTGCAGATCGTGCCGCCCTACATCAACGGCCGCCCCTTTCGCGCGCAGCAGCTCGGCGGTCTCGATCACTTCCATCGTTTCCGACGAATCTGAGG
>JBKJHG010000074.1:0-36053 GCA_046599115.1 Gemmatimonadaceae bacterium
TTCGGCCGGGCTGACTATGCGCAGGTATTTCGAAGACGGCGACCACTACTTCGGCGGCTCCGTCAGTTATGGAAGCGGTCCCTCCGACCAGTCCACTCCCGACGCGGTGGCCCGCGATAATTCCTTCTCCGTAGGAATTCAGGGGTCGAAGGGCATTTCGCGAGCGACTCTGTTTACCTGGTCGGGCACCCGGAAGAGGGAGAGTTTCCCTGTCGGGTTCGTACGCAACAGCCTGAGCGGAACCATCGGCTTGAAGCTGATCTTCTAGCGGTCCGCGAAATGACGCGGACAGAAGAGTTGCCGGCGCCCGACCGCCGCACGGCGGCTGAATCAGGGGCGATGCGATTCGCGGCGGTGAGCTCGTCGCTGTTGCCCGTTCTCATTCTGCTCCGAGTTTACGAATATTTCGCCGTCAGCGCGACGCACGTGCTGCCGCGCGGGGCTGTCGCGATCCTCGCCGCTGGCACTCGCAGCGACCTTGCGCTTACGCTCTGGCTCTCGGCGCTGCTGTGCGTCCCAGTTATCGCCCTCGCTCACTGGTGGCCGCGCTTCGCATCGAAGTTTCACCGTGCAACGCTCGTCATCGTCGTGATTGCCGATGTGATGCTCATTCAGTATTTCGCCGTCACCTTCGTTCCACTCGGCGCTGACGTCTTCGGCTATACGCTCTCGTACGTTCGTTTCGTCGTGCGCACATCCGGCGGCGTCGGCTGGCTGTCGCTGCTTCCGCCGCTTCTTGCGGGAATTCTGATCTGGGTCGGTTCCGGGTGTGCGGCACTGGCTCGAATTGGCCGCACCGCTCTCGTCGCATTTTTCATCGTGACCGCAGCTGCGGTGATCTTCCATTCCCCGTTGTCGATCAAGCCTGAAGAATTCCGATCCGAGCCGGAGTACTTCCTGGCTCAGAACAAGATTGTGTTTTTTACGGGGAGCGCAGTCGGATATCTGACGAGCCGGTGGTCGCCGGCGCCGGCGACGAAGCTGAGCGGATTTCCACTGCTTCGGCGCGCGACTTACCACGATGTCCTCGGTCCTTATTTCAAGGTGGGAGCGCAAAGGCCGAACCTAGTGTTCATCGTGGTAGAGGGCTTGGGGCGGGACTTCGTGGGCGACGGCGCGCGTTACGGCGGGTTCACTCCGTTCCTGGATTCGCTGACGAGAAGAAGCCTCTACTGGGAAAATTTCGTCAGCACCACCGGGCGGACATTCGGGCTACTGCCCGCGCTTCTTGGATCACTGCCCTTTGGCGACAACGGGTTTATGGATCTCAAGTCGCGAATGCCGCGCCACCTAAGCATCCCGATACTTCTCAAGAAGGGTGGATACTCGATCGATTTTTTCAGCGGTACCAACGGTCAGTTTGAATTCATCGACGGGTTCATGGAGCACGAAGGTGTGGATCGATTCATCGACGAATCGAGTTTCGGCAGCGGCTACGTAAGGCAGCCGGCCAGCCCCGGCGGAGAGAGTTGGGGGTACCCCGATGCTGAAATGTTCCGGCGCTCGTTCGCCACGATCACCCCGCCCGGCCCAGCGCCCCGGATGGATATCTACCAAACGATCACAACCCACGAGCCTTTCATTCCTCCCCGCACAGCGGAATACGAGGCCAGGTTCAGCCGCACGCTCGCGGCCCTCGCCCCGCAAGCCGATCGGCGGGCGGAATACGTCAAGTATTCCGGGATCTTCTCGACGCTGCTCTACACTGACGACGCGATTCGATATTTCCTGACCGAGTATGCGAAGCGCGAGGAGTTCTCGCGAACGATCTTCTTCATCACCGGCGATCACCGGCTGATCCCGATCCCGCCCCATTCCAGAATCGACCGGTTCCACGTGCCGTTTCTGATCTTTTCTCCGATGCTGAAAGCTCCGCACCGGTTCTCCTCGGTTTCTTCTCAACTCGATGTCGCGCCAACGGTAATTGCATTTATGCACCACAACTACGGTATGGAATTCCCCGACAGCGTTTCGTGGCTCGGCTCGGGAATCGACACGGCCACACGATTCAGGAACGTGCACAGCATCGCGCTGATGCGGAACAAGAACGAGCTCGATTCCTATCTGGACGGAACGAATTTTCTTTCCGGCGACCAGCTTTTCCGGCTCGACGATAGATTCGCGCTTACTGCGGTGAACGACCAATCAGCACGCGACCGCGTGCGCGCGAAGCTGGATGCCTTCCGCAATCTGGACCGGTTTCTTACGACGGGCGAGCATCTGCTTCCGTCCACGATTGGCCGGCCCGCCCAGCCGCCGAGAAACCCGGCTGAGGACTCCATCATTGTCGCGCTCGGGCTGGAGCACAAAACTCCGACGGAGGTATTTGATTTCGCTCGCAAGGAAGCCATCGCCGGCCGCTACGAAAATGCGAGGCTGATTCTTCAGAAGCTGCTGCGCGACACGCCGAGTTACTACGATGCCCGTGCGCTCCTTGGGCGCACCTACTCCTGGGACCGGAAATTCGAGGAGGGCCGGCCAATTCTCGAGGATCTGGTCCGGCGCGCGCCCGGCTACATCGACGGTCATCTCGCGCTGCTGGATCTCGAGATTTTCGCCGGGAATGGAGAACGCGCCCTCTCCCTGAGCGACTCGGCGCTCGCGCGTTTCCCGGGAAACGGCGACCTGCTCGTCGGCAAGGCGCGAGCCCTCGAGCTGTTGGGAAGAAGGAAGGAGGCGGTTGTGATTCTCGACTCTGTCGCTCCGGCCGCTGCCCGGAAACCTGCGGCGACCGCATTGCGCGCACGGCTCAGCAAATGAATCCCCTCTCACAGCACGGCGCGTGATGCGGCCGAAGATGCGTTGCGCCGTGCTTGCGTTGGCCGGCGCGGCTGCAACAGCCGGAGCGCAGTTGTCGGGCTCGCAGCCGGTTCGAATAACAGAATTTCATCCGGCTGAGGGAGTGCTTCGCCCCGGTGACAGCGCTGTCTCCCGTCTCGTGATTGTAAATCAGTCTTCAATCGCGCGGATAATCTGGATCGGGTACAGCGTTCAGGACCCGGACGGCGTGTGGTTCGACATTCCCGCTCATCCCCTTTCACTTCGAGCGGGTGAACAAGTCGTTCAGTCGAGCGCGTGGGTGATTCCGGTCACGCCGCGTCCGGTGCAAGGCACCTATCGCGTGATAATGGGCGTGTGGGATGGCGAGCCGGGCAGAGCGGATGCGCGGCGACTCGATACGGCCGATAAGCGTGATGCATTCAGCGTCTATTTGCCGGGCGCGCTGGCGAGTGATTCGTCGGGCGCCTGGCGCCCGGGCCAGCATCCGTTGGGGCGCGGACGTCTCCGTCCCGAGCAAGCGTTCGCGACCGGGGAAGGTTTCCGGCTCTTGATACCATCCGGCACGTGCGACGGCGCGGAGGTCCGAACGTCGCAGCGCTTTCAATTTGGAGAGTTTTCCGCGCGCCTCAAGGTTCCAGACGCCGAAGGATCGTTATCGGCATTGTTTCTCTATGGCGATTTGCGCGGAGGCAATGATGAGATCGACATCGAGGTCTACAATGACGCAACGCGACGCGTGATGTTCAGCGCGTGGATCGATGGGAGGATGACGCAGAGCAAAACCGTGACTCTTCCATTCGATCCTCGTGCCGCGTTTCACGAGTACTCCATCAGCTGGTCCGAGCAGTCGCTTGCGTTCCTAGCCGATGGAGCACCACTCGCGCGCTGGAGTCGCGACTATCCCCGCCGGCCGATGAAAGTGTTCCTGAACGCCTGGTGGCCATCGTGGATGAGCTGCAAGACAAGCGCTCTCGATCGGGAGCTGTCCGTGGAATGGATCAGGGTGCCCGCCCTCCCGCGCCAGTGACCGGCGCGATTTAATAGTTTTCTGACGTGAACAAACGCCCTTCCGAAGCGCCGCTGATAGGACGTAGCCAGGAGCTCGCCCATCTTGTGGACGCCATCGACGCTGCCGCGAACGGCGCGGGAAGTGTCGTATTCATCACCGGAGAAGGCGGAGTTGGAAAAACGCGGTTGGCCTCCGCCGCCGCCGGCGAGGCCGTGAAGAGAGGATGTCTGGTCGCATCTGGCCGCGCCTATCCCGTGGAGACGGGAATTCCGTACGCCGTATTTTCGGATGCATTCGTCCCGGTGATCAAGAGAATCGACCCGGCGGCGCTGTCCGTGCTCACCAGAGGAACCAGCGCGGAGCTCGCACATCTTTTCCCTCCGCTCGCCTCGCCGAGTGGGAGCAATGCCGGCGCGGGGCTCGACGCATCCGAGCTCAAGGCACGCCTTCTTTGGAATTTCTCGCAATTTCTTGGCAGACTTTCCGCGAAGCAGTCGCTCGTCGTTCTGCTCGACAACATCCAATGGGCGGACGCGTCGTCCCTCGAGCTGCTGCATTTCATCGCGCGTCAGATCGAATCGCAGAAAGTGCTGCTCATCTGCACGTACAATGAAACCGAGCGCGATGGCAACCCCGCCCTTCGCGCTACCGAGCAATCGCTCCAGAAACTCGGCCTCGTCACCGTTCAACAAATGCAGCCGCTCACTGCTGCCGATGTCGCCGAGCTGGTTCGCACGACGTTCAATGCGACCGCCGATGAGAGTCGCCCATTCGCCGCCCGGCTCTATGAATGGACGCGCGGCAATCCCTTTTTTCTCGAGGAGACCCTGAAGGGGCTCACCGATTCCGGACGATTGGCGGAGCGCGACGGTCGATGGACGGGATTTGATCTCTTGTCATTCGATTTGCCCCCCACCGTTCGAGACGCGGTCGCCTCCCGGCTCGCCCGGCTCACGCCACCCGCAAAGCTCCTGGCGAACCTTGCCGCTGTGCTCGGTACGCGCGCCAGCTACGAAACATTGCGTGCTATCTCACCGACTGATGACGCCGCGCTCGTCTCTTCCATCGAAGAGCTATGCCGCCAACGTGTGTTGATGGAGACGCCGGGCGAGGAGCGCACCTCATATGACTTCACGCATCCTCTATTGCAGCAGGTGCTCTACTCCGAGCTCGGGCACGCGCGCGTAACCTTGCTGCACGGAACCATCGCCGAAGCGCTGGAGAGGAAGTACGGCGCGGCCGCTCTCGAGCACGCCGACGAGCTTGCTTATCACTTCGATCGTGGCCGGGCGTTGAGCGCGAAGGCAATCGGCTACCTCATCGCCGCCGGCGACAACGCCCTCGCCAGATACGCCAATCGCGAGGCTGCCACCTATTTCACCACCGCGCTCGATGCGATCCGGTCGGCGGGAATGGACGCAGTTGACGGAGAATCCCGTGGAAGAGTGGTCATCGGTCTCGCCCGCGCGCGACAGCGGCTTGGTGAATACGACAAGGCGCTCGACCTGTGGGCGGTCGCACTCGAGCACGCGCGCAAGCGAAGCGATGGAGCGGCAGTTGCATCCTTCGAGTATCGGATGGGACTCGCCTGCTATTGGAGTGGACGACACGCCGATGCGCTCGCGCACTACGACGCCGGTCTCGTCGAGGCGGAGAAGCTCGACGACAGACATTCCGCGATTCGCCTTCGCCTCGCGCGCGGAATCTGCCTTCAGGAGCTAGGCCGTCTGGATGAAGCCCAGCAGGATCTTGAATTCACCCTCGACGCGGCGGGCGGCGAGCTGGAGAGCCAGGCTCTCCTCGCGCGCGCCCATCGAGCGCTGCTCCTGCTGTACGCGTGGACCGGCCCGCTCGACGTCGCGCGAAAGCACGGTGAAGATGCGCTTCGCCACGCGGCGGCGACCGGCCAGCCGATGCTCCAATGGAGCGCGCACTGGGCGATGGCGATCCTCACCGGCGTCAGCGGCGACGAGCCCGCCATCGCACGCCATCTGGCCGAGAGCGCGAAGCTCGCCGATGAATCAGGCTCGCCGATTCTGCCCCTGTGGAGCGCGGAGCTGAGAGTTCAGTATCTCTCGAGCATCGGCGACTGGGACGAAGGTCTCGCCCTCGCCGAGCGGACGATTGTGCTCGCGCAGAAGCAGGGACAGCGCGCACTGCTGCCGCGCCTCTACGTCTGGGCGGGAATGATGTACCTCCCCCGAGGAGAGACTGACCGCGCCAGAAAATACTTCGACCTGGCGTGGACGATCTCGGGTGCCGACAAGGGAATCGAGCGCCCACCCGACGTCCCGTCGGTAATTCCCGCGCACCTCGGGCTTGCCGCATATCATCTCGCGCGCGGAGAATACTCGCAGGCGGTCACCGTAGGTGAAAGCGGCCTTGCAATCGCCGACCGGACCGGCCACGCGATTTGGGGGCTGCAGTGGCTGCTCCCGCTCATCTGCGAAGCGGCGCTGCTCGATCTCGATTTCGTACGCGCAGAAGCGCTCTCGAAGCGGATGAGACGCGACGCGACGCGCCTGCAGCATCGGCTCGGCCTCGCATTCTCGGATGCGTGCGACGCACTGCTCGTTCTCTACCGTGACCGCGATCCGGCGAAGGCGATCTCGCTCCTGCGCTCGGCGGCGGATCAGTTCGACGCAATTCCGCTTCCGGTGCAATCGGCGCGAGTGAGACGGCGGCTCGCTTACGCGCTTATGGACAATGGCAAGCGGGACGAGGGACAGCGAGAGCTGAAGCGCGCGCACGAAGTGTTCGTCAAGCTCCGCGCCACGGGCGAGCTAGATGCGACGCGCGAAGCGCTCCGCGAGCTCGGCGTTCGGCCTCCGTCCCGCTCTTCGATTCCCGGCGCTGCCGGTCTCACCGGGCGTGAAACCGAGATCGCGCGAATGGTCGCGGCGCGGAAGTCGAACAAGGAGATCGGCACGGCGCTGAATATTTCAGCGCGAACGGTCAGCACGCATCTCTCCAACATCTTCCTCAAGCTGAACGTTGCATCGCGCGGCGAGCTCGCCGACTTCGTGCGTGAGCACGGACTCGCAGAATAGCACGCTCCCACTTTCGGATCTGCGCTAGATTCTCCGAATGCCAAGATCTATCCTCGAAGAGCTCGAAAGTGACGAGAGCGCAGAGACGGGCGCGCAGTTTCTTGGGATAGCCGCCCGATACTTTGCACGCACGCGCGCGAGCGAAGGTCAGGTCTCGACTCCGCTCACTCCGCGCGACATCGCCACGCGGTTCGCCGAGCCGATGCCGGAATCCGGCCGGCCGATCGCGGAGGTAGTCGAGCGGCTCGAGCGCGATGTGTTCGCCGATGCGAACCAGCTCTGCCATCCGATGGCGATGGGCCACCAGGTGAGCGCTCCGCTGCCGGCGGCGGTCTGGACGGAGCCGGTGATCTCCGCGCTCAATCAGTCGCTCGCGATATTCGAGATGTCACCGACCGCGACGATGATCGAGCATCAGGTAATCCGATGGATGTGCGATCTCGTCGGATATCCGCTGGGCTCGAGCGGAACTCTCACCTCGGGCGGCACCGAAGCGAGCTTCACCGCACTGCTCGCGGCCCGAAACGCGGCGATGCCGGATGCGTGGGAGAACGGCGTCGGCGCCGACGCGCCGTATGTGCTTCACGGAGAGCACTCGCATTACGCGGTGACCCGCGCAATCGGCCAGCTTGGGCTCGGCAGAAAGCGGGGAATCTCGATCCGGTCGCGCGATTACCGGATGGACGTCGCGCATCTTTCCGAGACGCTGGCGCGACTCGATAGGGAAAAGAAGAAAATTCTTGCCGTCGTCGCGACCGCGGGCTCAACAGCGACGGGATCTTTCGACGATCTCGAGGCGATCGGCGAGATCTGCGACCAGCGCGGAATCTGGCTGCACGTGGATGCAGCTCACGGCGCGAGCGCGCTGCTGTCCGCGCGCCCGCCGGCGGCGCTTCGCGGACTCAAGCGGGCTCGGTCGCTGGCGTGGGATCCGCACAAGGGAATGCTGCTGCCTCTTTCCGCCGGAATGCTTCTCGTCCGCGACGAGTGTGATCTCGAAGGCGCGTTCACTCAGCAGGCCCCGTATCTCTTCAAGGGATCGGACAGCGAACGAAATCCCGACCAGGGACGGAAAAGCTTTCAATGCTCACGCCGCGCCGACGTGCTCAAGCTGTGGGTCGCGCTTCAGAGGTACGGCGCGAGAGGGATCGGCGCGCTGTATGATCATCTCTGCGCTACGACGCGCGAGCTTCACGGGATGGTCGTCGCTCATCCGCGCTTCGAAGCGCTCCACGAGCCGGAGTCGAACATTCTCTGTTTTCGCTATGCTGGCAGCGATGATGTGAATCGTGAGCTTCGGCCGAGGTTCAATCGCAATGGCAGCGGGTGGATTACTTCCACGGTGCTCGACGGGCGGCCCGTACTGCGCGTGACGATAATGAACGTGAGAACATCTTCAGTGCATCTGACGGCGCTGCTCGGCGGGCTCACCGCAGAAGCGAAGCAACTCGGCGGCTGAGCGCTACGCTCCGAAGACTATTCCGTGCTTCTCGCGCCCGAGCCAGGCCGTGACTCCGGCTATGGTGAACACCGTTGCCGCAGTGAACGCCATCGAGTAAGCATACGTCGTCCGCGCCGCGAACAGCGCTTCGATGTAAACCACCGAGCTGGCGATGAGCACACCGCACTGATACGCGAAGCCGGGGAGAAATCCGCGCACGTTGTCCGGTGAGAGCTCATTGAGGTGGGCCGGAATCACGCCCCAACCGCCCTGCACGAAGAACTGCATCGCGAATGCGCCGGCGATGAGGCCGGCAAGTGACGGCGATAGCGCCCACAGCGGAACGACGGTGATTGCGAGAGCGAGGGCGATCACGATCGCTTTGCGTCTTCCGATTTTATCCGAGATGTGACCGAAGGTGATGCCGCCCGCGATCGCCCCGACCATTGAGAACGCCGCCAGCATCGCACGCCGCTGCGGAGTGAATCCCCAGTCGCGCTGCAGGAAGGTGGGATACATATCCTGTGTTCCGTGCGATGCAAAGTTCATCCCCGCCATCAGCAAGGTCAGGTAGAGAAACAACTTCCAATTCGACACGATCGACCTGCCGAGCCCGCTCCAGTCGGCGTGACGCGTCTTCTCCCACACCTCGGATTCCTGTACGCGCAGTCTCACGAAGATGGCGAGCAGGGCAGGCAGCCCGCCGATGAAGAACATCGGCCGCCAGCCCCATCGCGGGAAGATGACGAAGTACGCGATCGCCGCCAGCAGGTATCCCATCGGATACCCTACCTGAAGCAGCCCTGAGAAAAAACCGCGATTCTTCGACGGCGCCTTCTCCATCGCCAGCGACGCTCCCACTCCCCACTCGCCACCCATTCCGATTCCGAACAGCGCGCGCAGAATCATGAAGCTCGCGTAGCTCGTCGTGAAGCCACAGAGGACCTCGACGACGGAAAAGAAAACGAGATCGATGATGAGCGGCAGCTTACGTCCGTAACGATCTGCGAGAAGCCCGAATATCAGCGCGCCAACGGGTCTGAACGCGAGCGTCACCGTGATGGAGAGCGCGAGCTGCGCGTCGGTCTTGTGGAACTCCTTGGCGATCGCCGTCAGCGTGAAGAGGACGATTGAAAAGTCGAACGCGTCGAGCGTCCAACCCAGAAAACTCGCTGTGACCGCCGCCCGGTGTCCGTTATCGCTCTTTGACATTGGGGGAAAATATGAGCCAATCGCCATGCGCCTGCCTTGTTCTTTGAAAAGGTCGCCGATATTGGCGACCTTTTGTCTGTCTGTATGGTATTAACAGGAAACCCGAACCCGATTCTCAATGAGAACCCGTCTCTCCACGCTCCTGGCTGCATCTTCCGTCATTCTCTCCGCGCCATTGACCGCCCAAGCGCCCACCGTCGCGTCGCCAACCGATTGGTCCGTCCTGAATCGGCCGCGCACGCACAAGCCGGTTCCGACGTCCGGCGCGATCACCAAAGTCGATCTCGAAACGCGACTCTACATCTTCTCCGATGACTCGATGCAGGGCCGGAACCTCGGCACTGCCGGAAACGCGAAAGGCGTCGAATACATCGCTCGTGACGCGGCGCGCATCGGCCTCACGCCGATGGGCGATGGCGGAACGTTCTTTCAGACAGTCGGCGTCGTGGACCGTGCTTTCGATTCCACTAGCCGCTTCGTTGCCGGAACGACCACGCTCGCGCCGTGGACCGAGTTCGTCGTCCGCGATGCGGGACCAAGCGCGCGGTCAATCGAAGGGGCGCAGGTCGTGTATGGCGGGTCGATCACCGATCCGGCATCGCTCATTGACTCAGCGACTGCGGTCGGGAAATTTGTCGTCCTCGACGAGTCGGGCGTCACCGGATTTCGCCCGACACCCGCGATCGCGGCCGCTCTCCGGAGAATGAGCGGGGCGGCAGGAATAGGCGGCATCGCACTGGACAATCTTCCTCCGCAATACCTCGCTTTTTTCCGGCGGCCGAATCAAATGGTAGTCGGGGAAGTCGAGCCCGCCACTCCGGCGATCCTTATGCTTAGCCGCGCCGGCGCGTCGAAGCTGCTCGGCCGCAGCATCGACAGCGTCAAGTCAGGAATGCTGGGCCTCAGCATCACCAGCGCTCCCCGTATTCTTCAGACGTCACTCAAGTACCCGGCGCGCAATGTCGTCGCGATGCTGCCGGGCAGCGACCCGAAACTGCGCGCGGAGTACGTCGCCATCGGCGCGCACAACGACCACCTGGGGTTCAACACCCGTCCCGTCGCGCACGATTCAATTTTCGTTCTGAATCATCTATTCCGCACACAGGGCCAGGACGATCGCGCGCCGGTGCTGAATGACGAGCAGAACGCGCAGATCAATTCAATGCTCGCTCGAATACGGAAAGGGAACGGCGGCGCGAGCGCGCGTCTCGATTCCATCTACAACGGCGCCGACGATGACGGCTCCGGAAGTGTGGGCGTGCTTGAGATCGCGGAGTATTTCGCCGCTAAGAAGGTGAAGCCGAAGCGCTCGCTCCTCTTCGTATGGCACGTCGGTGAGGAGGAAGGACTGTATGGATCGGAGTGGGTCACTGATCACCCGCCTGTGCCGCGCGATTCCATCGTCACCCAGCTCAATATTGATATGATCGGCCGCGGCGACTCGAGCGACATCACCGGCGAATCGAAGGAAGGAGTGCGTCTTCGCGGCTCGAGCGACTACGTGCAACTCATCGGGTCCCGTCGTCTCTCGACGGAGTTGGGCGACCTCGTCGAAGCGGTGGACAAGACCGAAAAGCATCCCCTCGCAATCGATTATTCCAACGATGCGAACGGCCATCCGCAGCGCATCTACTGCCGGAGCGATCACTACTCCTACGCCCGTTACGGCATCCCCATCGCGTTCTTCACAACCGGCGGCCACGCTGATTACCACCAGGTGACCGACGAGCCGCAGTACATCGATTACGACCGATTCGCCCGCGTAACGCAGTTCGTCGCGGACATCGCCGAGAGCGTCGCCAATCTCAGCCACGCGCCTGTGGTGGATAAGGCGAAGCCCGACCCGCACGGTCGCTGCGTGCAGTAAGCGCGCGTAGATTCCCGGGATGAAGAAAATCCTGTCGCACGCGGCGGTCTTGTTAATGGCCGCCGCGTGTGTGCGTTCCGGCACCGGTGCCGCCGCTCCACCACCGGCGAATACAGCGGAGCTGCCGATCGCCTCCGACGACGCCGCCGATTTGCTCCTTGCGGACATCCGCGCTCTCTCGCCCGGAATCGTCGTCACTCTCCGATATGCGACGGCGAACAACTTCACCGGCGCGCCGATCAACGGATACGAAGGGAATCACGCGTATCTTCGCACGCAGGCAGCAGCCGCTCTCGGCCGCGTCGAAGCCGATCTCGCGCCGGCGGGCCTCGGTCTCAAAGTCTTCGATGCGTACCGACCGGTGCGCGCCACGCTGGCGATGGTGGAGTGGACGAAGCGAGTCAATCGCGAGGATCTGCTTCGCGACGGATACATTGCCAGTCGAAGCCGGCACAACCTCGGCCTCGCTGTGGATCTCACCCTGATCCGTCTCGCCGACAGTGCCGAGCTGGAGATGGGGACGCCGTTCGATACCTTTTCAGCTGCCGCGCATACAGCGAACGCTACCAGCGTTCCCGCGGAGAATCGTCAGCAGCTAAAGAGCGCGATGGAGCGTGAAGGGTTCGTGAACTACGATCAAGAGTGGTGGCACTTCAGCTACGCACTGCCTGATCAGCTCCGATTCGATCGCGTAATTCGGTAACCTGGCCCGGCGTAGGTGTCGTGGAACCCGAGGCGCCCGACTTCGGATCGCCCATCCGCCGAGCCGGAATCGAGAACGCGAAGACCGATCCCCCCTCGGGAAATTCCGCCCACGCTTTACCGCCGAGTGTCGTGACGGTCTCGCGTACGATGCTCAAGCCGAGTCCGGTGCCGCTGATGTTGGCGTGAAGCTCCTCGTGCGCCCGATAGAATCGCTCGAACAGACGTGAGCGGCTGTCGTCGGGAACGCCGAGTCCATTATCGGTCACCCGCACCGTCATCTCGCATCCGTCGTCGCCGTCCGGGCCGCCGCATTGGTCGGCGCTGATCTCGATCCACTTCTCGCTCTTGTTCGGATCGGAGTACTTGATCGCGTTGGCGATGTAGTTTGAGAGGCAAAGCTCGACTGCGGCGGCGTTGACTTCGACAGCGGGGAGATCACCGACAATCCTGATCTCGACGTTCTGCGCGCTCGCTGCGTCGCGGAGTTGGCGCGCCACTTCGGCTACCGCCGCCGGCAGCTCGACGTGACGCTGCTGCCGCGCGTCATTACGAAGTCGTGAGAGCTCGACGAGGTTATCGATTGTCCCGCTCATCATCTCGGCGTTTCGCTTGATGATCGATACCATCTTCGTCTGCTGGTCGGGTCCGAGCTCGCCGATCTCGAGCACTTCCGCGGCGCCACCAATGATGCCGACGAGATTCTTCATCTCGTGAGTGAGGGCGCGGTTGAATCCGCGGAGCCGCTGCTCGCGCTCACTCAGCTCTTCGCGCAGCAGCGAGAGATAATGCGTCACTGTCGCCTGCTCGATCATCGTGATGGCGAGGAAGAGGCGGTGGGCGCAGGCGAGCAACTCTCCTCTGCTGCAGGGCTCGTCGATCTCGTCGGCGATTCGCGACAGGAATGAGAAAAGAATCCCCCCGAAAATCTCGTACTCCTTGAGCAGCTCGTACTCGTCGAACCCCTGGCTGAAGCGGAGCGCGCCGAGCTCCATCGCTTTGGCGACTACTGGAACGTCGGCCATCAGCGGCTTTTCCGGCTGCTCGATGTAATCGGCGATGCCCTCGAGCAGCATCGGCACGTGATCGAGAATCGCTTCGGTGGGGAAAATCTCGTTCGGGTCCATCGTGACGCGGACGCTGATGCGATCGAGCCACCGCTGCGTGAGCTCGTCCTTGTGCTCTCGCATCCTCTCGGCGAGGACCCGCGCCAATACGCAAAGTTGTGCGTTGTCGGGCTCGCCGGGGTGCTTCGTTTGGATTTTTTCGGCTGTGCTCACGTCCTTCCATACAGCAAGTTATCAGCCGTTTCCTAAGAATTACTTCAACGCGCAACCCCTTTGGGGTCAATGACTTGACACTGTAGTTACGGGACTTGGTACTGCGTTGTGTCCTTGAGCTTCTCATTCACTCCGGGAAGCAACGCCGCCTTTTCGGAGAGCAGCTTCGTCACGAACCGCTGGCCTTCGGAGATGCGTTCCACCTCGACGGCGATCGCATCAACCGACTGCTCCATCCGCCGCATCCGCTCCCCCGACTCGGCGCTTCCCGCCGGAAGCACGGGACGGCTCGATCGCTTCCACATCATTCGCGCCGCTCCGAACGCGAGTGGGCCGAGGACGAAGATGATGAAAACTCCAGTGAGCGGAGCTGCGTAGGCGGCATCCATACCCAGGAACGTATGCGCCGGCTGCGTGGATGTCACGCGAGAGGCGGCGTCGGAGCTTAGGACCTGCCCCGTTTGAGCAATGTCGCTCTCGAGTTGAATCATCCGCTTGTCGAGCACGGCGATGCGGGACTCGAGCCCCGCTCTCGCCGCTGGATCAGCCGTGTTGTTCAACTCCCTCGCAAGCGACTGCCTTCTCCCCGCAGCGCTCGACAGTTGATTGGAGAGCTCAGAGCGCTGCGCACGGAGCGCGATGATGTCCTGAATGGTCAGCGCGCGCGTCGTCGTTGCAAGCGGTGCTGTCCCCGCCAGCACCGGTGCTGGCGGGGGAGTGGGGACGGTGGATGCCTGGGTCATAGAAGTGTGTACGAGTCGCTGGTGATCAAGGTTACGGCTACGGCGTCTTCACCGGTTTGATCTCCGCCGTTGACGGAACGACGGGCTTCAGTCCCGCCGACTGAAGATCGGCGTTCAAGACATCGAGATCCGCCAGCGCCGCCTTCATCCGTAACAGCTGAACATCGAGCTGCGCCGAGAGATCGTTGAACACAGCGTACGACTGCGCGGTCGGTTTGAAGTCTCCGCCTCCGGCAACGCCCGCAAGTGCGGCGATCTTGTTGTTGAGCCGGATCGGATAATTGAGCGGGTCCTGGCCGGATTGATTCTTCACCTGATAAATCTCCGCCTCGATTACCGAGAGACGGGAGACGAGCGCATCGCTCTTCGCTTTGAAAGCGGCCGCTTTATCGGCGGGCACCAGCTTTGCGCGCTCAGCGATCTGGGCCTTCACGTTCCGAATCGTGCGTACAGCGTTATTCGCTTCACTCGTCTTGTCGCGAATCTTCATCAGGAAGTCGAACTGCGCCTGGAGATCCGCCTGCGACGTCGTGACCCGCGGATCCTTCAGCACGATGAGCGGTTGGGTCTCCGATTGTCCATTCACCGTCAGTCGCACCGCGTAAGTGCCGGGGACGGCGACGGGTCCAGTGATTCCGCCGGCCCAGAAGATCCGGTTTTCGAAATCCGCGGCATCGGGATAACGAAGATTCCACGCGAACTGATTGATCCCTTCCTTGTCCGGCGCGCGCGGGGCGGCGGTGCGGCGCTGTGGACGATCGTCGCCGGCGCCGGTGTCTTCACCGCGGGCTTCGGCTTTTGAAGTCGTGTCAACTTTTCCGCCGGCGCGGGTGATGCTGTCGTCGCGCACGCGTCGAACGCTGTCACCGCGCACCGAATCGGCGGCAGCCGCGGAGTCCTGAATACTCGTGAAGCTGCGAATAAGAGCGCCCTTCGAATCGAGGAAGTCGAGCGTAACCACTTGCTTCGGAGATCCGAGCCAGTAGTAAACGACCCCGCCGGAGGGCGGATTCGCGGCGACGGGGTGACCACCCGCCGCGCCGTTCCCGCCACCGCCATTGAATCCGGCGCGGTACACGGGACGCGGTTTGAAGAGATGCGCGGCGAGCCTGGTCGTCGCCGGGCTCAGCTGACGGAGCGCGGAAAGATCGTCGAGAATCCAGAATCCTCGCCCGTGTGTCGCAGCGACGAGATCGCCTTCCTTGACGGCGAGATCGTGAACTGGCACGATGGGGAGATTTCTCCGCAGCGTCTGCCAATGCGCGCCGTCGTCGAACGAAACCCAGACGCCGCGCTCCGTTCCTGCGTACAGCAATCCACGCCGCTCAGTGTCTTCGCGCAGTACGCGCGTGAACTCGGTCGCCGGGATGCCGGTAGTGATTGTAGTCCACGTCGCACCGAAGTCGGTTGTTTTGAACAGGTACGGCTTGAAATCATCGAGCTGATATCTGTTGCCGGCGAGATATGCAGTGCCCGGCGCGAAGTGCGACGGCTCAATCATCGACATCCGCATCCATTCCGGAATTCCCTTCGGCGTGATGTTCGCCCAAGTCTTGCCGCCGTCCTTTGTGACGTGCACGAGCCCGTCGTCGGAGCCTGCCCAGATCACGCCCGCTTTTACCGGCGATTCCGCGATTGTGAACACAGTGGCGTAATACTCGACCGACGTCTGATCCTTCGTGATCGGCCCGCCTGACGACCCGAGCGTGCGCGGATCGTGGCGGGTCAGATCGGGGCTGATCGCCGCCCACGACTGGCCTTCGTTGTCCGACTGGAAGATCACGCTGCTCCCCATATACATCCGGTTGGGGTTGTGCGGAGAGATGATGATCGGGAACGTCCACTGGAATCTGTACTTCGCGTCCGCGGCGTCGTGGCCCATCGGATTGTCGGGGTATGGATTCACGTCGCGCTCGAACTTCGTCTTCGCGTCTTTACGCGTGAGCACCCCGCCGTACGAGCCGGCGAACATTACATCCGGGCTGTCCGGTTTCACCGCGATGTAACCGCTCTCGCCGCCGCCCGCGTCGTACCAGCTCTCGATGCCGATGCCGCCGTTCGCGCGGCTCGGACCGCACAGTGTTGAGTTGTCCTGCTGCGCGCCGCAAACGCGATACGGAAAATGATTGGTCGTGGTGACGTGATAGAACTGCCCTGTCGCAAAGTCCTGCTCGGTCCACGTCTTTCCGCCATTAAACGAGACGTTCGCCCCTCCGTCGTTCGCTTCTATCATCCGCTGCGTGTCATTCGGCGCGATCCAGAGGTCGTGATTATCGCCGTGCGGAACCGCGATCGCCTTAAACGTTTTTCCGCCGTCGACGGATTTGTACATCCCGGTGTTGAGGGCGTACACTGTGCTCGAATCCTTCGGGTCGGCGAAAATTCTCGAGTAGTACCACGCCCGCTGGCGGAGAATGCGCTCGCTGTTCGTCTTCTTCCACGTCGCGCCGCCGTCATCGGAGCGGAACACGCCGCCCGAATCCGCTTCGATGAGCGCCCACACCCTGTTCGGCTTAGCCGCTGAAACACTGAGACCGATGTTGCCAAGCACGCCGCCGGGGAGACCCGGGCTACGCGTGATCTCTGTCCAATGCTCGCCGCCGTCGGTGGATTTGAAGATTCCGCTGCCCGCCCCGCCGGATATCATCTGCCACGGCGTGCGCCACTCCTGCCAGAACGAGGCGTACAGTACATCGGGGTTGGACGGATCAACGACGAGGTCGGTAATTCCCGTCGAATCGTTTCTATATAGAACTTTGCGCCAGCTCTTGCCGCCGTCGGTCGTCTTGAAGACGCCGCGCTCCGTATTCGGTCCGAAGGTGTGACCCTCGACACCCACCCAGACGATGTCCGGGTTCGTCGGGTGAACGCGCACCCTCGATATTTGTCGCGAGTCGCCGAGTCCGACGAATGCCCACGTCTTTCCGGCGTCGGTGGATTTGAAAACGCCGTCGCCGTGCGAGACGTTGCCGCGAATCGGATACTCGCCGGTTCCCACATAAACGATGTCCGGGTTCGACTCGCTGACGCCGATCGCGCCGATCGTGCCGCCAAAATATTTGTCGGTTGTCGGCGCCCAGGTCATTCCGCCGTCAGTGGTCTTGAATACCCCGCCGCCGGTGGTACCGAAATAGTATTCGTACGGCCGCTTCGCCGAGCCGGCGACAGCTACCGATCGGCCGCCGCGGTATGGGCCGATCTCGCGCCACTTGAGTCCGCCGAACACGGACGTATCGTATCCGTACGACGCGGGTGGAATCGGCGTCTGGGCAACGAGTGCTGTCGGAATGACCGCCGAGGAGGCGACGAGGAAGGCGAAAAGCGAGCGAAAAGTGCGCACCTGATTTCTCCGTGATGCAGAGGGAATTCCAGTGCTCTAGATGTAGCCGCACGCGGTATGGCGCGGCAAGGGAGAACGCCCCTCTACTTCAGATATCGCTCGGCGAGCTGTTCCAGACGCTCGTCATTCTCGAGGCGTGCCCGGGTGAGGATCTTCTCCACGAAGGGGCGCAGCTTTCGCTCGCCCCAGTAGTATCCCGTCGCGCTCTCCGCACTGCCGGTGTCCCCTTCGCGAGCTCCTTCGAGCAGCGCTTCGGCCGCGGCCTGATCGAATCCGGGATCGTTGCGGTCGGGAAGGGAATACCGCCTGGATGGATCGCCCCAGCTGGCGGCGTCTTCCTTTACGAAGGCTCGTGACATGCAGTCCGGATCGGCAGTATTCGCGCCGTTAACACGCGATTTGCAATGTGAGGGGTCGAAAGCACGGCAAAAGTGTTGGCGGCGGCAGAGGCGGTGGAGCGCGGACAGCGATAGTTTTTATCTCCCGATGACAATGCGATGACGAGCGCCACGACCCGCGGAATCCGCTCGGCGCAAGCCGGGCTGTTGATCAACGTAGTGCTCGTCGTCGTGAAGCTGATCGCCGGCATCGTCGGGAATTCTTACGCGCTCATCGGTGACGCGATCGAATCATCCACCGACGTCTTCTCGTCGCTGATCGTTTGGGCGGGGCTCAGCATCGCCGCGCGCCCCGCCGATGAAGATCATCCATACGGCCACGGCAAGGCTGAGCCGCTCGCGGCGGCGGTCGTTTCGATCCTGCTGCTCGGCGCGGCGTTGGGAATTTCCATTCTCGCCATTCGCGAGATTCGCACGCCGCACCACGCGCCAGCGCCGTTCACTCTCTTCGTCGCGCTAGGCGTGATGATCGTGAAGGAGATTCTGCACCGGAGAGTGCAAACCGTCGGGGCGGAAGTTGGGGGAGCCGCCCTCGCCGCGGACGCGTGGCATCATCGCAGCGATGCGATCAGCTCGCTCGCCGCGTTCGTCGGTATCGGGATCGCACTATGGGGCGGGAAGGGCTGGGAATCGGCCGATGACTGGGCGGCGCTCGTCGCCGCGCTCATCACCGGAGTGAACGGAGTGCGCGCGCTCCAGCCGTCCATCGGCCATCTGATGGATGCGGCGCCCGATCGGCGGATGCTCGATCGCGCGTGCGCCGCGGCGAGCGGCGTTGAGGGGGTGCGCAACATCGAGTCGCTGAACGTTCGCTCATCGGGGCTCGGCTACTTCGTGGATCTCCACGCTCAAGCGGATGCGACGCTGACACTGGAGGAGGCGCACGTGCTCAGCGGAATGATCAAGACAGCGATCTGCGCGGAGATCCCGCAGGTGGTGAAGGTGCTGGTGCATATGGAGCCGTGGCGGGGCGAACAACAACTGCGGACATAGAACAGCAAGCTCGGTGCTGTTAGCCGAAAAAAGCTGCTAGCTGCTGGCTGCCCAGTCCCCGCTCTTCCCGCCAGCCTTCGATAGCAGCCTCACCCTCCCGATTTCCATCTCCTTTCCCATCGCCTTCGTCATATCGTAGATGGTGAGCAGCGCCACCGCGACGCAGGTGAGCGCTTCCATCTCGACACCAGTGCGCGCTGTCGCCGAGGCGGTGCAGGTGGCGCGCACTCCGGGCAGGGAATCGTCGAGCTCGAAATCCACCGCGACGTTGCTGAGCGGAATGTTGTGGCAGAGCGGGATGAGCTCGCTGGTGCGCTTGGCGGCGTTGATCGCAGCGATGCGCGCCGTGGCAAGGACTTCACCCTTTTCGTTGGAGCCGCCGCGAATCGCGTCCAGCGTCGGGCGGCTCATTCTGATTTCACCGGCTGCGACGGCGGTGCGCGCCGTCTCGGATTTCGCGCCGACGTCCACCATCTTCACTCGCCCCTGCTCGTCGGTGTGAGAGAGCTTGCTCATTGAAGAGTCGCCGAAAGCTCGCGAAGGAGCCGCGATGTGATGAGCTGCGGATTCACGTTTCCCGCCGCGTATTGTTTTGCCTTCAGTGCGAATTCGGCGGCGCGGCTCGCCGAGGATGCAGCGCCGGTGTCGCCGCTGTGCAGCGCCTCGCGCATCCGCTCGCCGAGCAGGGTGATCAGTGCCTCGAGCGTATCGGAGAATGCCCCTCGCGCGTTCGCCGATCCCTGGCTGAGTGCGACGAGATACGGAGTAGTCTCCTTGTCGGTAAGCGCCGCGTCGAGAATCCGCTTTGCCGCGATCACAGCGCGGGCGTCGTGCTCCCCCTCGAGGAGTGAGCCCGGAAGACCGGCGGCGCGCCGCACCCGTTCAGCGGTGCTCGCCTTGTCCGTTTTGTCGAGGAACGGCTTTACGAGTGGATCCTCGGCGAACGCTTTCACATCTTCGTCGGTGACCGGGGCAACCCGGACGGCGACGACGCGCGAGCGAATTGTCGGGAGAAGGGCGCCCGGCTCGCTCGACGTGACGATGACGGTGGTATCGGCAGGAGGTTCCTCGAGGAGCTTGAGGAATGCATTCGCCGCCTGGTCGGCGCCTTCCTGCGCGACCATCCGGTCTGCGTCGCCGACGATGAACACCTTTCGCTTTGAGATCGCCGGCGTCATCGAAGCGTCTTTGACGAGGGTACGCACGACAGAAATGAAGATTCCCTCGCTTCCCGACGGCGCAGCGTAGAGACCCTTGTCATCGCGGCGCTCCTTGATCGCGTCAGCGTAGTCATCTCTGACGTCGTCGAGATCGGGGTCGGAGTCCTTGAGTCTCGGGCGAGGGAAGACCCAATGGAGATCGGGATGGGCGAGCTCCCCGAAATAGCGACAGCTCTGACAGGCGCCACAGGGAGGATTCTCGCGGTCGCAGAGAAGTGTTTGCGCGAGCCAGAGTGCGAGGCGCTGCTTTCCCGCGCCGCGCGGCCCGTGAAAGAGAATGCTCGACGGGAGCTTGCCGCTGGCGAAGGATTTTTTCAACCGCTCGCGAAGTTTTTCGTGGCCGTAAATGTCTACGATTGGCACTCCGAAATATGGCACGTTTCCTAACCTTTCCGATCTGCAAAATGAGGTGCCAAACTTTGCTCCATAAAGTACTTGACAGACTAGTTACGGGCTTCTAAAATCAACCGTATGACGTCAGTCACGCCCCTCAGGCGGCCTCAGTCCGCCGAGCCCCCCGCGCTGCACGCGCGGGCGATGGACAACCTCGCTTTCATTCGGGACACGATGGAAGCCGCCGGATCGTTCACCGCCGTTTCAGGTTGGGGAATGGTCGCGGTTGGATGTCTCGCCTTGATCGCGTCGGTGCTCGCGATCATCGAGCCCGACGTCACTCGGTCGCTTCTCATATGGATCGGCGCTGCGGTGCTCGCGCCGGCGGTGATGATTTGGGCAATCGTCCGCAAGGCGTCGGCGGCGAAGATGCCGCTGCTGAGCGGTCCCGGACGAAAGTTTCTGCTCAGCTTCTCGCCGCCGATGATGGTCGGGGCGCTGGTCACGATTTTCCTCTACCGAGCCGGCTTGACCGCGGCGATCCCCGGGATGTGGCTCCTTCTATATGGTACAGCGGTCGTCGCCGGCGGCGCATTCTCCGTGCGCGTCGTTCCGATAATGGGATTCTGTTTCATGCTCATCGGTACAATCGCTCTCTTTTCGCCGCCGTCTTGGGCGGACGCACTTATGGGAGCCGGTTTCGGCGGGCTCCACATCGGATTCGGAATTCCGATCGCCAGGAGGCACGGTGGCTAAACACGGCATTTTTCGGGAAGACCGTACGCAGACGAACGATCTTCGCGCCGTTCGTGGCAAGTCGGACGGCAAGCAGGCGGCGCGCTCCGACGCGTTGGACCGTCTCATCCACGAGCGTCTCCGGCTCGGCATCGTCAGCGCGCTGGCGGTGAACGATTCGCTCAGCTTCAGCGATCTCAAGAAACTGATGAAGACGACGGACGGAAATCTCAGCGTTCACGCGCGGAAGCTCGAGGAAGCCGATTACATCGCCTGCACCAAATCTTTCGAAGGACGTATGCCGAGAACGGAATACCGTCTCACGGCCGCCGGACGCCGCGCGCTGGAGCGTTACCTCGATCATATGGAAGCGCTCATTCGCGCTACGAGGGAGCGCTGACGATGACTCTGCACGCCGGCGGCATTCACGCCGCCATAATTATGGACGGAAACGGTCGCTGGGCAGTCTCGCGCGGCAAGCCGCGCACGGCGGGGCACATTGTCGGCGCGCGAGTGGTGCGTGACATCGTCGAAGCGGCGCCGTCGTGCGGAATCTCGATGCTGACCCTGTACGCGTTCTCGGCGGACAACTGGCAGCGCCCGTCGCGAGAAGTCGCGCTGCTGATGCGACTTTTCCGGCGCTACCTCGTGAAGGAGACGAAGCGCTGCATCGCGAACGGCGTCCGGATGAGGATCATCGGCCGCCGGGACCGAATTCCCGCCGAGCTCTTGAAAGCGATTCTTGCCGCAGAGGAGGCGACGAAGCACGGCCGCACGCTCGATCTCCGCATTGCGGTCGATTACTCCTCGCGCGATGCGATCACCCGCGCGAGCAATTCGCTGCCGCGCGGCGCCAAGCACACCATTGAAGAGCTTCAGCGCGAGATCGATCGTGTGTACCACTGGACCGGCCCTTCGCGTGACGTGGATCTGCTGATCCGCACGGGCGGCGAGCAGCGCCTGAGCGACTTTCTGCTCTGGGAGTGCGCTTACGCCGAGCTGTATTTCACGGAGCGGAAGTGGCCGGAGTTTTCGCCCGCCGATCTGGACGCGGCGGTGAAGGAGTTCCGCTCGCGCGAGAGGAGATTCGGGGCGGTGCCGTCGGTGGCTGCCGGATAACTGGAAACCAATTCCTGAAAACTGCAACTGCAACTGAACGGGATGCGAGGGTTCAGGGGGCAGGGATTAGGGCTGAGGGTACTACCGCACGACCGTCCGGCTCGCCCTCAAAATGAAGCGAACGGTCCTGGTGTCGTACCCTAAATTCTGAGCCCTTCACCCCAATCCCTCGCATCCCGTTCTGTTGCAGTCAGTAGCTGACAGATCGCTCTCCGATCTCAGCCTAAAGATCCGTTAACATCCCCCCGAACTGCCCGTCTAACATTGTGGATCGCAGCTCGCGGTCCTCACACCGTTATGCAGGAGGATGGGATGTCAGCACTTCGAAATCTCGCGCTCGCCGCGGTCGCGGCTGCAGCGATCGCAGGCTCGGCTCAGGCTCAGTCCACCACGACTCCGCCCGTTGCGAAGCCGATGGCCGGAATGCGCGGACCCGGTCGGAATCACGAGGGACATAAGGGCGCGTTCAAGGATCTCAACCTCACCGACGCGCAGAAGGCGCAGATGAAGGCGATCCACGCGAAGTATCAGCCGCAGCTCAAGGCTTCACGCGAGCAGGCCAAGCCGCTGATGGAAGCGGCGCGCGCGGCGAGACAAAAGGGCGATACGGCGGCGTTCCGCGCCAACATCGAGAAGGCTCGCCAGCTCTCGAGCGGAATTCGTATGCAGGAGATGAACGAGATTCGCACCATCCTCACGCCCGATCAACAGGCCAAGGCGGACGCGGCGATGGCGCAGCGCAAGGAAGAGCACGGCAAAATCAATGGCGGCCGTCGCTAGTAGTAGCCGCGCAACACGCAGGTCTGCCGCCGGTGCCTTTCGAGGCTCGGCGGTTTTTTTCTCCCTCACGTGAAGTCGCCGGCGCCGTAGTCGTCCCACCACTATCCTCTCCCCTCGGGGAATCGTAGTTTTCGACCAGCACTTCCCGCCAACTCATCACCGCTGTTTCAGGGAGAGGTCCGCTTTGGGTTCCGAGGTAGTTCAGCTGACACGTCGCCGTTTCGGCGAGACTATGCGGCGCGACGCGTGGTGGGTTATGCCCGCGGTAACTTTCGTCGTCTTCACCAGCTTCATCGTCTATTCAACCTGGGCCGCGCTGCAGAATGCGCATTACGAATTCGGCAATTATCTCTCGCCGTTTTATTCGCCCCTCCTCTTCGCCGATTCCCCCCACGCGTGGATTCGCGGCGGACGGCCTTCGTGGATCCCGGGATTTTTGCCTTTCAGCCCCGCGCTGCTCATTCTTCCATTTCCGGGTCTGTTCCGCTTCACCTGCTACTACTATCGCGGCGCTTATTACAAGGCGTTCTGGGCTGACCCGCTCAACTGCACCGTCGGCGAGCCGCGCAACAGCTACATCGGCGAGCGCAGGCTGCCGCTGATCCTCCAGAACGTGCACCGGTACTTCATGTACATCGCCGTCATCTTCCTCTTCATTCTCGCGAGCGACGCGTACAAGGGGATGTGGTTCGCCGATCCGGCGACCGGCGTGCAGCATTTCGGAATCGGCATCGGCACGCTAGTGCTCACTGTCAACGTCATCCTGCTGAGCGGCTACACTCTGGGCTGTCATTCGCTGCGCCACCTTGTCGGCGGTTATATGGACAGGCTCTCCGGCGCGCCGCTGCGGCGTACGGCGTACGAGTGCGTCACCTGCTTCAACAAGTCGCATATGCGCTGGGCCTGGTGCAGCCTCTTCTGGGTGGGATTCACCGACATCTACATCCGTCTCTGCTCGATTGGAATCTGGCACGACTTGAGGCTCTTCTAGTGGCCAACTTCGAACAGTTCGAGCACGACGTTCTCATCATCGGCGCCGGCGGCGCGGGACTTCGCGCAGCCATCGGCGCAGCCGACGCTGGCGCGTCAGTCGGGTTGATCTGCAAGTCGCTGCTCGGAAAAGCGCACACTGTGATGGCCGAAGGCGGAATGGCCGCGGCGATGGGCAACGTGGACGACCGCGACAGCTGGCAGGTTCATTTCGCGGACACGATGCGCGGCGGCCAGTATATGAACAATTGGAGAATGGCGGAGCTGCACGCGAAGGAAGCTCCCGACCGCGTCCGCGAGCTCGAGGCGTGGGGCGCCGTGTTCGATCGCACCGACGATGGGCGCATTCTTCAGCGCAACTTTGGCGGCCACAGATATCCGCGCCTCGCGCACGTCGGCGACCGCACCGGGCTGGAGATGATCCGCACGCTTCAGGATCACCTCGTGTACATCCCCGGGATCAAAGTTTATATGGAGTGCACCGTCATCCGTCTGCTGAAGACCGGTGACCGCGTCACCGGCGCCGTCGCATACGACCGCGAGCGCGGCCAGTTCAAGGTGTTCACTGCGAACGCTGTCGTTCTCGCGACCGGCGGAATCGGGCGCGCGTTCAGCATCACCAGCA
Source organism: Gemmatimonadaceae bacterium (assembly GCA_046599115.1). Classification (GTDB taxonomy): domain Bacteria; phylum Gemmatimonadota; class Gemmatimonadetes; order Gemmatimonadales; family Gemmatimonadaceae; genus UBA4720. The sequence continues at coordinate 24,619 of JBKJHG010000074.1, forward strand.
ACAGCTGGGAATACACCGGTGACGGGCAGTCGCTCGCGTACAACTCGGGCGCCGCTCTCCAGGATATGGAATTCGTGCAGTTCCATCCGACGGGGATGGTGTGGCCGCCGAGCGTGAAGGGGATTTTGGTTACCGAGGGAGTGCGCGGCGAAGGTGGAGTTCTCCGCAACAAGGAGGGCCGCCGCTTCATGTTCGACGACATCCCGGAGAACTATCGCGCCCAAACGGCCGACACCGAAGAGGAAGGTTGGCGTTACGTGATGGGTGATAAAAGCGCGCGCCGCCCCCCGGAGCTTCTCACCCGCGACCACGTCGCGCGCTGCATCGTGCGCGAAGTCCGCGAGGGGAGAGGGAGCCCGCACGGCGGAGTGTTCCTCGACATCTCGTGGATCAAGACGCGCCTCAAGGACGGCGAAGCGCGCATCAAGAAAAAACTGCCGAGTATGTACCACCAGTTCAAACAGCTCGCAGACATCGACATCACGAAGGAGGCGATGGAGATCGGGCCGACCACTCACTACGTGATGGGCGGAGTGCGTGTCGATGGCGATACGCAGATGTCCACCGTCCCGGGGCTATTCGCCGCCGGCGAATGCGCCGCCGGGTTGCACGGCGCGAACCGGCTCGGCGGCAACTCGCTTTCGGATCTTGTCGTGTTCGGAAAACGGGCCGGCGAAGCTGCGGCGGAGTTTGCGTCGAAGCAGTCGCGTGTCCCGGTGCCCGCCGATGAGATGAACAGCATCGCCGCCACCGCGCTCGGGCCCTTCGAGCGCGGGAAAGAAGCGGGCGCCGAGAGCTCCTTTCAGGTGCAACAGGATTTGCAGGTGATGATGCAGAGCCTCGTCGGCATCGTGCGCCGGGAAGACGAGTTGAAGAAGGCTCTCGACGGTCTCGAGGAGCTGAAGCGGCGCGCGGCGAAGGTGGCGGTACCGGGCGGCAGGGAATTCAACCCCGGTTGGCACACCGCCCTCGACCTTGTAAATCTTCTTACCGTATCCGAGGCAATCACCCGCTCGGCGCTGGAGCGAAAGGAAAGCAGGGGCGGGCATTTTCGTGACGACTATCCGGAGAAGGATCCGGAGTACGGGAAGTTCACCATTCTTCTCCGTCGTGGAGACAACGGCGAGATGATCGTCTCGCGTGAAAACATTCCGGAGATGCGCGGCGATCTCAAGCGCATCATCGAGGAGCAGAAGTGAGCGATCGCGCAACTTTCCGCGTCTGGCGCGGCGATACGTCCGGCGGCGCCTTCCGGGATTACACCACCGGCATCACGGAGGGTATGGTGGTGCTCGATGCCATCCATCAGATCCAGTCGGAGAGCGCTAGCGATCTCGCCGTCCGGTGGAACTGCAAGGCGGGCAAGTGCGGATCCTGCTCGGCAGAAATCAACGGAATGCCGAAGCTGATGTGTATGACGCGCCTCAACGATCTCGACCTCAACGAGCCGGTAACGGTCGAGCCGATGCGCGCATTCCCGTTGCTGCGCGATCTCGTCACGAACGTTTCGTCGAACTTCCGCGCCAAGCTGAAGCTGAAGCAGTTCACTCCTCGCGCCCCGGACGCCGCGGACGGAACGTGGCGGATGGCGCAGGCGGACGTGGACCGCGTACAGGAATTCAGAAAGTGCATCGAATGCTTTCTCTGCCAGGACGTTTGCCACGTTCTGCGTGACCACCACAAGTACGAGGAGTTCGTCGGGCCGCGACTCTTCGTTTATGCGGCGGCGCTGGAGATGCACCCTCTCGATGAAGCAGACAGAACCGGACAGCTCAAGGACGCGGGCGGAATCGGTTACTGTAACATCACCAAGTGCTGCACCACGGTGTGCCCGGAGAACATTGCGATCACCGACAACGCGATCATTCCGCTAAAGGAGCGCGTCGTTGACAGGTACTATGATCCGCTGCGGGCGCTCGTCCGCCTCGTACGGGGAAAACGGAACGAAACCGCCGGAGTCTGAGTCTTAGTGTGATGAAGATTCTCGCCGCACTCGGAGCTGCCCTGGTCATCGCCGCGCCGGCCGCCGGCGCGCAGCAGCCTCAAAAACGGACGTCGGCGATCATCGGCATCGCGATCGACAGTCTGCACCAGCGTCCCCTCAGCGGCGCCGAGGTGATGGTCGCTGGCGCGAACCGCACCGTCATCACCGATTCTCTGGGCAGATTCAGAGTGGACAGCCTGCCCGCCGGCCAGTATCAGGTCGGGCTGTTCCATCCGCTTCTCGATTCGCTCGGAATTTCACTGGCGAGCCCGACGTTTTTCGTCGGCGTTGACAGCACGAGCGTCATCCGGCTTTCCGTTCCCTCCGCTGCCACTCTTGTTGCGCAGACGTGCAAGTCGAGAATGCGCAAGCTGGGAAGCTCGGCGATATTCGGGCGGCTGATGGACCCCGACACTTTCGAGCCCGTCACGAAAGCGGAAGTGTCCATTGTCTGGGTGCAGTACGATGCGTCCATTCAAGCCGGCATTCGTCAGACGCCGCGTCTTGTCCGCGACAGCACAGACGCCAACGGAGTTTTCCGGCTGTGTGGGTTGCCAGCCGAGCTGGACGCGCGACTGCAGGCAAACTATCGGGGCGTGATGACGGCGGACGTTCCGATTCAGACGTCGCCATCGGACGGTGATTTCATAATCCGCCCGCTGTACATTTCCCGCGCCGATACCCTCGGAAAGCGCCTCGGCCGCGCCAGTGTTTCCGGCCGCGTCAGCTTCGTCGGCGGAGGCCCCGCGATCGGGAGTCACGTCGAGATCGTCGGATCGTCCGCCGCCGGCGTCACCAACGGGAAGGGAGAATTCTCTCTTACCGGAGCGCCATCAGGGACGCAAATGCTTCTCGTGCGGCACCTCGGCTGGACTCCGCGCGAGGTTCCCGTCGATCTCTCGACCGCGAAGCCGCAGCGCGTCGCGGTGCAGCTGCAGAAATACATCCCCGTGATGGATCCGATCGTCGTCAAAGCTCGCGCCGAGAATGCGCTGCAGAGCGTCGGATTTACGCAGCGGCAGCGGAGCGGAATGGGGAAATACATCACCGCCGACGAGATCGCCCGCCGCCAGCCGACATACATCAGCGACGTGCTGCGAACCGTGCCCGGATTGACCGTACAGATGAACGGGATGCAGCCGGAAATCGTGTCCACTCGGGGCGGGGGACTGACGAATCAGGGCTGCGTGAACTACTTCATAGATGGACTGCGCTTCCAATCCGGTGGCGGAGACGCCAACGATTTCGTCAATCCGCGCGAGGTCGTCGGCATCGAGGTGTATCAGCCGTCGCTGGTTCCACCGGAATTTATGGACACAGGCGGCGCGGCCTGCACGACGATCGTCATATGGACGAAAACGAGAGTTCGCTGAGCAGCTAACGCAACACGGGAGGCACGATGAGCCGGGCAATGAAGGGAGCGTCGTTCGCGATTGGGTTGTTCATTTTCGCCGCCTGCAACAAGAGCTTTCTCACCAGCCATCCCGTCGCGGTAGCGGGAGCGACCATCTCCGACAGTGCCGGGCGAGTGGTTGGGACTGCGAGCTTGTGGCAGGAAGCGGACGGCATCGTCCACGTTGACGTCGACGTCACGTGCGCTGTCGGAGGAGCGTGCACCGCTCTTACGCCCGGCGAGCACGGAATCCATTTCCATTCCGTTGGCAGATGCGTCGCGGCGTCATCGCCGGCGTACTCTTCCGCCGGCGGTCATTACAATCCGCTCTCCAAGCAGCACGGGCTCAACAACGCGCTCGGTGCGCACGCAGGTGACGCGCCGAACCTGACAGTCGGCGCGGATGGGCGCGGAAAGGCGAGCTTCACGACCGATCGCGTCACGATCACTTCCGGTGCGACGTCGCTGTTCGACGCCGATGGCTCGTCAATAGTAATTCACGGTGGCGCCGACGATCAGATGTCCCAGCCCGCCGGAAACAGCGGAGCGCGCGTTGCGTGCGGAGTTGTGAAGACCGTTCCGTAGCGCCCAAGGGCTCTAACTGCCGGCGCGCTTTCCTTCCATTGACACGACAGAAGCGCGCGGGCACGTTCGAGTGATGTAGCACTTCCGCAGGGAAGGAAGCGCTGTCGCCGGTGAAGCACGCAGCAGGCTGACGACAACGCTCGGCTCTGTACTAAACGACGCGGTGTACGATTACGCCGCGCTCCGGGACGACGTTTGCAACTTCGTCCAGGAATCCAAGAACAACGGACTCAGCGCACAGTCGGTAGTAATAGCCGCGCGCAATGTGGTTCGCGAAGCCGCGGGAGATCGTCCTCCGACGCAGCGGACCGAAGACCTGCTGACGAATATGCTTGGCTGGTGCCTCGATGAGTACTACAAGGAGAGCGCGTAGCGCTCAAACCCGCGCGCGCTTCTGCTCGTAGAGGGATGCGTCGGCGCGCTCCATCAGATCGAGAAGGCGCGCCCCTTCGGCTTTGGCACACGTGAAGCCGATCGACAATCCGAGAGTGTAGGGACGGTCGCCGCTCTCGTTGTGCGCCGCGACTCGCGCGTCAAGGCGGCCCATCACCAGCTTGCCCGCTGCCTCGCTATCGGAAGTGATGAGCGCGATGAACTCGTCGCCGCCCAAGCGGGCCACGATGTCGGCTTCGCGGAACGTCTCGCGCAATACGCGGGCGGTATCAACCAGCGCGCTGTCGCCGGTGAGATGTCCGTGTGTGTCGTTGATCTGCTTCAGGTTGTCAACGTCAATGAAGATGAGCAGCACTTCTTTGCCGATTCGCGCCGCCCACTTCAGCGCCTGATCGGACAGCGTGATAAATGCGCGCCGGTTGGGCAGACCGGTGAGCGCGTCAACCAATGACAGCGCGCGCAGCTCTTCTTCGGCGCGCTTGCGGTCGGAGATGTCGTGATACATCCCGTAGACGCGGCTCGGCTCATCGCCAACTTTGAAGGGGCGCGCGACGATCGAAACCCACAGCGTCGTACCGTCTTTCCGCCGCCGCAGCGATTCGCTGTTGAGAGTTTCCCCCGATGTTACGCGCGCCGTCATATCGAGCCCTTCCTGTCGCAGCTCGTCGGGCACGATGAGATCGTTGATCCGGCGTCCGAGAATCTCGTCGGGGCCGTAGCCAAAGATTCGCGTGAATTCGACGTTGATGCGCAGCACCCGGTCATCCTCGTCGAGGACGACGATCGCCACGGGCGCACTCTCGAACAACTCCTGGAAGTAGATGTTCTGCGTCTTCAGCGCGTCGTCCAACTCCCGGCGCTCCGTGACGTCAATCGCGAGCCCGACGGTTCCAATCACGTCTCCGTCCGGCGATCGAAGCGGCTCGATCCGGGTTTCGAAAGACCTGTTGCGCCAATTCATCTCGTATCGCGCAGACTCGCCGCGCAGCGCGCGCAGACTGGCCGCAAGCGGAGCGAATGCCGGATCGCTCGAGCCCAGCACCGTCTTGAGATTCATCCCCGCGTGCTCGCCCGGCTTGATGCCGAGCGCCTTCAATCCACCGCCCTGATTGAAGTTGATGTTCAGCTCGCGGTCGGTGGACCAAACGTTGATCGGCATCGCGCCGAGCAGCATCTCGAGTTTCGCCTCGGCGTCCGACGGCGCCCCGCCGGATCGTGCGCGCGCTCTCTCGCTCGTCTTCCTCGCGGGTGCGAGAAAAGCGAATAGGCCAAGAAGGGATTTTCCGGCTCCGAGAAATCGATTCGTCATCGATGGTCTATGTGGTGGGCTCGGCGACCTATCATTGTCGCGCTTTTTGGGAATTTTTGCAACGCGGTTGATGGGTCGCTCGCGGGGCGGTGGCCGCTACCGTTCGTTCTTGCGTGGCTTCCCACCGACCAGCGCCAGGGCGGCGAGACCGCCAGCGGCGCACAGAATCGCGGATATCACCATCCCGCGGCCGAATCCCCTCGCGAGAGCCGGTCCGCTCACGCGCGTCGCGCCGCCGATCCCGGCCGCCATCGGAATGACTGCCGTCGCGAGCAGTCCCGCCAACCGGGCGACCGCGTTGTTGACACCGGACGCGAGTCCGCCGCGCCCCTCACCGAGAGCCCGCAACGCCGCCGCGGTCAGAGGCGAAACGAGTATTCCGAGGCCGATGCCGAATACGATTACGGCGGGTAGCAGGTCGCGAAGATAAGTGGCGCCCGCTCCCACCCGTGCGAAAAGGAGCATCCCCGCCGCCGCAACGAAGGAGCCGATCGTCATCGGCCATCGGGGCCCGATCCGCTCCGCCAACTTTCCCGCTGCGGGTGAGAGCACGAGCAGTAGGAAGTTGATCGGGAGAAGTGAGGCGCCGGAGAGGAGCGCGCTCCAGCCCAGCCCTATCTGCAGCTGCAGCATCAGCAGAAAGAAAAGTCCGTTCAGGGCGCCGTACACGAGGAGCGTGTTCGCATTCGCGCCGACGAACTCACGCGAACGGAAGGCGTCGAGCGGGAGCAGGGGATTCGCCGATCTCATCTCGACCACGATGAACAGCGCAAGAAGAAGAATTCCGCCGATCAATCCAGCGAGAACCAATGGGCTGGTGAACCCCTTCGCGGGAGCGGTGATGAGCGCGGCCACGATTGCGCCAAGGGAGAGTGTCGCGAGCGCCGCCCCCGAATAGTCCAGTGATTGTGCCTTCGCACCCTGCGAACGTTGCACTCCGGAATGCTTGGAGACGATCCACGCCGAGGCGAGCGCGAAGGGAACGATGATGAGGAATACCCATCGCCAGGACGCGAAATCCACCAGCCACCCGCCGAGCAGCGGACCGGCGGCAGTGGAGACCGCCGACCACGCCGCCCATCTGCCGATTGCGAGACCGCGGTCTGCGCCGGAGAACGTCGTCTCGAGAATAGCGAGACTGTTGGGGACGACCAGCGCTCCGGCAGAGCCCTGGAGAACGCGCGCCATCACGAGGAATAGAGGGGACGGCGCCATTGCGCAGAGTGCCGACCCGGCGGCAAAGCCGACGAGTCCGAATCCGAAAACGCGAGCGCGCGAAGTGCGGTCGCCGAGCGCCCCGCCGAAGAGCATCAACGCGCTGAGCATCAGCAGATATCCGTTCATTATCCACTGCAGGCCGGCAACGTCGAGGTGGAACCCGCGGCCGATAGCGGGGAGTGCAACGGAGACGACGCTGCTCTCGAGAAACACGGCGCCGGATCCGAGCACTGTGCCCGCGAGGATCCAGCGCCCCGCCGCCGAGCCGAGCTCGATGCGCCCTGCTGTGTCCGTCGTCATCGGGAGAATCTCGCCAAAAGAAAACGGGCCGGCCAACCAGGCCGACCCGTTTCGTTCAACATTCGGAGCGCTTGCTTAGCGGGGCCCGCAGACCTGGGTCACACGCGGAGCGTCCGACGGCATATAGATCGCGAGGGCGCTGATCTTCGCCGTTGACGAGTTCATTCCGAGCGCCTCACCAAGGACCTTGGCGGTGGCGTTGGATTCCTGCACGGGGTTGACGATCACCGCGGTCGCGCCGGCCTTCGCGGCTGCCTTGATCACCTCGGAGCGAATCTTGTTATCGGTCGTGTAAACCGAGCTCCCTTCCGCCTGGACCCACGCGACTTCGTAGTAGTCGTGCGGAACCTTGCTGCGGCTGTCGTAGACTACGATTGCTTCGTCGCAGGTAGAGGCGCGGCTGTACGAGGGATTAATCGCGGTGGTGGTCTTCTTGACGCCGCACGCCGAGACCGAGGCGATGGCGAGTGCGAGCGGGAGAACCTTGAGTGCTGACCTGAACATTGTTGTACTCCTAGAAGCTGGGTGGAATGCCCGTACGGGCTGCTGCCAACCAGTGCAAAGGTGGGGCCTGACGGACCGCCATTTACCCCTTCCGGGGGGCGAACCGGGACTTAGTGTGCCGCCAGGTCGGCTGCCGCTTGATGGAACTCGACACACCACTGAACCAGCTGCTTGGCGAGAGCGTCGTCCTTGCGCTCGTTGCGGGCTGTATCGGTGGACGCTTCGGACTCGGCGTTCTTGAGGATGTCCTTCACCGTCTGAATTACTTTCTGCAAGGTCGTGCCTCTCGCCTGCTCGACGGCGACGTAGTCGCAGACAGCGTCACGCAATGTGGTGCGTGTTTGCACCGCGACACTCGTTCGATCGGTGAGCGCCTTGTGCAGCTCGGTGAGAAGCGTGCGACAGGCCTTTTCTGTTTTATCGGTCATTTACGGCCTTGATGATTTTGGCGTGGGGTCGTCGGCGAAATACCGCTCAATGCACCACGTGCTGATTTTTTCCCTGATGATGTACCCACTCCAGTCCGAGATGTGCGGAGCGACAAGCGTCCCGTTGCCGGCATTGACCAGCGCTTTAAGCGCAATCAGCGTCGCTTCGGGAGTGGCGCCCTGGTCACGGAGCGCAACTGTGAATTCCCGCACGGCGTCGCGGAGAGATTCCATCGACTCCGCATCTCTCGTTGCCGCTGCGATGACCGCGTTGCGCAGCCGGTCGCACACCTCGGCCGAGGGAATTGCGAGATGCGTTCGTAACGCGATGCGCCGCATCTCGTCCATTCCGTGCGTCGGATGGGGCGACGCAGCGGTGATGTTCTCGGATATCGAGCCAAGCTCGCGACCCTGCAGCAACGACATCCCTTCTTCCATTGCCGCCTCCGTGAATGAAAGATCGGTGGCGGGGTGTCGCTTGAGCATCGCACGAAAGGAGTACTTCGCGGAGCGGAGGACTAAGCGTCAGACAGAAGTAATCCGGCTAGCCAAACCTCCGCTAATCCGCGCGGGGAAGAAATGCGATCGTGAAAGTGGATCCTTCCCCTTCACGGCTATCAACGGAGATCCCGAACCCCAACAATTCGCAGATTGACTGCGAAATGGGAAGTCCCAATCCGGTTCCCCCGTACTTTGTTGACGTCCAGTCTGCTGCCTGCTCGAAGGGGCGGAAGACGGCGCTCAGCCGATCGGCCGGAATGCCGATTCCGCTGTCGCGCACGGATAGAGACGCGGGAAGGCCGTCGTTGCATTTGAGGGTGATGTTCACCGTCCCCTTATCCGTGAATTTGATCGCATTGCCGATGAGATTCGTAAGCACCTGTTGCAGCTTCACGCGATCGGTTTGAATATCGGCGCACCGGGCGGGGAGCTCGGATGTGAGCGTTACCCCTTTCGTCGCCGCGGCGACCTCGAACTGTGCGTTCGTCTCCTCGACGAGCTGCGCCAGCGAGAAATGTGAAATCGAGAGCGTCGTCTTGCCCGATTCGATTTTGGCGATGTCGAGCAGGTTGTTGATCAGGCCGAGCAGGTGCACGCCGCTCTTTTTGATTCGATCGAGGTACATCGCATCTTTGTCGGCCGGATCGGCGGTGCGGTTTCGGAGAAGCACGTTCGCGAAGCCGATGACGGAGTTGAGCGGAGTTCTAAGCTCGTGACTCATATGCGCGAGAAAATCACTCTTCGCGCGATTCGCGGCGGTCGCCGCCTTCGTCGCATCTTCAGCCACAGCGAGGGCGCTTTTGAGGTTCAGCTCAGTCTGGAGCGAGAGGGTCAGATCGGAGAGGATCTGTTCCTCCTTGATCGTCCACTCGCGCGGCTTCGTATCAATGACGCAGAAGCTGCCCAGATTATGGCCGTCCGCCGATTTAATCGGCACGCCGAGGTAAGCGATTACGCCGATATCCGGAATGGCAAGATTGTCTTTGACGAGCGGATCCTCCGGCGCGTTGGATACTCTGAGCGGCTCGCCGCTCGTTACCACGTGCTGGCAGAAGGAATGACTGAGGGCCGTTCCACGCCGGGTCATCCACGGCTCATCGAGCCCGACTGCACTCTTGAAGAACTGACGCTTGTCATCCACAAGAGATATCAACGCGGTTGGCGCAGTGAGAAAGGAAGCAGCGAGGCGCGTCAGGCGGTCATACTGCTCAGAAGCCTGACTGTCGAGAAGCCCGGTGGCGTGCAGTGCTTCGAGGCGTGCTGGTGAATCCAGTTCCTGCCGCATGGGATGCTTTGGCGAAGGGTTATTTGTCCGCGAGCTGGTGGCGGACGATTCCGTGCAGAATGGACTCATCCACGATGGGCTTTGTCATATACTCGTCGAAACCGGCGTCCAGATATTTCGCCCTGTCCGCAGGCCCGGCGTGGGCGGTCAGCGCGACGATTGGGAGCGACGCGAGCGCCGGCGTGCTTCGGATTCGCGAAAGGACCTCGAGGCCATCCATACCCGGCAGTGAAATGTCGAGCAGCACGAGATCGGGAGGGTCGGCGATGAACGAGGCGAGCGCATCGGGGCCGTTCTCGAACTCCTCGATGCTATAAAGATCCTCGAGCAGGACGCGCACGAGCAGTCTGTTGTCAGGATTGTCTTCCACTATCGCTACTCGCTTCATTCTGCCGCGGCCTCGTTGGTGATGAATTCTTTCAGTGCACGAACTGCTTCCTCGAAATGCCGCTCGACGTCCCGAGACATTCGCACCATCTCCTTCCGCGCACCAGCGGCCGCTTCCAGTTCCAGAACCGAGCAGCTCTCTGCCAACTCTGACGCGCCCAGCTGCGCCGCGCTCGATTTCAGTGAATGGGCTGTCGCCCTGACTGCTCTCTCGTCGCCTGAGGCGGCGGCGGCGGTCATCTCGTTGACTCTCGCCGCTCCTGTCTCCGCGAAGATCGCGGCCATTCTCTCCACCAGGCGCGCCCCGCCGGCGCGCCGTAGCAGGTCAATCGCGCGCTTCTCAATCACGAATTGCCCGTGACGCGTCCGTCAAGCTCGACCTCATACCGTTGCGCCACAAATCGTTTCATCGCCTGCCGCAGATTTTCTTCCAAGTTTCCGTCTTTCCTGAAGATCCCGAACGTTTGCATTCTCAGCTCCCTTTCCTCCCCGAAGCTGAGCTCGCGGCTGGTAACGATTATTACCGCGATGGCCTTGGACGTTTGCTCGAGGCATAGTTGGGATATGTAGTCAAAACCATCGCCATCCGGCATCACGAGGTCGAGCAGAACGAGGTGCGGGCGGTATTCGCGCGTTACCAGCAGCGCCTCCTTACCGCTCGCTGCGATGCGAACTTCGGAGGCACCTTGCTCGTACGCATAGGACGCCAAGAGTCGCTGTGTATCCGGGTTGTCGTCGACGACGAGCACTCTACCAACTCCTGCCTCTTCCAGGAGGGCCGCCCGCAAATCGTGGGCGTGGACGGGCTTTGTCACGAATCTCACGCTGCCGAGCCCGTCACGGCGGGACGAGCCCGTCACGACAATCAGCGGAACTCGCTGCAGCCGCTCGTCGGCAGCGAGCTTCTCAATTAGCTCCCATCCGCTCATCCCGGGCATCACCAGATCGACTGTGATGATGTCCGGTCTCTCAGCCGCGGCGAGTCGGAGCGCCTCCTCTCCAGAGGCGGCCTCACGATACTCCCCGCCGAGCAAGGTAATCTCCTCCGCGATGAGCTCTCGCGCGCTGGGATCGTCGTCTACGATCAACACGCGCTTGCCTTCCATCACGGCCTCGGTTCCGGCGACACTCTCCAGTTCGGATGGCAT
>JBKJHG010000135.1:0-3397 GCA_046599115.1 Gemmatimonadaceae bacterium
GCACTTCCTCCGAAGCATAGACAACGAGCTGCTTCTCACCCCCGCGCGTGCCCTCGGCGCGAACGTCGAATCCTGCTTTGACATTCCGCGCCACGGCGAGGCCGACGAAATTAGCCATCGAGCCGCCGCTGACGAGGAGCCCGCTCGCGTCGGAGGGAAACCCCATCACATCCTTCATCCAGCTGACGACCTGTGCCTCGACGAGATTGGCGACGTGATTCCCGCCGCCGACGTTGGGGTTCATCACCGCTGCAAGAAAATCGCTGAGCGCCGCCTGGATCGTGCCGTTCCCCATATACCACGCCCAAAACCGCGGATGGATGTTCCCCATCGGGTACGGCATTACGTTCTGCTTGAAATCCTCGTACACATCCTCCGCGGACGATGGCTCGCGCGGGGCGCCGCCCCCGAAGTGGGCTGCAACGTCCGCTGGAACCGGTTGCCAAACCGGACGCTCGCGAACCGACTCAGTGTAAGTGAACGCGTCGTCCACCATCCGGTGGGCGAGCGCGCGCATCTCGTCCCAGTCTTTGGGGTCGAGCGATTCCTGCTGCTGTTCTGATTTCATTGGAATGCGTGGAAGCGGATGATCTCCGGATGATCAGCCGACTTGGTGGCCGCTGTCACGAACCGGGTTGGTTAAAAAAAGTCGTCGAACCAGCGCTTCAGATTCTTTCCGACTTTGTCGAAGCCCGGCGGGCTGATCTTTCGCTTCGACGGCTTCTCGCCGCCGACAAGAATTCTGTTCGCGCCATAGAGCGCGAGACCGACGACGGTCGAGAAGCGGGGCGCTTCGACCGCGTCAATGAGTCCGCCGATGTTCTCGCCCGGCAACCCGATCCGTACGCCCGTGCCGAAGACGTCGGCGGCGAGCTCTCCCACGCCCTGCATCGCCGCAGCGCCGCCCGTGACGACAACTCCGCCGGAGAGGCGCTGGCCGAATCCGGCGCGCTCGATCTCCTTCTGTACAAGGTCGAAAATCTCATCCATCCGCTGATGAATGATGTGCGCGAGAACCTCGCGCGGGATCGCACGCTCGCCCTGGGCGACGGTGCTCGGCAGCTGTATCACTTCTTCCGCGTCAACGAGCGGCTCATACGCGCAGCCGTACCGCTCCTTCAACCGTTCGGCGTCCGCCTGCGTCACGCCGATGCCGTGCACGATGTCGCTGGTTACATTGTTCCCGCCGAAGTTGATCGTGCCGAGGTGTCGAATCTTTCCCTCGTGGAAGACGGCGATGTCCGTGGTGCCGGCGCCCATCTCGACGAGCGCGACGCCGAGCTCCTTCTCGTCCTCGGTGAGAACGCTTAGCGCGCTGGCGAGCGGCTCGAGCACGAGGTCGCGCACGGAGTATCCGGCACGCTCGACCGATTTGCGGAGGTTCATCGCCGGCGAGCTGCCGATCGTGACGAGGTACATCTCCGTCTCGAGTCGCGTGCCGATCATTCCGATCGGGTCGCGCACGCCGGCGTTGCGGTCAACTGTGTATTCCTGCGGGATCGCGTGGAGGAGCTCGCGGTCCTGCGGAATGGGCTGAGCGCGGGCGACATCGTTGGCGCGGTCCACATCGGCTTTGGTGATCTCATCCCCGTTCACGGCTACGACGCCGGTGGAGATCATCGCGCGCACGTGCTCGCCGGCGATTCCCGCATAGATGCTCTGCACCTGGGCGCCCGCCATTCGCTCGGCGTCCTGGATCGCCTTCTTTATCGAGCGTGTCGTCTCCTCGATATCGGAGACGATTCCCCGGCGAAGCCCAGTCGTCCTGGCCTGTCCGACGCCGAGGATCTTTACAGTGGCGTTCCGCTGACGGTCACCGATGACTTCGGCAATGAGAGCCGTAGTCTTGGCCGATCCGATGTCGAGCGCACCAACGATACGTTCAGGATTCATTGAATGCGGGCGATAACCTGGTCGCGGTAGCGTAAGTCGAGCTCCCCGATGCGGGCTTGCCGCGCCACGAGGTCACTCTCCACCGGAAAGATATCGGTCAACCTATCAACGGTCACCCCCACAAGCGCACGAACACGAAGGAGACCGGGTTCGGGCGCCGCCGAATCGAGGGGGGTTGCGGGGCGCGTGAAAGCAGAGCCAAGGAGGATGAGGATGTCGTTTCTCCCCGTGCGCTGCATCTCGCTCACTCTCTGGTACATCGCGAGGTTTCCGCGCCGAATCTCTCCCAGCAGGCGGAGCAGCGCCGGGTCCGGGGAGGAGATGACGGGCAGGTCGAGGTCGGTGCGGAGCGGGTCGATCGGGAGCTGCCGGCCGAGGGAGTCGTACGGCTGGAGCGTCTGCCCGGTTGGAATGAGGGCGACGGGGAGATTTTCGCGCAGGGTGACGACGAGAGTTCCGGGCAGCCGGCGGGTGATGCGAACGTCGCTAACCTGGGGATGCGGACGAACGCGCGCCTCGAGTGGGCCGACGTCATCCCATAGAGAGCGGAGCGTGTCCACGTGCATCCGCTCTACTATCTCGGTCGGCTGGAGATAGTGGGTGCCACGGATCTCGATCGTGCGGACGCGGAAGAACGCCATCGAGCGGACGCCGATGAGCGTGTAGTGACCGGCGGTGAGGATTATGCCGAAGAGGAGCAGCGCGCCGAGGATTTTCCATCCCGGCTTGCTGAAGCGGCTCTTTTTCCTGCCGTCAGATTTCGCTTCCGCGCGGGGCGCTTCGGTGTCTCGATCGTCGCGGGTGTCGGTAGACCCGAGGTTGCGGTCGGCGCGGGCGAGCTCATCGTCGAAATCGCTCACGAGTGCTCCGCGCCGGTGTCGTGGTGGAGTCGCTCGCGCAGCTCGGCAGCGGTGAGAGTGATGTCCCCGGCGCCGATGGTGAGGAGGACGTCACCCGGGCGGAGTGTGTCGCGGAGGGCGCCGGCGAGGTGGGCGCGGGGCCCGGTCCATTCGGGCGAGCGTCCCGACTCGCGGAGGTGATCGGCGATTAGAGCGGATGTGACTCCCACGATTGGTTGCTCGCGGGCGGGATAGATGTCGGCGAGGAAGATTGCGTCGGCGGCGCAGAGCGATTTCGCGAAATCCCTGGCGAAGTCGCGGGTGCGGGAGAAGAGGTGCGGCTGGAACGCGGCGATGATGCGCCGGTTGGGGAATGAATTACGCGCCGCGTCGAGAGTGGCGGTGATCTCCGTCGGGTGGTGGGCGTAGTCGTCGATGATGGTAATTCCGGCGACGTTGCCGACGAGCTCGAAGCGGCGTGCGACGCCGGAAAATGCGGCGAGTCCGGGGCGCATCGCTTCGAGGGTGGCGCCGAGGGCGATGCCGGAGGCGATGGCAGCGAGAGAGTTGAGTACGTTGTGGAGACCGGGCACGGCGAGCTGGACGTCGCCGAGTGGCTTGTCGTCGTAGCTAACCGAGAAGGCGGCGCCGAGTGCCCCCGCCCC
>JBKJHG010000028.1:0-4078 GCA_046599115.1 Gemmatimonadaceae bacterium
CCTGGCCGCTGCTTTTCTTCACGCGCTGGATCACGCATTTCTGCGCTCCGCTGTTTGTGCTGCTCGCCGGAACGGGTGCCTACTTCCAGGAAATGCGAGGGAAATCAAAGGCCGAGTTGTCGAGATTTCTCCTCACGCGCGGACTGTGGCTGGTCGCGGTCGAGCTGGTCATCCTGCGGCCGATCATAATGTTCAACTTTGACTACGCCGGGCTGTTCGGATTTCTCCAGGTGATCTGGGCGATCGGTTGGTCGATGGTGTTCCTTGCCGCGGTCATTCGTCTGCCGCTTCGCGCGGTTGTCGCTCTCAGCGTCGCGGTCATCGCGCTCCACAACACGCTCGACAAAATCCCGGTGACATCGTGGGCAGGCCCCGGGACTCCGGTCCCGGGGATCGGTGCAACGCTCTGGCACATACTTCACGTACCGGGGGTGGTGTTCCTCTTTGGTGCGAATGGGCCGCCGTCACTCGCCCTTTATCCGCTCATTCCGTGGATTGCCGTGATGGCCGCGGGCTACGCGCTCGGGTCGCTTTACCGCCGTCCAGAGTTGGAGAGAAAAAGAATTCTTTATCGGCTCGGAGCCGCAATCACAGTTGGCTTCGTCGTCATCCGCTGGATGAATATTTACGGAGATCCGCGGCCGTGGTCGCATCAGCCGACGGCGGCAATGACTTTTCTGTCGTTTCTCGCCGCGTCGAAGTATCCGCCGTCACTGCTTTTTCTGATGATGACGATCGGCCCGGCGCTAATCTTTCTTGCGTTTTTCGACGAGCGGAGGAGGGGCGCCGTGTCGCGCATCTTCATCACCTACGGGCGCGTTCCGATGTTCTTCTACATCGGCCAGTGGTTATTCGCGCACACTCTTGCGCTGATCGCCGGGAAAATCGCCGGACATCCCACCGCCTACCTTTTCAGAAACATCGCTTTTGGCCCGCCGTGGGAGCCGGGCTCGGGCTTCGGCCTCGGGATGACTTACCTTCTCTGGATACTCGGGGTGGCCCTGCTTTATCCGCTCTGCAAGTGGTACGCTGGTGTCAAGGCGAGGCGGAACGACTGGTGGCTCAGCTACCTCTAAATCCGCGCGGGCAGGTGCCTTTACTTGCGCTCCTAACTCCGCTAAGTTTCAAGGCTTACAGAGATTAGGCCACTTAAGGAAGCTGCGCTGGGCGCAAAGAGAAAATCAGACAATGGCATTTGAGAAACAACCCACCGTTCAGAAGTACCGTACCCACGAAACCGATTCGGGCTCCACGGAAGTTCAGGTCGCCGTTCTTACCGAGCGCATCAACTACCTGACCGACCATTTCCGGACTCACGCCAAGGACCATCACAGCCGCCGTGGGCTGCTCAAGATGGTCGGCAAGAGACGCCGCCTCCTCGACTATCTGAGGCGCACGAATCTCGAAGGGTACCGCAAGATCATCGCTGATCTTGGCCTCCGCTATTAAGAAGTTGATCTGACACCCTGATCTCCCCGCGCGCCAGCAAATGAGCTGAACGCGCGGTTCGCGTTTTACAGTACAACTCAAGAAAACATGCAACGAATTGAAAGAAACTTCGCCGGCCGCAAGCTCATCATCGAGACAGGTCGTATGGCGAAACAGGCCGCAGGCTCCTGCCTCATCCAGTACGGCGACACGATGGTGCTCGCTTCCGTCACGGTGAGCCCGAATGAGAGCCAGCTCTCCTTCTTCCCGCTCCTCGTCGAGTACCGCGACAAGGCTTACGCCGCAGGAAAGATCCCCGGCGGATTCATCAAGAGAGAAGGGCGCCCGCACGATTCCGAGATTCTCAAGGCGAGAATCATCGACCGCTCGATCCGCCCGCTCTTCCCTGAAGGATTCAAGAACGAAGTCCAGGTCTTCATCTATGTCATCTCCGCCGACCAGGAGAACGACGCCGACGTGATGGCGCTGGTCGCCGCCTCGTTCGCGCTGAACGCGTCGAAAATTCCCTTCAAGGGACCGATCGCCGCCGTTCGCGTCGGACGCGCGCAGGAGAAGTGGCTGCTCAACCCGACCTTCCAGCAGCTGCCATACAGCGAGATGGACATCGTCGTCGCCGGCTCAAACGATTCGATCATGATGGTCGAGGGCAGCTCGCTCGAGACGAGCGAAGCCGACATCCTCGAGGCGATCACCGTCGGACATCGCGGCATCAAGGAGCTCATCGCGATCCAGGAAGAAATGCTGGCGGAGAAGCGCGCCGAGAAAATGGTGTGGAAGAAAGCAGAGATCCCCGCCAACGTCAGCGACCGTGTCGCCGAGCTTGGCAAGGCAAAGATCAACGCGGCGCTCAATCAGGCCGACAAGCACACGCGCATCGAAGCAGTGGAGAAGGTGAAGGCGGAGGTGAAGACGCAGTGCCTCAGCGAATTCCCCGACAACTCGAAGGACATCGGCGGACTCGTCGAGGACATCGAGTACAACGCTCTCCGCGCGCAGGTGCTCGACACCGGAAAGCGCGTTGACGGCAGAGCGACGAACGAAGTTCGCGCCATCACCATCGACACCACCGTTCTCCCCCGCGCCCACGGATCTGCGCTGTTCACGCGCGGTCAGACGCAGGCGCTCGTCGCAATCACTCTTGGAACTGCGAACGACGTGCAGCGCCTGGATTCGATTGACGAGAAGAACGAGACCACCAAGTCGTTCATGCTCCATTACAACTTCCCGCCGTTCTCCACCGGTGAAGTACGCCCGATGCGCGGCACCAGCCGCCGCGAGATCGGTCACGGAAATCTCGCCGAGCGCGCGCTACAGGGAGTCCTGCCGGCGTTCGAGGAGTTCCCGTACACCATCCGCATCGTCTCCGACGTTCTCGAGTCCAATGGCTCGTCGTCAATGGCGTCGGTCTGCGGCGGCTCACTCGGGCTGATGGACGGTGGCGTTCCGATTCGCTCCGCCGTCGCCGGCGTCGCGATGGGACTGATCAAGGAAGGATCGAAGTACGCCGTTCTCACCGACATCCTCGGCACCGAGGATCATCTCGGCGATATGGGCTTCAAGGTTGCGGGAACCGAGACCGGCATCACCGCGATCCAGATGGACATCAAGATCCAGGGTCTCGACCTCGCCATCGTGAAGGAAGCGCTGGCGCAGGCGAAGGAAGGCCGTCTTCACATTCTGGGTGAGATGAAGAAGGCGCTTGAGACGCATCGCGACGATCTGTCGCCGTACGCGCCGCGCATCGTGACGCTGATGATCAGCCCCGAGAAGATCGGCGACCTCATCGGACCTAAGGGCAAGACGATCCGCGGAATTCAGGATGAGACCGGCGCCGAGCTGACGGTGGATGACACCGGCCTGGTGACGATCGCCGCCGTCGGCGGCGAAGCGATGGAGCGCGCGAGAGAAATGATTCGCGCTCTTACCGCCGAGCCGATCATCGGCGACACGTACGAGGGAACGGTGAAGAGCACGACGGCGTTCGGCGCATTCGTCGAGATCATGCCCGGCACCGAAGGCCTCGTTCACATCTCCGAGCTCAAGCACGGCCGCACCGACAAGACCGAAGACGTCGTCAAGAAGGGCGACCGCGTTAAGGTCAAGCTTCTCGAGCGCGACGAGCGTGGACGTCTCCGTCTCTCGATGAAGGCGCTGACGCCGAAGCCGGAAGGCGAGGGCTCATCCGCCCCGCGCGCCGAGGAAGCGGGCTCTCCGTTCGCCGAAGGCGAAGCACCAGCCGATGCCGGTTCCGAAGGTGGAAGCGACAACGGCGGCCGCTCGCGCCGCCCGGCTCGCAGAGGAGGGGGGCGCTCCGCGGAGTGACCGCGACGCTCTCCGGCGCAGCGACTGATCTGCGCCGAACGGTTCTTCCAAATGGGCTGACCGTACTCTCGGAATACTTGCCGGGTGTACGGTCGGTCGCTTTGGGGGCGTGGGTTCGCGCTGCTTCAGTTCACGAGAAGCGCGAGAAGATGGGCATATCCCATATGCTCGAGCATATGGTCTTCAAGGGAACCCCGACGCGCACGCCGAAGGATCTGGCGCTGGCATTGGAGACCCTTGGCGGCTCGCTGGACGCGTACACATCGCGCGAGCATACATCCTACCAGGCGCACGTCCTCGACGAGCA
>JBKJHG010000040.1:0-47123 GCA_046599115.1 Gemmatimonadaceae bacterium
GTCGTGACGATCAAGGCGCCCTCTACCAGCGTCGCCTGCACGAGCGAGAGTTGCGCGTCGCCCGTTCCCGGCGGGAGATCGACGATGAGAAAATCGAGCTGACCCCAATCAACGTCGCGCAGGAACTGGTTCACGATCTTCATTATGATCGGTCCGCGCCAGATCGCCGGCTGGTCGCGATCGATGAGCAGACCGAGACTGATCAGCTTCACACCGTGCGCCTCGAGCGGGACGATCTTCTCGTTCCTCACTGGCGGAGATTCGCTCACTCCCATCATCCGCGGAATGTTCGGCCCGTAGATATCGCCGTCCATCAACCCGACGCGCGCGCCCTGCTTTGCCAGCGCGACCGCGATGTTCGTGGAGACGGTGGATTTTCCGACGCCGCCCTTTCCGCTCGACACCGCGATAATGTGGCCGAGGTTCGGATATGAGACCGGAGTCTGCGGTGGCGGGACGTTCTTCTGCGCTGGCGCGTCCTGTCCCATCACCGGAAGCGAGCGGCTCTGCGGCTTCGGCGCCGGCGCATCAGCTTGCTTCTCGAATTCCGCTGCGTCCTTCACGTCAACTCGTACGTCGGTGGCCCCTTCGACTTTCTCGAGAGCCTGCCTTACTTGCCTCACCAGCTCGGCGTCGTCGTTCGCCGTCATCAGGAGAGTGAGGCGGATCTTTCCGTCGGTCGTCGTAGCGATGTCGCGCACCATCTCCGCGTCAACGACGTCGTACCCGGTGCGCTTGTTGAGCACGCCCTTCAGCGCGCCGACGATTTTGTCCTGAAAGTTCGCGCTCATTGTTTTCCTTCGACGCGCACGCACCGCACTTCGGCGACGCGCAGCATCAATCTCGTTTCAATCCCGGGCAGGAAAGTCGCTCCCGACGCATCGCACGCTGGACACGAGGCATCGATGTGCAACACGGCGGTGCCATCGGCGGCATCGAAGCGCGCCAGCGCGATGGCACAATGTTCCACGCCAAGGAGCGGCCGGAGAGATTCGAGCTCGGCGCGGAGCTGCTGTTCGATGTCGGGGATGGAGCGGGCCCGCCGGGATTCCAGAAATGCCATTGCTACAAGTTAATCGGACTGCGCTTTCCTCACGGCACCCATATACTCCCGCGCCGCGGCAACCACCGAATGCCGCACTTCTTCCAGGTTGCCGGTGATCAGCGCCCCGGCGGCACGCATATGCCCTCCTCCGCCGAATTGATTCGCGAAGGTGTTCACATCCATCGAACCCGTGCTGCGAAACGAGACTTTGACGCGGTTGTGGCCGAGGTCGCGAAAAAAGAGCGCCATCCTCGTCCCTCCGATCGACCGCGGATGCTCGGCGATTCCCTCGAGATCTTCGGCGCGGAGTCCATATTGTTCCGGCGCGCCGGCAGCGACGGAGATCCACGACAATCCGTACTCAGGATCCACCTCGAGGGTCGCCAGCGCATCGCGCAACAGATGCAAACGTCCGACGGGGAGCGAAGCGTACATCAGCCGGTACATCTCCTCCGGCTCGACTCCCGCCGCGAGCAGCTGACCGGCGATCGAGAGGCATCTCGCCGACGTATTGGCGAACCTGAAGCCGCCCGTGTCGGTGAGAATCGCGACGTAAAGCGAGACAGCGATTTCGGGGGTGATCTCCAGCCCCAGCACCTTCGCGAAATCGAATATCAGCTCGCCAGTCGCGCACGCGGTAGTGTCGGCGACGATGTTGTCGCTCGGCGGCTCGTCCGATGGAACGTGGTGGTCGATGACGAGCTTCGGAATCGTCAGCGCGCGCACCGTTTCGGCGAGCGAGCCGAGACGCTTAACGTCGGAGATGTCGAGGACGATCAGGACGTCAATGTCGCTGAGTGCCTTCGATCCCTCGTCGCTCTCGTCGCGGACGTCGGTGCCGAGGAGGAATTTGTACATCTCCGGCCACGGGGTGGGATTCACGATCTTGCAGCGAATTCCCATCTGGCCAAGCAGTCGCGCGAGGGCGGATTCGGATCCGCATCCGTCGCCGTCTGAGTTTATGTGCGTGGACAATGCGACAGAGCGCCCCGCGCGGAGTTCCCGCGCGAGACGCTCTATGCCTGACTTTCGCTGCTGTGGAACGCTTAGAAGGTCAACCAACTCTGCTGTTCGTGGTGCCCGCTGCGTCCGATCGCCCGAGCTTCGAATGCGAACGGCCGTAAGTGAAATAGATGACGAGTCCGATCGCCATCCAGATTATGAGCCGCAGCCACGTGTCGCCGGGAAGTCCCGCCATCAGACCGACGGTTGAGATAATTCCGAGAATCGGCACGACTGGTACGAACGGGGTGCGGAACGGGCGCGCCAGATTCGGCGACCGGTAGCGAAGGACGAGGATGCCAGCGCAGACAATGGCGAATGCGAGCAGCGTCCCGATGGATACCAGCTCTCCGAGAATACCGATCGGGAAAAGGCCGGCAATGACAGCGGCTACGATACCCGTGAGGATCGTCGTGATGTAAGGCGTCCGGAATCGCGGATGCACTTTGCCGAACACCGGCGGGAGCAGACCGTCACGCGCCATCGAGTAGAAGATTCTGGGCTGCGCCATCAGCATCACCAGCACGACAGATGCGAGTCCGGCGATCGCGCCGATGTTGACGATGGGACCCATCCACGCCAGCGCTGGTCCCGCCGCTTCGATGGCGACGAACACCGGGTGCGGAACGTTCAGCTTGGTGTAGTTGGCGAGGCCGGTCATCACCAGCGCCATCAGGATGTAGAGAATCGTGCAGAACCCGAGCGATCCCAGAATTCCGATCGGCATGTCCTTCTGTGGGTTCTTCGCCTCCTGTGCCGCAGTCGAGACGGCATCGAATCCGATGTATGCGAAGAAAATGACACCGGCACCGCGGAGAATTCCACTCCAGCCAAATTGCCCGAACTTGCCGGTGTTTGGTGGAATGAACGGATGCCAGTTCGACTGATTCACGTACATGAATCCGAATCCGATCACGAGGAAGACGATCGCGACTTTGACGATCACGATCACGTTGTTGAATCCCGCCGACTCCTTGATCCCTACGACAAGCAGCGTGCTCATCAATCCGACGAGCAGAACTGCGGGAAGATTCAGAGTCGCGCCGGTATGCGTCAGACCCTGCGCTTGCGTCAGCGCGTGCGTCAGCGGGTCGTACACCGGTGCTGCTGCATACTGGAAGGGGGCGTTGGTGAGCGAATCCGGAAGATGTACTCCAATCTCCTTCATGAATGCCGAGAAATATCCCGACCATCCAACCGCTACCGTGGCTGCGCCGAAAAGGTATTCAAGAATCAAGTCCCAGCCGATGATCCAGGCGACGAACTCGCCCAGCGTCGCGTAGCCGTACGTGTACGCACTGCCCGCGATCGGAATCATGCTCGCGAACTCGGCGTAGCAGAGTCCGGCGAAGAGACATCCCACTCCGGCCAGTATGAAGGACCACACGATTGCCGGCCCGGCGAACTGCGCCGCCGCGGTGCCGGTGAGCACGAAAATACCGGCGCCGATGATCGCGCCGATGCCCAGCGTCGTGAGGTTCACAGCGCCTAGCGCCCGTTTGAGAGTGTGTTCGTCCCCCTCAACCTGGCCAGCCGCCTCTGCCTGCAGCATCGTGACGCTCTTTTTCGACCATAAGCTCATACGGATTCTCCGTGAGTGACAAATCGATTGCGGATCCAAGCCATCAACTTTGGACAGCGCAAAGGTCCCCGAAGTTCGCTCTTTGTACGCAATTATGTCAAGGAAAATCAATGAGTAACAAGGAACTAGGAACGAGGGAGCTGGACGGAGTTCCGTCGTTGCACGGAATTCCGAGGCAAGTTCGAACTCCGCTCAATTTCCTAGTTCCCTAGTCCCTAGCCATCCGGTGTCGCTAGACACTGTAGTTCGGCGCTTCCCTCGTAATCGTCACATCGTGCGGGTGCGATTCACGGAGCCCCGCGGTCGTTATTCTCACGAACTCCGCCTCCATCCGCAGCTGGTCGATCGAGTCGCATCCGACGTAGCCCATTCCGCTGCGCAGTCCGCCGACCATCTGGTAGATCACGTCGGCTACGGGGCCCTTGTAAGGAACGCGCCCCTCGATCCCCTCGGGAACGTACTTCCGCGCCGACATCTCGCCCTCCTGGAAATACCTGTCGGCGCTGCCGTCCTGCATCGCGCCGAGGGAGCCCATCCCCCGGATCATCTTGAAGCGGCGGCCTTCGAGCAGGAGAGATTCACCCGGGCTCTCTTCAGTTCCCGCCAGCATCGAGCCCATCATCACGCTCGACGCGCCGGCAGCGAGCGCCTTCACGATGTCGCCCGAGTATTTGATGCCACCGTCGGCGATGATTGGAACGTCGCCCGCACCTTCGACCGAATCGAAGATCGCGGTGAGCTGAGGAACTCCAACACCGGTAACGACTCGTGTCGTGCAGATGGAGCCCGGCCCGACGCCGACCTTCACCGCGTCAACTCCGCGCTCGACGAGGGCGGCGGCTCCGGCGCGGGACGCGACGTTTCCGGCGACGAGCTGCACGTCGGGGAACATCTCTCTCACCTTGCCTGTTGCCTCGAGCACTCCCTCGCTGTGGCCGTGTGCTGTGTCAATCACGAGCACGTCCACTCCGGCGGCGACGAGCGCCTTCGCTCGGTCGGCGTAGTTCATCGCGCCGATGGCGGCGGCGACGCGAAGGCGGCCGTGATCGTCCTTGTTCGCGTTCGGAAACTCGCGGCGCTTGTGGATGTCCTTCACGGTGATGAGACCGCGGAGCTTTCCGTCAGCATCAACGACGGGAAGCTTCTCGATGCGGTGCTTGCCGAGTATCGCTTCCGCTTCCTCGAGCGTGGTGCCGACGGGCGCAGTGACGAGATTCTTCGACGTCATCGCTTCCGAGAGCGGGCGGTCGAGATTGCGCTCGAACTGGAGATCGCGATTGGTGATGATTCCGATCAGCTTGCCTTCTCGGTCCACGATCGGAACGCCGGAGACCTTGAACCTCTTCATCAGTGCAACGGCTTCGCGAAGCGTTCCTTGCGGAGCGAGCGTGAAGGGATCGCGGATCATTCCGCTCTCCGATCTCTTCACCCGGTCCACCTCGGCGGCCTGCCGGTCAATGGACATATTCTTGTGGAGCACGCCGATGCCGCCGGCGCGCGCCATCGCCATCGCCATCTCGGCTTCGGTGACGGTGTCCATCGCCGCCGACGCGAAGGGAACGTTGAGCGTTATGCCGCGGGTGAATCGCGACGCGGTGCTGACGTCCTTGGGATGGACGAGTGAATGACGCGGCGAAAGCAGCACGTCATCGAAGGTGAGAACGACGCCGGAGCGGACGCGCTCGTGAACCTGCTCGGACTGAAGCCCTTGAATACGCGAAAGCCCGCTGCCGGAGTTAGCCGGAGAGGCGGGCTTTTTGGTTGTCGGACGAGATGTGGTCGCCATAGCTGAAAGTACGGCGGAGAGGGCGGAAAAACAACGAGGGACTAGGGAGTGGGAGATGGGCTCCAGACCGCTCCCTAGTCCCTAGTCCCTGGTCTAGCCGCCACACGAACCACTCCCGCCCCTTCATAGCAGCCCTCAAGAACGTCAACCGTATTACCGCAAAGCTTGGTCGCGAACGCGCTTCGCATCAGGCCAAAGGCGTCCTCGGGTGTCATTCCGGCACGGTACGGGCGGTCGGCAGTGAGGGCTTCGAAAACATCCGCCACGCAGAGCATCCTCGCCGGCCCGTCGATCTGCGCCGCGTTCAGCTTGTATGGGTATCCCGATCCGTCGAGGCACTCGTGATGGATTGACGCCGTCCACGCGAAATTGCCGAACGCGCGGACGTGGGAAAGAATATTGTTGGTGAAGACGGGATGGCGTTCCACCTCGACGCGCTCTTCCGGCGTCAACCGTCCCGGCTTGTCGAGAATTAAGTTCGAGACTCCCAGCTTTCCGATGTCGTGCAGCAGTCCCGCGCGATAGATGCGCTGCTGCTCGGTTGCATCGGCGCCGCTCGCTCTCGCGATGGCGACGGCGAATGCGGCGACGTTCGCCGAGTGGTTGAACGTGAACGGCGATTTGGCGTCGATGATGTCGGCGAAGGCGCGCGCAATTTCATCCAGCTCCTCGGCGCTCAGCATCTCCGCCTCCGCGCCCGGCTCTAGCGCCATCACCGCCTCGCCGATCTCGTCGGCGACGGTCTTGCCCCATCGTTCCGCCTCGGTCCGCCACGTCAGCATTTTGTCGACGAGCGCGGGGTCGAACCAGGTGCCGCGGCGTTTGAGGAGCACCGCGATCGCCCCACCGATACCGTGCTCGCTGTGAAAAACCTCCACCGTCTGGCAGATGTTGATGATCCGGGCGAGAATGGGAATCTCCTCGCCGGCGAGGCCCTCAGGATGACCACCGCCATTCCAATGCTCGTCGAGACTGCGAATGGCGTTGGCGGTCGCCTCGGAGAACCCGAGACGCATCGCGATTCCGGCACCGCGCTCGCAGCGGATTGAGATTAGATCGCGCGTGACATCCGGCGTGCGGCTGATGCCGACGAAGTGCTTGAGGCGGTTGACGATGTTTCCGCCCTTCCCCGACGCGACGAGCGTCTTCAGCGCGAGCTTTACTCGCTCCTGGCGGTCAACGTTCTTGAGGAATGGTTTGACGAACCGGTCGTCAGCTCCGAAAAGCGAAGACATTCGCGCGGCGTTGCTCGAGCATCCGGCGTCCTTGAGCAGCAGCGCGTAGAACAGCGAGGAGCGCATCTCTTCGCTGAGTCCGATCTCTTCGCCAAGGCGCATACCGATGAGGCAGGTGCGCAGCGTATGCCCGGGACGCTGGCCTTCGGTGAGATCGAGGGCGTACGACAGCGCGGCGAGAACTTCGGAGCGGCTGACGGCTGCGGATGTCGGGGCTGACTCGCTCATTAGAGATGTGACCGGAATTGCAGCGGTGGCCCGGCGGCTGGAAACGAGTAACTAGTAACTAGTAAATGGGCGCAGAGCCCTCTCTGCGTTTACTAGTTACTAGTTACTAGTTGCTGTTAAATGTCCCTTCCGATTGTCCGCAGCCGCCGTCTCACGCGCCGAGGCAGGAAGAACGCGCACGCAGCAAGGATGCGCTCGAGATTGAGCGAGCTCAGCTCGCCCGGCTCGCCCATCCAGTGATCGGCGACGACGGAGCGCCCCGCGTTGGAGATCAGCCGCTGCAGCGCCATCACGATGACGAACACGTCGTCCACTTCGCCGATGAATGGAATGAAGTCGGGGATGAGATCCATCGGCATCATCACATACGCAATCGCGCCGGCGACGAGGAGCTTGTCCACGTTGGAAACGCGGGGATCCGTGAGGAGGCCGTAAAGAAGGCGAAGGAAGTTGGGAATCTCCTTCATCGTCCCTACCAGCGTGCGCTTCGCGCCGGTGCGCGGACCGGTCGTGCCCGCCGCCGATACCGGCTCCGATTGAACTTTGCTGCGTCGTGCGCGCGCTGCCGATGACAGCACCCGCTTCGTTCTCGTCGTCACTTACGGTGATCTCCGGGCGGTTGAGTAGGTCCTACGTTCGGCGGCGCTCCGGTAGAGACTGCCGGCTCGGTCGAAACTGGCTTCGACGCGATTCCGGTTACCGATTGGGCGACGCCTGCAATCTCCGTTGCAACTGACTTGCCAGCAGATGCGACGTCGCTCACCACTCCGGCCGCTTTGCTCATCACGCTCATCGTTCCGGCGATGAATCCGGCCGACGCTTTTCCGGCCCTCAGCGTGTCCTCGACCCCCTCGGCGAACCTCTTTAAAGGGTTCGGCGCGGACGCGATGTTCGGCGCGTATTTCGACTCCAGAAAGTCGATGTAATCGAGAATCTGATAGACGCGCTCTTCGGGCAGCGTATCGAGCTTTCGGATCAAGCGCTCGCGTAGGATATCGTTCATTGTTGAAGCCCAGTTATCGACTAGGGACCAGGGACTAGGCGGTGCGCCAATAAATCTCGGCGATTCCCTAGTCCCTTGTCCCTCGTCGTCAGTTAGCCCCGCCACCGCGCCCGATGTCCCCGCGCGTCGATGTGAACGTAGGTCCCGCTCCTGCGGCTTGTATAAAGACCCAGTCCCCCTACAAGATCCGGATGCTTGAGTTCCACGATCTCGACGGCGAGGCCGACCATTCGCGCGTCTACGGCGGTGAACTTTCCATCCCCGTTGACGTCAATGACGACGTCGGCGGCGTCACCGTACTGGTGCTGGCTGTCGGTTGCGGCGCGGCGGACGCTGCGATTGTGATCGGGCGCGCGGAAGCCCGAGTGGACGTCGATGTCCACGTTGACTTTCGCGCTGTCGCCGCTGCCGTGCCATCTCGCGATCTCGGCGACGACGAGCTCCAGCTTGTCGAGGAGCCGAGGACTCACCGCCGCGTAGCGAGGCCAGCTGTTCTGGTCGTCGTGATTCAGAAAATCTCCGACGCGCAGGTGCTTGGTGATGGGGATGTCCACGTCGCGCGGCGAGATTTCCAGGAATCCTTCTGGTGGCGGCGTCTTGCCCGTCAGACGCTCAGCGAGATAAGTACCGATACGATATCCGCGAACGAGGCCCTGTTCCTTCTCCGCGAAAGGAACCATCACCGCGAGGGTGAGACCGTCAACGGGACGGCGCACGCGACCGCGCACGAGCTGCAGCTGATAGAAGCCGGCAGAGAGCGGGGCGACAACGTGCGAGCCTATGAGCGCTTTCGGCGGAGTCGCGAGAGTGGACTCGCCAAGGCGTGTCCACGCATACGAGAGCTCGCTCGGATCGCCGTGAACGTCTAGGGGATACGAGATCGTCCCGCCCGGCAGGGCAAACTTGAGCTTGACCTCGCCACTCTCCCCGAACGCCGTCGCCGACGGCACGGCGCGCGGCAGGATTGTATGCGTGAGAAAGCCCGCGAAGGGACCCTGCTCCATTTCCTGGAGCGGCCGCGTGAAATGGAGCGCGGCGATAGCTGCAACCACCGTCAATGCGGCGGTAACCAGATTCGAGCTAACGCGGCGTTGAGGCATCTTTTGAAGTTAGCCGGGCCCCACCCCTAATCCAACTGTTTACAGCCTCTTTTTAGTAGATGTACACTGGAGTGCCCACCGGAACCATCGGATAGAGCTTTTCGATGTCCTCGTTGCGCATCCGGACGCACCCGTGACTGACGGACTGGCCGATGGATTCAGGGTGATCAGTGCCGTGGATGCCATAGCCGTCGCCCAACTCGAGGCGCCGGGTTCCGAGGACGCCCAAGTACCGGCGCTGGGTGGTTCCGTAGGGAGGCACGATAATGTTTCCGCCGGCGACGATTTCGTGTCCTTCTTTGGCGGCGCCGAGGTCAATGACCTGACCGTTGTTCATCCGCTTGACGACCTGGCCACCAGACGTGGTGATGACACCGTCCCCGGTCGGAATCTCCTGCCCGCTGGAGAGATGGACGATTCCCAACCCTTTCTTGTGTGCCTGTTCGACATAGTGCCAATCGGGCGGAACCCAGGCCGGATTCTCATCCTTCGCCTGGACTGTCAGGCGTCCGCGCGGAGTTTCGAATCGCCATTGTCCCTCGCTGCCTCCGCCGACGAGCTCCTTGCCGCTGCCCGTCGCGACGGGGGCGTTGAACAGCACTTCGCTTCCCTTCTTGTACCAAAGCTGGTGGTCGGCCATCGAGACGACGATGTAGGGCTGGCCGGCCGCTTCGCCGGGAGTGGAAGTCATCAGCCGCTTCAGGCTGTCGGTGAGCAATCCCTCCTGCGCCTTGATGCCGCGGAGCACATCGAGATTGTCGTTGTACACCATTCGGTTGACGTCGCGCTGGAAGCGGAGGTCGATGGTCTTTCCGAGCAGCAGAAAGCTGAGCGCGGCCGCGCCGACGAATCCGAGCAGCAGCAGCCATACCATCTTCCCACCGTGGGTGACGTATTCCCGGAAGCTCAAGAGAAATTCCTCATTAGTAGAAATACACCTTCATTCCTGGGGAGAGATTGGGCCTGATCGCTTCCATATCGGCGCGGCCAATGCGGAGTGCGCCGGCGGGGACGGGAGCGGTTTCCTTCTCTAGAGAACTACCCGCGGCGAGGATTCGCGTTCCGCCGTCGAGAGTGATCTCGTTCGCTCCGACTCCCGCGACGGTGCGCTCGCCGCGTGGCACGGTTGCGGGGAGCGAATCGCCGGCGGGAGTAACGTTACGCTCCGGCCCGAACTGCACCGCCATTTCACGCAGCGTCGCGCCTTGGCTTTCCAGATACATCCGCGCGCTGTCCACTGAGACGTTCAGGTGGAAGCGCTTTTCGAGACGCGCTTGCCGCTTGGCGAGCTCGAGCTCAATGCGCGCCTTGCTCTCGGTCGCGTCAACGATGGCGTCAGTCTTCTCTCGCTCCGACCCGGACATATGCCCGCGAAGCGTGCCGATTTCATTCGCGTATGCAACTCGGCGGTAGACGAGCCAGCCGTCCACCAGCACCATCGCCAGCACGGCGACACCGAGCGTGAAGATGAATCCCGGATAGGCACGGCGGAAATCGGTCCAATGCTTTCGGCGGCGATCCCCTTCCTGCTCGCGGGTCGAGGACCGTCGTGTGATGAGATCGCCGCTGTGCGGGTCCCGGGGCTTATCGTCGTTCGTCATTTGCTGGCAACATACCTAAAGGTGTGTGAGGAGATGTAATTTGGCATCCAGAAATGTCCTCATCAAATAAAGACAACCGCCGCGTTGCCCTCGTCGTCCTCGACGGATGGGGCTATCGCAAAGAGCGAGAGGCCAACGCGATCGCGCTCGCCAACACGCCGACGTGGGACAAGATATGGGCTAGCGATGCAAAGACTCTCCTCGAAGCGTCGGGGCTGCGGGTCGGGCTGCCGAAGGGACAAATGGGGAACAGCGAGGTCGGTCACCTGAACCTCGGCGCCGGCCGCGTGGTGATGCAGGATCTGGTTCGAATTAACGCGGCGATCGAGGATGGAAGCTTTTTCAGCAACCCCGCGCTCCTCGAAGCGTGCCGGGTTGCGAGGAAGCCTGGCGCGACGCTGCATCTAATCGGACTGATCGGCGCCGGCGGCGTTCACGCGATTGACACCCATCTCTTCGCCGCACTCGGGCTCGCACGGCAGGAAAAGGTGGAGCGCGTAGCCATTCACGCATTTCTCGACGGACGAGACACGCTGCCCAAGTCTGCGCTCGGTTACACGAAGCAGCTTATCGCCGACATCGATCGCTACGGGTCGGGCGCGTCGTCGGTAAGAATCGCGAGCGTCTCCGGCCGCTATTTCGCGATGGATCGCGACCGGCGGTGGGACCGCACCGGACTCGCGTATCAGGCGATCGTCCGCGGAGAAGGTCCGAGAGCGGACGACCCGCTGGCAGCGATTCAGACCGCGTATGATCAGGGAACGACCGACGAGTTCATCAAGCCGGTCGCGATCGAATCCGGGGGCCCGGCCGTAGCGCCGATGCGCGACGGCGACGCAGTGATCTGCTTCAACTATCGCTCCGACAGGATGCGCCAGATCGTGAGCGCGCTCATCGATCCGAAGTTCAATGGCTTCGACGTATCGGGCCGGCCGCAGCTCACGGTGGTCACGCTTACCAGCTACGACCGCGGCTTCGCCGTCCCGGTCGCGTTCGCACCGACCTCGATGGAGCGGATTCTGGCACAGGTCCTCTCTTCCGAGGGGCGCACGATGTTGAAGACGGCGGAAACCGAGAAGTATCCGCACGTGACTTACTTCTTCAATGGCGGCGTCGAGGAGCCTTACAAAGGAGAGGAGCGCGTGCTGATCCCCAGTCAGAAGGTCGCGACGTACGACCTGAAGCCGGAGATGAGCGCGGCGGGTGTGACCGACGCGCTGGTAAAGGGAATCTCGTCCCTCGATCACGATTTCATTCTCTGCAACTACGCGAACGCGGATATGGTGGGACACAGCGGCTCGATTCCGGCTACGATCAAGGCGGTGGAGACAGTGGACGCATCGCTCGCACGAGTGATCGCGGCGGCGGAAAAGGCCGGGTTCACGCTGCTCATCACCGCCGATCACGGCAACGCCGAGATGATGATCGATCCAGAGACGGGCGGACCGCACACGGCGCACACTACGAACCCTGTCCCGTTCGTCGTGCTCGGCGGGGAAAAGGGCGCGCCGCTTCGCGGCGGCGGCGCTCTGTGCGATGTGGCCCCAACTATATTATCAATGCTCGGCATCGAGCAGCCGCGAGAGATGAGCGGCGTCAATCTCGGAGTTAATTCGTGAAGCAGATTTTCGGAGCCATCGCGCTCTTTTTTATTGCCACAACCGCGTCCGCGCAGGTCGGTCATTCGCCGGAGCACAGCCCCTTCCGTGACATCGATGGCGGTCAGGAGCTGACGCTTTTCGGCGGGCACTTCAACGCCGGGGCAGATCCGGTCGGCGTCGCGCCGAAGCCCGGGGCGATCCTTGGGCTGCTCTACCAGATCCACGTCGGCGGGCCGGCGAATCTGTTCGTCCGTTACGGCCGGGTCTCGACGAACCGCATCGGCGTCGATCCGACGCTCGCGAAAACGAAGCGCTCGCTCGGAAGCCATTCATCGCTTATCAGCCTTTATGACATCGGGATGAGCGTCAACCTGACGGGGATGAAGAGCTATCATAGCCTCGTTCCGACGGTGAATTTCGGGGCCGGAATCGCCTCCTGCACCTGCACCGTGGCCAAGGATCCGTTCACCTTCGGCACTCCCTTTGCTATCTCATTGGGGACGGGCGTGCGGTATGTGCCCGGCGGGCATTATCAGATCAGGGTGGATCTCACAGATTACCTGTATCAGCTAAAAACGCCGGCCGCGTACTTCATCAATTCGGCGGACAATACGCCGGTTGCCGCACAGGGCACCGCCCGTTCTTTTTGGAGGAACAATCCGACACTGACGGTAGGGGTGTCCCGCCTGTTCTTCCGATAACGCAATGCCCGGCTCACCGGGCGATCGGAGGAAGGGGGAAACGTGGCAAATGATTTCGAGAATATCGCGGGACTTGAGAACATGAGTGACGGCGAGCTGCGCTCGTTGATTCGCGGCCGGCTCGACGAGCAAGTCGCATTCGATCCCGCGGATGTGGATGTCGAGGTAAACCGCGGCGTAGTGAAGGTCTCCGGACGAGTGGGAACTGAATCGGAGCGCCGGGTGGTGGATCATCTCCTCACCGACGTCATTGGAATCGCGGCGATCGAGAACGACATCTTCGTGGATCCCAGCCGGCGGGCGGAAAGTCCGGAAGCGATAGACGATCAGCTTGTGGACGAGGCGGAGCCGCTGTCCGAGAACGTCGAATCCGAGCTCGACGGAACGACCGATGTCTCAGAGGCGATCAGCGAAGGGATCCCCTGGAACCCGCCTGACTCGCCGACCCCTGAGGGACTGAGGGGGACCGACGTCCCGTCGGACACCGGGGGAGAACAGCATTAAAGACGACGAGGGACTAGGGACTAGGGAGCAGTAAAGCGGGAAGGATTTTCCGCAGCCCGGAATTTCCGGAGACGAGCGAACCCGGGGTCCATTCCCTCGTCCCTAGTTCCTCGTTGTAGTCACGGTTCTCGTTTTTCGGCAAATTAGTTCCCTATGCCGACTGCATCTCTCACCCGCCGAGTCTCGTTTTCCGCGGCGCACCGATATCGCAGGCCCGATTGGAGCGACGAGAAGAACGTCGCCACGTTCGGGCCTTGCTCGCTCCCGAACTATCACGGTCACAACTACGTCTGCGACGTCACTGTTTCAGGCCCGATCAGCGATGAGACCGGATTCCTCATTGACTTGGGCGAGCTAGATCGGATCCTGGCGGCCGAGGTGACGTCGCGGTTCGACCACAGAAACATCAATCTCGAAGTACCGGAGTTCGCTGACGGCAAGATGATTCCATCGGGGGAGAATCTGGCGCGCTTTATCTTCGAGAGAGTTCAAAATAAGTTGAGCGGAACCGCGAAGGTGACGCGAGTCACTGTAGGCGAGGACACGACCCTGGGCTCGACATATGAATCGTAACAACTCGAGGAGCGCGATGAGATTCGTGAATGCGGTGAGAGTGTCGGTTACGGGCATCGGCGTTGTTCTCGCCGCCTGCACGCCCCCGGCAGCCGTCGCACCGACACCGAAGATTCCACCGGCGACGATCAGGCCGTCGGACACGTCGCCGTCGCTGATCGTGCCGCCGGCAGTGACGGGGCGCGCGTCGCTGGTGCGCCTCATCGACTCTGTCATTTCACAGCCGAAGTTCCGCAGCGCGGAATTCGGGGTGTTGGTGGTGAATCCGCAAACCGCCGACACTCTGTTCTCGCACAACGCCGGCAAGCTGTTCATTCCGGCGTCGAACATGAAGATCATTACCTCGGCGGTCGCGCTCAAACAGCTCGGTCCCGACTTCAAATATCAAACGACGTTCGCCGCGCGCGGCTCTGTTCGTGACTCCGTTCTCAACGGCGATCTAATCGTGATCGGGCGCGGGGACCCGTCCGTGAACGACACACTGCGTGGTAACGCGATGAACGTGATGTACGGTTTCGCGGATTCGCTTCGCGCGCGCGGCATAAAGCGGATCACTGGAGCGATCGTCAGCGGGGGGAATGCATTTCCCGACTCCATACACGGCGAGAGCTGGGGATGGGACGACCTCGGCGAGTACTACGGCGCGGGCACCGATGAGCTCTTCTTCAACGACGGGATGGCGCCGACATTTCCGAAGGCGGGTGGCGGGCTCGACAGTCTCTTCTCGGGACCGTCGCCCGACCCGGACAGGAATTATCTGAACGCTCTCGCGCTTGGACTGACCCGCCGCGGGCTTACGATCGGTGGCGGCGTCGCGCCTAAGTCGCTGGATCCGCTGCCGGCGATCGACACTCTGTTCGTCTTTCATTCGCTGCCGCTGCGCGAAATCCTGCCCGCGTTTCTGAAACCGTCGCAGAACCAGTTCGGCGAGCTGTTGATGAAAACGATCGGACTCGAGCGAGCCGGCTCGGGCATTGCCGACAGCGCGCTTCGCATTTACAGGCAGCAGCTCCTCGCGTGGGGAATTGCGCCCGACGGATTCGTGCTTCGCGACGGAAGTGGCCTGAGTCCGCACGACCTCCTCACGCCGGAGACTGTCGTTCGCGTTCTCGCGACGATGGCGAAGGATCCCGACTTTCAGCTCTACTACAGCTCGATGCCGATCGCTGGTGTTGACGGAACGATTCGCAACAGAATGAAAGGCACACCGGCCCAATGGAACCTTCACGCCAAGACGGGAACGCTTCAGCACGCCATCTCACTCTCCGGCTATGTCACCACCTCTGATGGGGTCCGCCTCATCTTCAGCATTCTCTGCAACAACTTCACGACGCGCTCCAGCGATGTGACGGCGGTGGGCGATGCGATCGGCGCAGCGCTGGCTTCGTACGACAGCCACGCCAACTAGATGCTGACTCCGCGCGAAGCTAGCGCGCGGATTCTCGAGGACATCCGCCCGCTCGCACCCGAGCGGGTGGCAACCGTCGAGTGCGCGGGACGGGTGATGGCAGAAAACGTCGTCGCATCCGTCACGATCCCGCCGTGGAACAATTCCTCGATGGACGGTTTCGCGGTGCGCCGCGCCGACGTTGCGTCCGCGTCGAGCTCATCCCCCGTCGCGCTGCCTGTCGTCGCAAGCATCGCGGCGGGACAGTTCCCCCCACGCGAGCTGCGCGCCGGTGAAGCGATGCGGATAATGACCGGAGCGCCCGTGCCCGAAGGTGCGGACACAGTCATTCGCATCGAAGACACTGACGGCGGATCGGATCGCGTTGCCATCCGCGACGCACGCGATGCCGGCCGAAACGTTCGCCCGGCGGGAGAGGATTTCGCTGCCGGTCAGATCATCGCCGCAATGGGAGCTGTGATTACGCCCTCGTTGATCGGAGTACTACTCTCCGCCGGCGTCACCCGGATATCGGTTCACAGCCGGCCAAGAGTGGCAATCATAAGCTCCGGTGACGAGCTTGTCGAAGTCGGGCACTTTTCCGAAGTGGAGGCGGGCAGGAGAATCGTCTCCACCAACAGCTACACCCTCCCCGCGCTCGTACGCGACGCGGGGGGAGACCCGATCGACCTCGGCATTGCCGCCGACACGCCACAAGCGTTGCGCGTGAAGCTGGAGAAAGCGGTTAGCTGCGATCTCGTCATAACTACGGCGGGAATCTCCGTCGGCGATGCCGATTACACGCGCGATGTGTTCGCCTCCCTCGGCCGAAAATTGAAATTCTGGAAGGTGAAGATCCGCCCCGGCGCTCCTCTCGCTTTCGGCGATCTGAACGGCATTCCCTGGCTCGGACTGTCTGGCAATCCGGTGTCCGCCGTCGTCACGTTCGAGCTGTTCGGACGCGCTATCATTCGGAAAATGCTCGGACACAGCCGCCTTTTCCGCCGCCCGCTCCCTGTCACTGTCGATGACGAGATTACAATCAGCGCGGAGCTGACGCATTTCCTTCGCGCCTCACTGACGCGTGACGGCGATCGCTACCGGGCCCGACTGACTCGCTCGCAGAGCTCGGCGTCGCTTTCCTCGCTCGCCGCCGCGAACGCGCTCCTCGTCGTCCCCGCTGAATCGAAACGCTACGCCCCCGGCGCCGAGATGCGCGCGATCCCGCTTGGCGATTTTCCATTCGAGCTCGAGGAGCTCGCGTTGACGTGAGCTGCGCCGAAGAGCTCACAGACGACCTGGAGCGCCGATTCAGAGTGGTGGCTGAGCCGCTCTCGGTCGGCGGCGGAACGTTCGACATCCTTCGGCCCGATAGCGCCGACGATCTGATCTCCGAGGAAGATTTTGTCGGAGACGAGCGGCTTCCCTACTGGGCGGCCATCTGGCCCGCGTCAATCGTTCTCGCGGGCGAGCTCGTGAATGGAAATCTGTCCGCGGCGCGGAGCGGGATGCGCACGATCGAGCTCGGCTGCGGCGTCGGCGTCGTCACCACTGCGGCGATGACTGCCGGCCTCGAGGTGCTCGCTACGGACTACTATGAACCGGCGCTGGAATTCACGCGCGCAAATACCTGCCGCATCATTTCGCGCGAGGCGAAGACGCAGATGGTTAACTGGCGAGAGCTTCCCGCCAACCTCGGCCGGTTCGATCTGATCCTCGCGTCGGACGTGATTTATGAGCGCGAGTACGCGGGTCTTCTGCCACGCGTTTTCGAGAAGCTGCTGCAGTTCGACGGGCACGCGATCATCGCCGACCCGGGTCGCGTTTCGACGCCGGCGTTTCTACACTCGTGCACCGGACTCGGCCTGAAGGTGCTGGAAAAGAAATCGCTCCCCTGGGAACAGGGAGCGGTCAAACAAAAAATAGACATCTACACCATCGGTCACTGACGGCTACATCATCCGATACTTGGGACCGCTCCCGCCCTCGCGCGGTGTCCACCGCGGGCCCAAAACGTCAGTAGCCTTGCAGTCAACGCAGTTCGCCGGACTGACGACGAGCCGGTCGCCGTCGCGCTCATATACCCCCGCGGGACAAACGTGGGTGTAGAACTCCGACACTTCCGAGGTGATGTCCTTCCCGACGACGAGGTGTGATGGAATATCGTCGCGGGTCGCGTTCCCCGACTTGAATACGGCGTCAAGCTTGCTGAATGTGAGCTTTCCATCGGGAACGAAGGGAGCTGCCGCCTCGACCCGCTTCGGCTCGGCGTTGTCGGCGTGTGAATCAATTTTTCCGCCGGGAAACTTGCCGCCGGTGAGCGTCATCAGCGTGGCCTTGATTCCGCCAAGGAAGAACCCGCTCTTCTGAAAGGCGAGGCGCATATTGCGACGCTTGTACAGATCGTCGCGGATGAAGCTCTCATCCACCATTCGATCGTAGCCGGAGAGCGCGGACGCGCTGGTGTCCTTCTTTTTCAGTGCCGCGAATGCCGTACGCGCGGCGAACATCCCCGACTGCATCGCGTAGTGCACTCCCTTGAGCGAGGCGACCTCGACGAATCCAGCCGCGTCGCCGGCGATCATCACCCCGGCACCGTGTCGCCGCTGCGGCCAAGCGAAGTAGCCGCCTTCGGGAATCGTCTTCGCTCCCCATTCGACCATCTCTCCGCCTTCGAGATACTTCTTGAACAGTGGATGCGTCTTCATCCGCTGCAGCATCTCGTGGACATCGAGCGTCGTAGTCGCGTAGTCGAGACCGACGACGAGCCCGACAGCGACGAGATTCGGCGTGAGCGGATACATAAAGCTTCCGCCGAACGCGTCGCGCGGAACGGGCCACCCGAGCGTATGGATGATGGAATCGAGGGGCTGCTTCGTCTCCCAAATTTCCTTCACGCCGAGCGCGAAGATTTGCGGGTTAGCGGAGGGAATCTTCTGCCAGTCGAGATATGCCTGCGTCAGGGCGCCGCGCGTCCCTTCCGACAACACGGTAATCCCCGCGGTGATGTCCGTTGGCGGCGCGAATCCGCTGCCTTGGCTTCCATCGCGCGACAGGCCGGTGGGCGTCGTGCGCACTCCCGTAACGCGGTCACCCTCGGCGAGCAGCGACGCAACGGGGAACCCCGTGAACACGTTCACGCCGAGCGCTTCCGCCTTGTCGCCGAGCCAGCGGACGACTTCAGAAAGCGATGCGATCTGGTTGCCGTGGTTCTGCATCGTCGGCGGTGTCGGGATGCGAACACTATGGCTACCGGTGAGGAAATACACGCGCTCCTTCGACACCGGCCCGCGAAAAGGAAAGTCCGCATCGGCGAGATCGGGAAAGAGCTCGCGCATCGCGGAGGGATTCACGACCGCGCCCGAGAGCGACGCTTCGCCCAGCGCGCCCGCTTTCTCGAGGACGGCGATCTGAATGTCGCCGAGATCACCGCCCGCTTCGTTGTCCTGCTTGACGAGGCGAGCGAGCTCGATCGCGCCGGCAAGACCTGCCGGTCCACCGCCGACGAACGCGACGTCCATCGGCACCGCTTCGGGATCGGGAGCGTCGCGCACAATTAGCCGCTCGATGGGAAGCGGCGGCTGGTGCTGGATGGGAAGTACGCGGCCGCTTCTCACGTCTGCCATCAATGCCCCTTCTTCGCTTCCTTG
Organism: Gemmatimonadaceae bacterium; assembly: GCA_046599115.1. GTDB lineage: Bacteria > Gemmatimonadota > Gemmatimonadetes > Gemmatimonadales > Gemmatimonadaceae > UBA4720. The sequence goes on from JBKJHG010000040.1 coordinate 18,999, forward strand.
ATCGCTTCCGTCAGCGCGGGCACAACCTCGAACACATCACCAACAATTCCATAGTCCGCGACCTTGAAGATCGGCGCGTCCTTGTCCTTATTGATGGCGACGATCGTCTTCGACGTTCGCATTCCGGCGAGATGCTGCACTGCGCCTGAAATCCCCACCGCGATGTAAAGCTCGGGACTCACCAACCGTCCGGTTTGACCGATCTGATCGCTGTGCGGACGCCAGCCGTCGTCGGTTACGGCGCGCGTCGCTCCGACGGCGGCGTTTCCGAAAGCCGCTGCGAGATCCTCTACGAGCTTGAAGTTCTCCGCCGCCTTGAGTCCGCGTCCGCCGGCGATGACTACCGGCGCCTCGGCGAGATCGAGCTTTCCACCGCCGCCCTGCTTCGTCTCGGCCACGATAACTCTCGCCTGTGCCGGATCGAGCGCCGGCGGCACCGCTTCCACTCGGCCCGCTTTCGCATTCGCCGCAGGAGCGATCACGTTCGGACGCATTGCGATGACTGCCAGCGGGCCGGCGATGGCAATGGTCGCACCGACCTTTCCGATGTTCATCGGGTGATTCACGACGAGCGCGTCAGCTTCGATCCTGAACGACGTGACGTCAGTGACGATTCCCGCCCCCAGCTTCGCGGCGACGCGAGGCGCAAGATCCCGCCCCTGCGCCGAAGTGCTGAACACCGCGACGCGATATCCGCCCGCCTTCACGCGCTCGGCGGCAGTCGCCGCTGCGACCTCCGGACTGTAGTTGGCGAGGGCTTCGTGCTCGACGACGTACACAACGTCCGCGCCGTGCTCACCGAGCTGCTGCGCCTTCGCGGCGATGCCCGGGGCGCCGACGATCATCGCGTGCACCTCGCCACCACCAGTGGCATCGGCGAGCATCCGCGCCGCCGTTACGGCTTCCAGGGCAACTTTGCGCGGAACTCCGCCACGCGTCTCCGCAAACGCAAAAATATTTGCCATTAAATGACCTTGGCTTCGGTTTGGAGCAGCCGGACCAATTCCGGAACGGCTGCGGCGCCCTCGCCGACGATCTTGCCTGCGGATCGCTCGGGCGGCAGTTCCATCTTTTTCACAGTCACTTTCGCCTCGTCGAGCTGAACGTGCTTCACTTCGAGAGGTTTTTTCTTCGCCGCCATAATGCCCTTCAGTGTCGGATACCGGGCGGTGTTCAGTCCCTCATCCACAGTCAAAAGAACGGGCAGCTTGAACTCGGTGATTTCCTGCGCGCCTTCGACCTCGCGTTTGGCTGTTCCGCTCTGCCCGCTCACCTCGAGCGACGAAATCGCAGTTACGCACGCGATGCCAAGCAGCTCGGCTGCGATCGGCCCGGTAACTCCGTTCGAGGAATCGGGCGCCATCTTCCCGAACAGCACGATGTCGTACGCACCCGGCCGCAGCTCATCGGCGAGCGCCTTGGCGATCACGGAGCTGTCGAATGGAATCTTGTCCGTCTTGAGGTGAACGGCCTTGTCAGCTCCCATACTGAGCGCTTTGCGCAGAGTCTCCTGGGCGGCGTCAGGACCGAGTGATATGACCGTCACTTCTCCGGCGCCGGCTTTTTCACGCAGCTGCAGCGCAGCTTCGACAGCCCACGCATCGAAGTCGTTGATGTCGTATTTGAGGCCCGTTTCATCCACCGACGCGGAATCGGCACCGATGCGAAAACGGACGTCCATATCTGGTACGCGTTTGATACACACTGCGATTTTCACGCAGTCAGCTCCATTGTGAAAAGATTCACATAGAAGATAGCCAAAATCTTAACCCCTATGTAACGTTGAATGAGTGGCAGACCGGAGCGCCGCCATGCACCGTTTAGGCAAGTGACCGGGAACCAGAAAGCATTATTCGCGCTCGCGGCGGTCCTGTGCTCCGTCGCCCCCTTGCACGCCCGCGCCCAGGCAGTGCTGCTGGGATCGGTACGGTCCGATTCCGCCGATTCCCCGCTTGGCCACGCCGAAGTGGCCATCCCTTCGCTCCGCCTCGGCGCATACACCGACAGCGCAGGCCATTTCAGAATGGACCATATCAAGCCCGGCGAATACGACGTGATCATCAGGCAGTTCGGATTCGCCCCGCGGGTGATGCGGATGAAGTTCGAGCCCGACGAGACGACCGCCCAGCAGTTCCAGCTTACGCCGAGCCCGATCGTTCTCGCCAGGGTGAAGGTCGTCGCTCCCGACACGGCGCGCTCGCTCTACTACGACAACATCACTGCGTTCGAGGGCCGGCGGAAACACGGATTCGGGTCCTTCATCACTGCGCAGGAGCTGGCTGCCGCTCGCGAGCACGATATGACCACCGTCCTCCACACCATCCCTCAGGTGCGGTTCTATCGTCTCCCGACCGGTGCCACCGTCGCGGGCTCGGAGGAAAGCGGCAAACGCTGCTTCTCTCAGGTTTTTCTGGATGGAGTGAAAGTGATGTGGGCCTTTGACGTCAACAGCATTAGCCCGAGTTCGCTGCGCGGGATTGAGTTCTATCCGTCCCTGAATTCGCCGAGCGACTATAATGCGTCCCCGGGATATTGCGGAGTTCTCATCTTCTGGACGAAGGTCACGAACGACTAGAGCCCGTTCCCGAACGCAAAAAAGGCCCGGAGAAATTCCCGGGCCTCTTTAGTATCCGTCCGTTTCTGTGTTCCTGCTCCGCTCCGCTGGGTACCTGGGGTGAAATATTCCCACGCACCGTCAGCCGAGCGTCAGGCGCACATCATTCGAATGCATTGATGCCCGTAATCGCCTGCCCGAGGATGAGCGTATGGATGTCGTGCGTCCCCTCATACGTGTAGACGCTCTCGAGGTTGGCCATATGGCGCATTGATGCGTATTCGGCCAGAATGCCGTTCGCGCCGAGGAGCCGCCGGGCCTCACGGGCGATATCGGTGGCGATGCTCACGTTGTTCCGTTTGGCGAGCGACACCTGCTGCGGTGAGAAATTCCCCGCGTCCTTGAGCCGCCCGAGGTGCAAGACGAGAAGCTGCGCCTTCACGATCTCGGTGAGCATCTCAGCGAGCCGCTGCTGCTGGATCTGGAATGAGGCGATCGGCTTCTTGAACATCACGCGATTCGTCGCGTAGGCGACCGCTTCCTCGTAACAGGCGATCGCGGCACCCACCGCTCCCCACGCGATGCCATACCGTGCCTGGGTGAGGCACATCAGCGGACTCTTCAGTCCGCCGGATTTTGGAAGAATCGCATCCGCCGGCAGGCGGACGTCCTGCATTACCAATTCGCTGGTATCCGACGCGCGAAGAGAGAGCTTCCCCTTCTGGTCGCGGGCGGTGAAGCCCGGCGCGTTGGTCGGCACGATGAAGCCGCGGATGGACGAAGCGGATTTGTCTTCTCCTGTTTTCGCCCATACGATCGCCACCTGGGCAGTCGAGCCGTTGGTGATCCACATCTTGGCGCCGTTCATAATCCAACTGCCGTCCGCCTGCTCACGCGCGGTGGTGATCATACCGGAAGGATCAGATCCATAATCCGGCTCGGTCAGACCGAAGCAGCCAATTATTTCTCCGCGCGCCATCTTCGGCAGATATTCCTTCTTCTGCTCTTCGGACCCGAAGGCGTAGATCGGATACATCACGAGCGCGCCCTGAACGGACGCGAATGAGCGCACACCAGAATCACCGCGCTCGAGCTCCTGCATTATCAGCCCGTAAGCGACGTTATTCAGTCCGGCGCAGCCGTACTCTTCGGGCAAATTCGCCCCGAACACGCCGAGCTCCGCCATCTGCGGAATGATCTCCTTGGGAAACTTCCCTTCGACGTATGCCTTTCCGATGACGGGGATGACCTTGTCATCCACGAATTGGCGGATGCTGTCGCGAACGGCGCGCTCCTCTTCTGAGAGCGCGGAATCGATGTTGTAGAAATCGGTTGCCATAATGGAAACTTAGCCTTGGCCGAGGGGGGCGGCCAAATTTGCGGCGCTAGGCGACCGCTCTACAGGCGGACGGAGTGATGCCGATCGCCCGCGCCTTGGCACGGAAGTGCGCGCCGTGATTCAGGCCGAGCCCCTGTTCATCCTGCCACTGGTGAACCATTTCGTGGAGCAGCGTATGCGACGCCTCGTCCCATCCGTCGCGCCGGATGTGCCGGCGGCTGACCGCGATCTCGGCGGGACCGAATCTGTCCGCCTTCGAGTAGTGTCCGAGGCGCGAGCGCATCCGGCGCGATACCCTGATTTGCACCAGCGCCAGCCTGCCTTCAAACTGTTCGCGGTTGAACTCGCCGTGCAGCCTGATCAGCTCGGCGACGAGTGGCTCGTCGCGGGGATCGGTGCGATCAGGAGGTCTGCGTCGCACCGGAGCGTCGTCCGGAAGTTGAATCGGGAAGGCGAGAATCTTTTGCCGCGCTTCGGATCGCTTATCCTTGTTCCGCGCGTGGACGAATGCGATCACCGCCCGCCATACTTCTTCCGGAGCGGTGAGAAAGCTGTGGTGAATGCGCAGCTCGCCGCGCCCGTGACTGACGACCACGGTCCTGTTCCGAGTCAGCTTCACCTTGTGCATCGTCCCAAGCCCGAGCGCGCGAAGCCTGACCTGCAGCTCCTCCGCATTTTTCGGTGGCTCGTCGTCGAGCCGGAGCGCCAGCTGGCCCCAGTCGAAACGGAAAATCATCGCTTGAACACTTCGTGCGGCCCCTTCACGAATGTGCGCGCGTCCTGCGACCAGATGCGCGTCACGACTTCGATCGTTTCCGGCTTGATCAGAATAATGTTCACCGATGAGGGGCGCCCGCCGCGCGAGCGGTTCGAAACGGTGCCGGCAGTCGAGATCACCGTTCCCTTCTTCGTGTGCTCGATGTAGTGAACCGATTCCTGATGGTCGTGGCCGCAGAGGACGAGGTCAACGCCCATTTCGGCGAAGGCGCCCAGAATCTTTTGCGTGTTCTTGAGGCCGTGGCGCCCGGAAAGCTCGCCGCGCACCGGGTTGTGGTGCATCACGATTACCCGCGCGTCGCTGATGGGACCGCTGTCGAACGCGATCTTGGCTTTCGTGAGCTGCCCCTTTTTAACGTCGCCGATGATGGAGATGTCGCGAAGGTTCCAGGTCAGCGTGCGCTTCGTCACGCCGTGTGAAGTGTTGATGCCGACGAACGTCGCGCCGGGAACCTGCAGAACCGGCTCCAACTCGGGAGTGATGAAGCGGCGATACCACTCATAGATCTTCGCCTTCCTGCCGAATCCGAGGGGCGAGCGCCACCACGCGACGTCGTGGTTGCCGGGGATGGTGATCACCTTGCTCACTTTCTCGGCGTCGCGGATGAACACTGCCGCGCGCTGAAATTCTCCCGCCCTCGCCCGCTGCGAGTGGTCGCCGGAAATGGCGACGACATCGAATTTCTCGGCCTGGATTATCTCCTCGATCGCCTCAATCTGCTCGGGGACCGCCGGTCTTCCGAAATGAAGATCGGAGACGTGAAAGACTGATACCGTTTCGACTTCCATTTACGGCGCGATGAGATCGGCGAGGCGCGACGCGACGCTCGCCGCCAGCGCGGGAGAAAACTGCCGCAGCCGCTCGCTCCTCACTTCCCCGATCCATTTCACCTTCGCCAGCCTCGCGTCAATCAGCATCAGCTTGAGCACGGCAACGCCCGTACCATTTGCGCTCTCGGTCTTCAGCTCGACGGGAAGGAGGACGAATCTTCCGGTCTCCAGCGCGAGCAGGGATCTGATCTGCGACCCGAGCGGCTCCGCCAGAGTCTCTTCGAGCTTGATGTGTCCGCGAAGCGACTCCGCTGACAGCGCGTGCGGATCCGCGATCACCGTGCTGTTGTTCCTTGCCGCGCGGGAGATGGCGTTAGCGAACGTCCACTTTCTCGAAAGTCCGCGCTCGCCGAGTGCGAATCCGATCTCATCATCGAGCCCGGCGAGATAGTCGGCGCGCCGGGTAATGGCGCTTCGCCAGCCGAGGCTGTCGCCGAAAGCCAGGTATTGCGTTGGGAGCACGATGATCGCCTGGCCGACGAGTCGCTCCAGGGGCCGCGGCACTTCCGACGTCGTGCCCGAAGCGGGCTGCGCCGCCGGAGGGGCGGAGGCGCATCCGGTGAGGAGCACCGCGAGAGTCGTTATTCCGGCAATTCGCACTATGCGCGTGGGGTCGGGATGATTGCGGGAAAGTTAACCGCTCCTCAATTTCAGCGCACCCGAAACCACAACGGATGCTCAAGCTTCGCAGCACGATAATCTGGACTCTGGTTGCATTTTCCGGCGCGGGCGCGTTCGCCGTTCTCGCCCTCTCGCGCGGTGAGCAGATCAACGCCGCGTGGCTGCTGACGGCGGCGGTCTGCACCTACGCCGTCGCTTACAGGTTCTATTCCCGCTTCCTTGCGTCGCGGATTTTTGCCTTGAACGCCTCGCGGCCGACGCCGGCCGAGCGGCTGAACAACGGACGCGATTTTTGCCCGACGAATAAGTGGGTGGTGTTCGGCCACCACTTCGCGGCGATCGCCGGTCCCGGGCCGCTCGTCGGTCCGACGCTGGCGGCGCAGTTCGGCTTTCTTCCCGGCGCGATCTGGATCATCGTCGGCGTCGCGCTCGGCGGTGCGGTTCAGGATATGGTGATTCTCTGCGCGTCGGTGCGACGCGACGGAAAATCGCTTGGCCAGATGGCGAAGGAGGAGATCGGGACGATCGGCGGGTACACTGCGCTCGTCGCGGTGCTCGGAATTATGGTGATTCTCCTCGCCGTGCTCGGGCTCGTCGTCGTGAACGCCCTCAAGTCGAGCCCCTGGGGAACGGTGACGATCGCCCTGACGATCCCGATCGCATTGCTGATGGGTGTTTATCTGCGGTGGATACGCCCCCATCGAGTTCTCGAAGCAAGCGCGATGGGACTCGTGCTTCTGATCGCCGCCCTGTACGTCGGACGGTGGGTTGCGGAGAATCCGTCGCTGGCGCCGGAGTTCACTCTGTCCGGGACGACGCTCGCCTTTCTGTTGATGGGGTACAGCTTCCTCGCTTCGGTGCTGCCGGTGTGGCTGCTCCTCGCGCCGCGGGATTATCTGTCGGCGTTCGTGAAGATCGGAGTAATCGCGGCTCTGGCGGCCGGGATCATCATCGTGCTGCCTCCGCTGCAGATGCCGGCGCTGACGAGGTTCACGGATGGGACCGGCCCCGTGTTCGCAGGGAAAGTCTTTCCATTTGTGTTCATCACGATCGCGTGCGGCGCCATCTCCGGGTTTCACGCGCTGATCGCGAGCGGCACGACGCCGAAGCTGCTGGAAAGGGAAACCGACGCGCGACTGATCGGGTACGGAGCGATGCTGACGGAATCGCTCGTCGCGATAATGGCGCTGATCGCTGCGTGTGTACTCACCCCGGGGATTTATTTCGCGATCAACGCTCCCGTTTCCGCGATCGGCGCGACAGCGGAGTCCGCCGCCGCCGCGATCCGGGGCTGGGGGTTTGTCGTCAATCCGGCGGAGCTCGCAACGCTCGCCCATCAGGTGGGAGAGAAAACTCTTCTCTCCCGCACCGGGGGCGCGCCCAGCCTCGCCGTCGGGATGGCGCACATCTTCTCGGGTGTGCTCGGCGGCCCCGCGGCAATGGCTATCTGGTACCACTTCGCGATCATGTTCGAGGCGCTGTTCATTCTCACCACACTCGACGCCGGCACGCGCGTCGGGCGCTTTATGCTTCAGGATCTCGGCAAGCACATTTGGGAGCCGTTCGGGCGAGTCTCGTGGTACCCTGCAACGGCGGGGGCGAGCGCGATTGTCGTCGCGATGTGGGGATATTTTCTCTACCAGGGCGTGACGGACCCGCTCGGCGGGATCAATTCGCTCTGGCCGCTGTTCGGAATCTCGAATCAGCTTCTCGCCGCGGTAGCGCTATGCGTAGGCACGACGATCATCATCAAGATGGGAAAGGCGCGCTATGCCTGGGTGACGATGCTTCCGCTGGCGTGGCTGGCGATCGTCACGCTGACCGCGGGATGGATGAAGATTTTTTCCGACAATCCGAAGCTTGGATTCTTATCGCACGCGCGGATGCTCGAGGGCGCGATCGCGTCGGGGAAGCATCCCGCCGCCGCGACATCGGTAGGGGATGTGCAGCGAATGATCTTCAACGACCGGCTCGACGCGGCGGTCGCCGGATTCTTTATGATATGCGTCGTGATTATTCTGCTCGAATCAGTGCGAGAGTGGACGAGGATACTCAGCGGTCGCAAAGCGGCGGTGTCATCGGAGGTACCTTTCATAAACCCGCCCGGCGCCGTGATCGACGCTGTGAGCGCCGGCTAGCATTGACCGACTTCAACCGACAAATGAGAAAAGCACTCCTCGCAGTTGCCCTGGTCGCAGCTCCGCTCTCCGCGCAGCAGCCCTCTCCGTTCGACTTCTCGATCAGGAACATCATGCGCGGCCCGGAGCTCTACGGCCGCGCGCCCGACCGGGTGCGCTGGAGCGCTGACAGCAAGTGGATCTACTTTATGTGGCTCGAGCCGGGACACTCTTTTCGCGACCAGCCGACTCTCTTTCGAGTGCGCGCGGTTCCCGGATCGAAGCCGGAGCGCGTCTCGATTCCGGCGCAGGATTCCACCGGCGCGAGCTTTTTCCTCGGCGACATATCGCACGACCGCCGCCTGGCAGCGTCCGACATCGGCGGCGACATCTACGTCACCGACCTGAATACCGGCAGCTTCCGCCGGCTGACACAGACCGTGGCGGCCGAGCGAAACCCGACGTTCGGAGTGGGCGACCGTACCATCTACTTCACGCGTGACAACAATGTATTCTCCATCGATCTCGCGACCGGACTACTCCGGCAGCTCAGTGACATCCGCACCGGGCCGGCGCCGTCGGACAGTGCGGTGCAGACAGGACAGCGCGGCGCGCTGGCAAGAGAGCAACGCGAGCTATTCGGATACGTGCGCGATCTGCTGCGCGCCGACAGCATCGCCAAGGCGGATCGCACGCTTCGCTCTTCGCTCGGCGTCAAGCCGGTCTATTTGGCGAAGGGCGAACAGGTGAACGAGCTTTCCGTCTCGCCAACGGGAAGACAAGCACTGATCTCTACGACGATTGCCGCGGACAACCCCCACAAAACCCGCATCGCCGCGTTCATCACACGCAGCGGATACGAAGAGGAAATCACCGGCCGCACCAACGTCGGCGACGTCTCAGCCAAGGGACACGTCGGTTTGATCGATCTAACCACGGGCTCGGTGAAATGGCTTTCGATATCGCCAAGCGATTCCTCGTCGTCGCTTCTGTTCACCGGCGATGATGCCGACGCCACACCCGGCATCAGCTTCCTCGGATGGAACGACGCCGCCGACCACGCTGCGTTCTTCTCCCATACCAACGACAACAAGGTTGCGACGCTGCACACAATTGACGCGGCCGGCAAGCTTTCGACGGTTGATCAGCTGCGCGATAGCGCGTGGGTGGGGGGGCCGTGTTTCGCGTGCGGCGGATGGCTCGCCGGAAACCGGCTCTGGTTCGTGTCCGAGCGCGACGGTTTCAGCCATCTCTACACCGCGAAGCCGGATGGCGGCGCGGTCACTCAGCTCACGAGCGGACACTGGGAAGTGCGCGACGTCGCACTTTCTCCCGACCGCCAGTCATTTTATCTGACGACGAATGAGCCGTCGCCCTCCGATCAGCATCTCTTCAGGATGTCTGTGAATGGCGGCGCTCGCACGCGCATCACCTCGAAGGACGGAAAGCATACCGCTTTTGTCTCGCCCAATGGGCAGCTCGTCGCCGATGTGTATTCGTTCGTGAATCGCCCGCCAGAGCTGTTCGTGATGCCGAACCGCGCCGGCGCGGAAGAAACACAGCTTACGACTTCGCCAACGGCGGAGTGGCTGTCGTTCAACTGGATGGTGCCGGAGATTGTGATGATTCCGGCATCGGACGGCGTTCAGGTGCCGGCGCACATTTATCGGCCGGCCGACGCCGGCGCGAAACCGAACGGGTCAGCGGTGATCTTCGTCCACGGCGCAGGATATCTACATAACGTCGGGCACTTTTGGTCGGAGTACCCGCGCGAGTTCATGTTCAATCAGTATCTCGCCTCTCACGGATACGTAGTGCTCGATTTGGACTACCGCGGCTCCGATGGCTATGGTCGCGATTGGCGCACCGCGATCTACCGGCATATGGGCGGCCGCGATCTTCAGGATCAGGTTGACGCGTCGAGATACCTGAACGCCAAATACAACATTGATCCGGAGCGCGTCGGCATCTACGGCGGCAGCTACGGCGGATTCATCACACTGATGGCGCTGTTCACGGAGCCAAAGCACTTCGGCGCCGGCGCCGCGATCCGCAGCGTCACCGACTGGGCGCACTACAACGGCGGATATACGTCCAACATTTTGAATCTCCCGCAGTCCGATACACTCGCGTTTCGGCAGTCCTCCCCGATCTATTTCGCGGAAGGATTGGAAGATCCGCTCCTGATGCTCCACGGAATGGTGGACGACAACGTCGAGTACATCGACATCGTGCGCCTCGAACAGCGGCTCATCGAGCTGGGAAAGACGAATTGGTGGCTGGCATCATATCCCGTCGAACGGCACGCATTCGTCCGCCCGGATTCGTGGACCGACGAGTACAACCGGATCTTCAACTTGTTCGAGCGGTGGCTGCCTGAGGGCGCGCCGAGGAAATGAGCGCCGCATCGCTTCTTCTCGTATCGCGTCTGGCCAGGACGCTCCGGACGATCATCGGGGCTCCTGATTACGAGGGCTATCTGCAGCACCTGCGCGAGCGACATTCAAACGAAAAGCCGCTGACTCGCGCGGAGTTCGCGAGCCAGCGGCTTGACGACCGCTATTCGCGGCCGGGCTCGAGGTGCTGCTGAGCTAGAAGGTCACAGTTCCCGCACCGAGGACAATTGTCTCCCCGTTTATCGTGATCACGGCGCCGACATAGTACTTCCCCGCCGGAAGGCCCGGCACTGCGCCCCCCAATATCTGCACCGATTGATTGGGGTCGAGAGTCTTCGTGATGAGAATCGAAGGGCAGGCCTGAATGGGGCGGGGATCATAGACGATTGGCCCATCGGGGCTGCCGGTGTGAAACACCGGCGTTACGGTGCAGCCGCCGTAGTTTACCTGGAGCGTATTCGAAGAGATGTTGGTGACGGTTGCCGTCACCTGAACATTCTGCGCCGGCGGCGGAACGACTGCCGCGATCGCATCAATTGCGAGGCCCCCGAGTCCACCGGAGATGTCTTCGCCGCCCTGACACGCGCAGAGCGAAATGCATAGCAACCCAACCATCCGGCCGATTCGAACCATTAGTGTCTCTTTGTCATTGTGTTTGTGCACGCTAGCCCGCGAACATCTTCGCGGCAAGTCGGGGTTACGCCGCCTTCGTTCTCCCCGGCGCCACGAACGCCATCCCTGCCGCAGCGACGAGCGCGAGCGTGGCGCCGAACGCGAACGCCGCAGGGGGGCTGACGCGATCCCAGATCGCGCCGAAAATCAGCGAGGCCGGGAGCGCGCCCAAGCCAATCGAAAGATTGTACCAGCCGAACGCCGTCCCTCTTCGCTGCGACGGCACGATGTCGGCGACGAGCGCGCGCTCCGTTCCCTCAGTCATCGCGTAGAACAAGCCGTACACCGCAAATAGCGCCCACACCTGCCAGGCGGTTGTGGCTTTCGCAAATCCGAAATAGACCACCGCGTACACGATCCAACCGCCGACGATGAGTGGCTTCCGCCCGATGCGGTCCGACAATCCGCCCGCGTAAGTGCCGACGGCGGCTTTGATCGCGTTGAAAGAGGCCCACAGTACCGGTGTGAGTGCGAGCGCGACTCCGAGTTGGTTCGCCCTCAAAAGCAGAAACGCGTCGGTCGAATTCCCAAGCGTGAAGACGAGAACGACGCCGAGGTAGTACCAGAACTTCTTCGACAGCTTCGAATCGAGCGATGGCTCCGCCGCCGTCTCCTTCCCGTCTGCCTTCCGCGATACATCACGCACTGCGACGACGAGCACGATGAGCGCGATAAACGCCGGGACTGCCGCCCACCAGAAAACATTTCGGAGCGTCGCCTCCTGCTCCGGCGAGAGCCGCGTTCCCGCGGTGATCGTCCCGATCCCGTGTGACCTCAGGATGAAGAACGCGATCAGAGGGCCGATTACCGCGCCGGCATTGTCGGCCGCGGAATGAAAACCGTACGCCCGTCCTCTTGCTTCCGGACTCACCGAATCGGCGAGCAGCGCGTCGCGCGGCGAGCTGCGGATTCCCTTTCCGATCCGATCGGTGACGCGGATCATCAGCACCTGCGTTGCGCTCTGCGCGATAGCGGTGAACGGCCGCACAAATGACGCGAGCGCGTATCCGCCGACAACGAGCGCTTTTCTTCGCCTCACTTTGTCGGAGATCCAGCCGCTCGCCAGCTTGAGCAGCGACGCTACCGTCTCCGCCGTCCCCTCGATCGCGCCCACAAACGTCGCATTCGCGCCGAGCACTCCGCTCAGGAAAAGCGGAATCAGCGGATAGATCATCTCCGTCGAGATGTCGGTGAAGAAGCTCACCGCCCCGAACGCGAGCACGTTTCGCCCCAGCTTCGGGCGCGCCGCCTTCTCCTTCTTTTCCGCTACGATGATCGCACTTCCGAATGATCGGAGACGGTTACTTCCCCCTTCACTCCCTCAACAACCGCCTCGTCTCCGACAAGCGAATTCTTGAGCACCGACTTCCGTATCTGTGCTTTCACGCCGACGATCGAATGACTGATCTCGGCCCCCTCGATCACCGAGCCGGCGCCGATCGAAACGTTCGGACCGATCTTCGAGCCCTTGAGCTTCACGTCGTCCTCGATGTAAACGGGGTCAATGATCGTCGAATCCCCCGCGTCCTTCGGCCGGCGGCTGCGCCCCTTGGCCAGCATCACACCGTTCGTCTCCAGCATCGTGTCCACCTTGCCCGCGTCGTACCACCCTTCCACATCCACGACGCGAATCTTCGCGCCCTTGTCGATCATATACTGGAAGGCGTCGGTAAGGAAATACTCGCCCTGATTTTTAGGCTGCTTGAGAACCCAATCGATTCCCTCAAAGAGCAGCTTCCAGTTGCGCATATAGTACAGACCGATGTTCGCGCGCTTGGAGATCGGCGTCTTCGGCTTCTCCACGATCTTCGTCATGTTGCCATCGGCGTCCGTCACTACGACGCCGAACCGCTGATAGTCTTCGACTTCTTTCACCCAGATGATTCCGTCGGCGTCAATCGAATTGACGAGTGAGAGATCGGCGTCGAAGATCGTGTCCACGAAAATGATCAGCACCGGTTGATCCACATACGGTTTCGCAAGCGCAACTGCTCCGGCCGTTCCATCCTGCACCTTCTGTTCGATGAAGACGGATGGAACGTCGAGCGTTCTCCGCGCGAAATCCTCCACCTTCTCTTTCAGATGCCCGGTGATGTACACCACTTGCTCGATATTGCCGAGCTTCCGCAGGTCATCGAGGATGTACTCCATCACCGGCTTGCCGGCGACCTTCATCATCGGCTTCGGCGTGATGTGCGTATGCGGGCGAAGGCGTGTTCCCTTCCCCGCCAGCGGGATGATCACTTTCACGGGGCTGTCGTTCCTTCGCGACCATACCTGTCGCTGATTCGGACGACGTCGTCGGTTTCCGGAGTGGAAACCTCGAGAACGTCGCAGTCGGTTACGGCCAGCATCTGATGCACTGTGCCGGGAGTTATGCGAAACGACTCGCCAACTTTGAGATGCACGTCGTCGAGTGTGTCCGCGAGCTTGACGCGATACACCAGCTCGCCCGAGAGCAAATGCACCGTCTCGTCTTTCTTGTTGTGGTACTGGAGCGAAAGCTCCTGGCCAGCCTTGATGTGCAGCACCTTTCCGACGTATCGCTCGGAACGCGCCCAGATCCGCTCGTGGCCCCACGGCTTATCCACTACCACAACCTCTACCCGTCCCGATTTGGCCGAGTCGCCTGTTTCCTTTTTTTGCATCCATAAATATCCCCAATTGGCTCTCGGTCGGGCAGTCATTGGGCATGCTTTCTGCCCCCCGCGACCGTATGATCCTCTCCCCTAAGCATCTACCGCGCCTCGCCGCCACCGTCGGCCTCTTCACCCGCTATGGGCTTCGGGATTTTGCGAAGCAGCAGGGGCTGCTCGATGTCAAAGGCGTACAGGACGCAGATGGCGACGGTGATGGAAGCTCCTCGGACGACAAGGCGAGGGCGTTCCGCGAGCGCCTCGTGGAGCTCGGTCCCGCTTACATCAAGCTCGGCCAGGTGCTCTCGACGCGCCCCGATCTGCTCCCCCTCAACTACATCAAGGAGCTCGAGCATCTCCAGGACGGCGTTCCGGAGATGCCGTTCGCGCAGGTGGAGCAGACGATCGAGGAGGAGCTGCACGCCCGCACCAGCAAGCTCTTCGCTTCCTTCGAGGACAAACCTCTCGGCAGCGCCAGCCTCGGACAGGTGCACGGCGCCGAGATGCGCGACGGACGAAGCGTCGTCGTAAAAGTCCAGCGCCCCGGACTCAAGGAGCAGCTAGCAGAAGACATCGACTACTTCCGCGAGCTGGCGAAGTTTCTCAGCTCACATACCGATGCCGGCGCTAAGATCGATCTGATCGGTGTCGTCCAGCAGGTGGAGAAGGCGCTGGTTGACGAGCTCGATTACCGCACCGAAGCGAAAAACGCCGCGCTTTTCCGCAAGGATCTCGTCGGGTTTACGCACCTGCTCCTGCCGCGCGCCATTGACGCATACACGACGCACAAGGTGCTCACCATCGAGCGCATTCGTGGCATCAAAGTGGATGCAATTCCAGCCATCAGCCGGCTCGACTACGACTTCTCGATTCTCGCCGAGGAGTTCGCCAAGGCATATCTGCACCAGATCTGCGTCACCGGCCACTTCCACGCCGACCCGCATCCAGGGAACATCTTCGTCGTGCTGCCGGGCCGCGAGAACCCGCTGACGCCGGCCGAGGTCGTGGCGATGAACCGCCGCGAGACGGAGCGCGAGGCGGTGACTCCGCTCACGAAGATGGAGAAGGAAGCACAGGCGGAGAATACCATCGCTCCACCGAAGGAAGATCCGAAACTCGCGATAATCGATTTTGGGATGACGGCTCACATCAGCGAGAAGATGAAGGACAAGGTCATCCGTCTCCTTCTCTCGATGGCGGATCAGAATGGAGACGCCGCCGCAGAGACGCTGATCGAGATGGGCGAGGTCACGGAAGATTTCAATCGCAACGCTTTCATTCGTGACGCGGCCGCCCTCATCGCAGCCAACACCGATCAAACCATCGGAGACACGTCGGCCGGACTCGTCCTCTATAACCTCATCACCATTGCGTTCCGGCAGGGGCTCAAGCTCCCCGCCGAGCTAACGCTGCTCGCGAAAGCGCTCTTCAATCTCGACGCGATTACCCGCGCCCTCGATCCGAACTTCAATCCGACACAGGCGATCAGGGAATACACGTCCGAGATCGCAACCAAGCGGGCTCGCCGCGACCTCTCGCCGCAGCGCCTGTTCCAGATCGCGACCGAAACCGCCGATCTGGTTCGCGCGCTCCCGCACCGCATTGACATAATGACGCAGAAGATGGCGTCGGATGATTTTGCGGTGAGAGTGGACGTGCCCGCCCTCGGCCCGGTGATTAAAGGAATGGAGAAGATCGCGAACCGGATCTTCACCGGACTCGTTCTTGGCGGCCTGCTCGTCGCGAGCGGTTTGCTGCTCCAATTTCAGCGACGCCTCGGCACCATCGGCTTCGTCGTCGCCGCGGGGATCGGATTGTATATGGTGCTGACGATCCTCATCACAGACACACGCGGCAACAAGAAGAAACCATCCTGAAGACGGGATAAAAAAAGAACCGGAGCGCTTGCGCGCTCCGGCCCTTTTCGAGTTCGTGTCCGACCGTTCAGGGAAGCCGGGCAGTCACTCTATCTTTTGTAGCTGGTATGCTAACATCGCCCCGTTTCCTATCTGTTCCCGGGGCGTTTCCATCCAGGTAACGGCTTGGGCCCCTTCGGGCCAAACGAAACGACCCCTTCTGGGAGCGGCCGTTGGAAGTGCGCTCGAGCTCGCGCGCTACTCGTAGCGCAGCGACTGGATCGGGTCGAGCTTGGCTGCGCGCCGCGCGGGCCAGACGCCGAAGGCGACGCCGACGAACGCGGAGAAGAAGAAGGCGATGACCACCGAGCTCACCGACATCGAGGTGTTGAAGTTCCCGAATTTGGCCAGGGCGATGGCGCCGCCCCATCCAAAGATGATCCCCACCACTCCGCCGAGCATACAGAGCACGATCGCCTCGATCAGGAACTGAAGCAGAATGTTCTTGCTCGTCGCGCCGAGCGCCTTTCTCACGCCGATCTCGCGCGTGCGCTCCGTAACGGAGACGAGCATGATGTTCATTATCCCGATTCCGCCGACGAGCAGGCTTACCGCGGCGATTCCCGAAAGCAGGAAGGTGAAGATCTGCGTCGTCTCTCCGAGCGTGCTCAGAAAGTCGGATTGGATGCGGATCTGAAAATCGTCGTCCTTCCCCGGGCGCAGCCGGTGAGCGCGGCGGAGTGTCTTCTGCACCTGCGCCATCGCGTCGTTGATCTTGTCCTCCGACGATGCGAGCACGCCGATCTGGCGGAGCTTGTCCGTCCCCAGCAGGCGAAACTGCGCCGTCTGGATTGGAATGAGCGCCTGGTCATCAGGATTCTGAAATCCGCTTCCCGCACCCTTGCTCACTAGAACGCCGACGACTTCGAAGTCCATCCCGCCGATCTTCACCGACTGGCCGACGATGTCTGTGGGATTGGTGACGCCGAGATTGTTCATCACCGTCGGTCCGAGCACGACGACCTTTCTGGTCGCGGTATTTTCCTGTTGCGTGAACATCCGCCCCGCGGCGATCACGTACTTTCTCACTTCGAGATAGTTCGGAGTGGTTCCGAGAATCTGGGTGTTGGTATTCATCGTTCCCATCTGAACCTGGAGATTGCGCGACATCTCCGGTTCGACCGCAGTGATGTCGCCACCGGCCGCATCGAGCGCCTGCGCATCGCTGATTCTCATCACCGCGCGGTCAGTGCCCGATGCAACACCGCCCTGCCTGATGTCGGCGGGAAAAACCGAGAGCAGCGTGGTGCCGAGCGAAGAGATGCGCGCGTTCACCGATTGCTGCGCGCCGCGCCCGAGTGCGACGACGGCGATTACCGCGCCGACTCCGATCACAACGCCGAGCATTGTCAGGAACGATCTCAGCTTGTTCGCGCGCAACGCTCCGAGCGCGACCGACACGATCTCGCCGATGAGCATGCTGTCGCGGCTCTCTATTTTTTTCATCGGCCTCCCGGTCCTCTTCCTCCACCGCCGCCACCACCACCAGCTGCAGGAGTCGTCGTCTGCAATCCGCCGCCGGTCGCCGCGCGGGCGCGCTGGACCTGCGCCTGGCGGTTCGCCTGCATCGTCACTGATGCGAGGAGCGCGATGCTGTCGCCCTCCTGCAATCCGTTAAGCACTTCCGTGTAATCAAAGTCGCTGACGCCGGTGCGAATGGATTTGGGAACCCAGTTACCGGCCACTTTCGTGAACACGACTGCGCGGGTTCCCGGTCCAGCGCCGGCTCCGCCGCCGCCCGCCTTGGCGAATTCTGCGCGTCTCACCGCGCGTGCTGCCTGCGACGTGTCTCTGCCTGCGACGCCGCCTCCACCAGCGCCATTGCCCGCTGCCCCAGCGGCGCCCGTGCCCGGTGCACCCGTCGCTCCGCCTCGGCCCGCAGCTCTGTTGCGCTGTGTAATCGCCTTGATCGAATCGGCGTTGAGCCCGAGCAGCGGCGCCACCGTCGCGAGGTCCTTGGTGCTGCGAATCGCGTCGTTCGGAACCGCGAGTACGTTCATTCGCTGAGACACGATCATCGTCGCCTCGCCATTCATTCCCGGCATCAGCGCCGCATCCATATTGGTCAGAGTGATGAGAACGGCGAACATCGTCACACTCGACTGAACAACGGCCTGCGGCTCGATCTTCTCAACTGTGCCCTTAAAGTTCCTGCCCGGGTACGCGTCAACCGTGACCGTTGCCACTTGGCCGGGATGGATGTTGCCGATATCCGTCTCGTTCACCATTGCGCGCATTCTCACCTTGGTGAGATCGGCCATATTGAGAATCGTCGTCCCGCCGCTCGCCGACGACGTCGCCGATGTGATGACGGAACCTAGCGACGCCGTCTTGGCGATGATCGTCCCCGAGATCGGTGCACGAACCGTCGCGTCCTCCAGTCTCTGCTTCGCCAGATCGAGATTCGTCCGCGCGCCGACAACCGCCGAGCTCGCATTGGCGTATGTCAGCGTCGCCGCCTCGTTCTCCTGCGCGGTGATGATGCGCTGATTGAACAGCTCGCGCGACCGCTTCAGCTGCGCCGCCGCGATTTGCTCGCTGACCCGCACCGAATTGAGAATCGCCGCTGCCTGGTTGTACTGATTCTGAACGTCGCGCGCGTCAATCTGGACGAGTAAATCCCCCGTCTTCACGACTGAGCCGATGTCCACCGGCATCCTCGTGACGACGCCGGACGCCCTCGATTTGACCTCCACGACGTTCACCGGCTCGATCGCGCCGTTCGCCTGCGCGCTGACGACAATGTTCCTCCTCTCCACCGGAGCCAGCTGGATGGTTATCGCGTTATCGGTCGCGGTTTTCTTGCAGCCGCCAATCAACACAAGCGCAATTAGCGCTGTCATCTTATTCATCGAAGGAATCACTGGAGGTTCCTCCCGACGAGTGTCTCGATCTGCGCGCGTGCGATGCGATAGTCGTATCGCGCGCTGATCAGGGCCGCTCTTGCCTGCTCGAGAGTCGTGCGTGAGGTGAGGAGATCGAGGAGCGTGGAAGCTCCGATGTTGTACCGCTGCTGCTGGACGCGCACATCTTCTTCCGACGCTCGCACTGTTGCCGCCTGCACCGTGACACGTTGCGCCGCAGATCTCAGAGCACCGATGTAGCCGGCCATAGAAGAGCTTGCCGCAAGCTGCGCGTCACGCAGCGTGGCTCTCGCGTTGTCCTCGGCGACTTCCGCGCGAACTACGTTCGCCTCGCGCTGAAATCCGTTGAACAGCGTGTACGACGCGCCGAGCGATAGCCGTCCGTTGTACGTGAACGGATCGCTGCCGAGGCCGAACCGGTTGTCCACTCCGCTGCCGCTGCGCGAGTAAGTAGCGTTGAGCGACGGAAGGTACGTGGACTTCGACGCTTTCTTGAGCTGCTTCGCCGCGTCGAGATTCGCCTGCGCCTGCTGCACCGCCGGTCCGTTCTGCGCGAATCCAATCAGTGCCGCACTGTCGGGGAGAGGATCGAACCGCTGCGATGAGACCGCCGCCGGATCCGCCGTGATCGGCGTGTCCGATCCTACCAGCCGCGTCAACGCTGCGTTGGCGGTGGAGAGGTTCGTCTGCGCGGTGATCAGCGCGAGCTCTGCGTTGTTCACTGTCACGACTCCGCGAAGCGAGTCAGACATCGTAGCCACGCCCGCCTTTACCTTCGCCTGAGAGGATTTCAGCTGTTCCTGCGCTCCCTTGAGCTGCGCATTCGCTGCGTCTTCGCTCTCGAGCGCTGCGAGCACAGCGTAAAACTGCTGCTTCACATTCAGCGCGATGTTGTACTGCGCGCCGATGCTATTCGCCCGTGCGGCTTCGATGTCGGCTCGGGCCGCGCGAAGATCGTAGAGACGTTGCCCGCCGTCGAACAGCTGAAGATTCACAGTCATTCCGTCGCTGTTCGTCGGCTTGGACGCGACAGAAACCTGTTCGCCGTTCGAGTTGATGCGAGTGGCGCTGGAACCGTATTGGATGACTCTGCCGGCGGAGAGAGTTACCTGCGGGAAGAGCGCGCCCTTGGCGGCGCGAAGCGTGGCCCGATCGGATCGCTCCAAACCCTGCGCCTGAATTGCAGTCGGCGACGCCTTCTGCGCCATCCGCACCGCCTGGTCGAGCGATACCGCCATCGGGGAAGTCGTCGTGCGGCCGGGCAGCACAATCATCGGAGGGGTCACCGGGGGCGTGCCCGCTCCCTGGGCGAGCGCGGACGGTGCGAGGTAAATAGTCGAAGCAGCGAGGAGCGCGAAGACCCCTCCTCCAATGCGATTAGTATCGAAACATTTCATTGCGTAGGTTGCGATATATGACGAGCGCGCTGTTCGCGCGCCCTGCCACTATTACGCGGCTCCGGTGTTGTTTGCTGCAACTATATCTGTGGAAGCGCTCCGGCACGCCCCGCTTCACCCACATAAAGCAAAAGCCCCGAACTTCGGGGCTTCTGGTCTAAGTTGGCGGTCCGACGGCCGCGATTACTCGCTCACCCGTCTCGTGATTTGCCACCGCAGCCGGTGCAGTCGTCTGCGCAACGACCCATCCATCACGGTATCCCCAACCTTCACGATTATGCCGCCGAGTATTGCCGGGTTGACGTTCACGTGGGTAACCACCTTCTTGCCGAGCACTCGGCCGAGCTGCTCAGCGATCTTCGCCTCTTCGCCGTCACCCGGCTGCTGTGCGACTGTCACGTTCGCGTGAACGCGCTTCTCCGATTGATCGAGAATGTCGTGATACTCGGATGCGATCGCCGGGACGAGCATCTGGCGCCGCTTGGTGACGAGGATCTGAAGGAAGCGGAGGAAGACTGGGGGAACCTTGTCGCCGAATGCCTTCGCCAGCACCGCCGACTTCTCCTGCTCGGAAATGCGTGGCGACTCGAGGAAGCGGCGCAGCCTGATGTCGCTCTTGATCGCATTGGCGATGTCCTGCACCAGCTGGCCCCAACCCTCTCTGTCGCCCGCCTTAACGGCGAGCGCGATGAGGGTTTCGGCGTAGTTGCGGGCAATCGTCGAGTCGCGCATCAGGCGTCCGCGTAGGGCGAAGCGTCTTCATTCTGCGGCGCGGTCTTCTGCGGCGCTGCTCCGGCGGTCGGAATAGACGAGAGGAACTTCTCGACGATGTCGCGGTTCGACTTCTGGTCGAGATTCTTCTCGATCACCCTCGAGGCTCCGGCGATGGCAAGATCAATCGCCTCACGCCGCATCTCCGCGATTGCGCGGTTGCGCTCCGCCTCGATTTCGCGTCGCGCGCGGTCGAGCATCTCCTGCTGCTGCACGCGCGTCTGCTCCATCATCTCGACGCGCAGCTTCTCACCCACCGAGCGGCCCTCGGCGAGAATCTTCGCCGCATCGTTGCGCGCGGTCTCGATCGCAGCACGCTGCTCCTCGAGATACTTGGCGGCGGCTTCACGGTCCGCCTTCGCGCCTGCGATCGCGTCCTCGAGCGCCTTCTCACGTGCCTCTACCGCGGCGGTGATCTTCGGGAAGACGAACTTTCCGAGAACGAAGAAGAGGATGAGGAAGATGACGAGCGTCCAGAACATCAGGCCGCCGTTGGGCGAAAGGAGATTCGCCTTGGGGGTCGCTTCTTCGGGGACGGTCAGGAGGAGCAGGAGTGCGAAGGACATTAGAATAGCGGGTTGGTGTTACGAGCTACGACGAGGAACTAGGGACTAGGGAAAGCGATTTGTGCCAGTGGCACGTTCCCTAGTTCCTAGTCTCTAGTCGCCGTTTAGAACTTTCCCTGAATCAAGAACGCAATGACGACTGCGAACAGCGCCACACCTTCGATGAGCGCGGCGAAAATGATCGCGCCCGTCTGGATGCGGGCAGCCATCTCGGGCTGACGCGCCATTCCGTCCATCGCCTGTCCGGCGAGGCGGCCGATGCCGATGCCGGCTCCGATTGTCGCCAGTCCGGCGCCGATTCCGGCTCCGAGCATTCCCCACGCACCGGTGTACTCGCGCGAGAAGTTTCCAGCAGCCTGCAACAGCGGAAGAATCGTCATTTGAGTATCTCCATCATTGACACGTTAAGTAACACGCTCGCAGTCCTTCGACTGCCATCCGCCAGCGGGAATCTTCCAAATCCCAACGGAATTCTCCGGCCGCTCGGCCGGATACGTACGCGAAGCTGAGCGGGCTCCGCGTTAGTGTGCGCCCTCGCGGATGAGACCGATGAATACGCTGGTCAGAAGCGTGAAGACGAACGCCTGCAGGAACGCGACGAACAATTCGAGAATCATTATGCCGAACGCCATCGCCACCGGCACACCGGCAAGGAACCAACTGCCGAAGGTGAAGATGAGCGAGATGAGCGCGAGCACGACGACGTGCCCCGCCGTCATATTGGCGAAGAGACGGATCGCGAGCGCGAATGGCTTGGTGAACTTTCCGATCAGCTCGATCGGCGTCAGAATCGGCGAGATGAACAGCTTCATCCCCAGCGACATGTCGTGGGGCCAGAAGACGATCGTGTTGATGTATTTCTTCCCCAGCGCCTTCATTCCGGCAATCTCGACGACGACGAAGGAGATCAGCGCCAGCGTCGCGGTGACGGAGATGTTGCCCGTCGCCGTCGAGCCATACGGGATGAGCCCGAGCAGATTGGCGAAGAGAATAAAGAAGAAGATCGTCAACAGGAACGGCACATACCCGTCGCCGTGGTGCCCGACGTTGGGGATGATCACTTCCTGCCTGATGTAAAGCACCATCGCCTCGAGGCCGTTGGCGAGGCCTCCCTTGGCGGGCGCGCCGGACGCGGTCGCCTTGCGATGCGCGCGGGTGGCGATGAGCATCAGCGTGAGCGAGATGATCGCGGCGACCCAGAGCATCACGACGTGCTTCGTCGGCGAGATGTCGATCGCCATTCTTCCGATGTGAATCGGATCCCAGCGCGGCAGCTCGTGCTCGCAAACCCATCCCGTCTTGAAGCACGGCAAGTCGAGCGCGTGCGAGTCGGTGATGTGGGGCGTAATGATGTCTATCTTAGCTTGCATTCGTAAGCATCAATGGTTCGGCCAGCATCGTTGCGAAATAGAAAGCGGCGAGACTGACGAGCGCCGGCGCCGCCGGCATCCCGAAGAGCTTCGTCGCGACCAATCCGTATAACAACAGCGAGAGCAATCGCACGACGGCTCCCGCGCCCCATCTGATCAGAACTCCGCCCGCGAGATCCGGCCGGCCCTTCGGCGGCATCAGCGCCCAGAATGTCATCACCTGGATGACGAACGCCAGCACCGCGCTTGCCTCGATCGCTCTCACCGACTCCGGCCCGGGGAAAACCCGAGCGAGAATCAGGCCCAACACCCCGATCAGAACCAGCGATATCGCCGCGAACTTGAGCACCCCTAGTCCCTCGTCCCTAGTCCCTCGTCCTTCGCCCCTCGTCGCCTTTCATCGTCCGCTCTCTGCGCCGCGGTGACCTTGCGGTACAGCAGGTAGAACGAGCCACCTCCGCCGATCAGCACGCCGGTCAGGATGAAGAGCGGGCTTGTTCCGAAGCGTTTGTCGAGCCAGCTGCCGAGGAAGATGAAGATGACGAGGGTGACCGCGAACTGAATCCCCGCTCCGGCGAAGTCGTTGCCGGAGAGAGACTTGTTGCTCTGCGCCGCGCGCTTCTCGTTCATCATCCGGCAGTAAATTTATTCCCTTGTGATATTTTTCACAAGCACAATGGGGAGGGCGATCGGGGGCGAAATCGATATGAAAAGCGCAGAAATTTTATCGACATGTTTTCCACTTCTTGCGAACAACCCCCGAACGGGTATCAGATTTGTGACGGCGCTGTAACTTCTGATACCAGGCCACTTTGCGTGACGTCCGGCATTGACCGCTCGTCAATATGTTGGTAAGTTAGGGCACTCACGAATGTGAGACCGCCGCTCATACAAACGTTTTTCTGCGCCGAGAAGCTGAATCTTGCTGCCCAATCGCCTGATCCTCCCACTTTTAGTTGCAGCATCCGTTGCGTTTGCGCGCGGATCATTCTCGCACGGCGACGCAGCGAACACCACCAAACATCGCAGTACAAAAACCGTTGACGCACTCGGCACCACGCTCGACGTGAACGTGAACGGAAAAGATGTAAACGATGAGTCGGTGAGCTTTTCACTTCACGTCGGCAACAACACACAGAAGATGATCGAGCTGCGTTTCCCCAGTGGGCAGACGCACGAGTTCGTCGTGTTGGACGAGAGCGGCAAGGAAGTTTGGAGATGGAGCCGCGGGAGAATGTTCACGCAGGCGATTCGCAACAAGCTGCTCAAGGGACGTGAGGAGACCGTCTTCGAGGAGCAATGGAACACGAAGGGACTTCGCGGAACGTACACAGCAATTGCGACGCTGCGCAGCGAAAATCATCCGGTGGAGACGAGCGTGGAGTTCGTACTGCCGTAGTTCTCTGCTCGTGCGTTACGACCGAGATTCCTAATCAACCCGCCGTTACTGGCGGGTTTCTTTTTATCCGCGCATAATCGTTTGAGTGGGTCAATTCGGCTTGCCTGACGGGCGGCTGACGGAACCGTATCATCTTGCGCGGTGGTCCATCTGATCGTTGCTCTGCATTCGCTGGGAAAAGCGGAGATCCTGACCCCCTTGGCCAGGATTACTCCCGCTCAGGGTAGAGCGTTCGCGGCATCGCTCTACCTGCTCCTGGAGCGCGCCAAACCCGTAGCACGAACGATTCTGGCTGAGCTTCTCTGGCCGGGAATTGAGGATGAGCCGCGGCAGCATCGCCTGCGACAGGTCCTCTTGGAGCTCAGGCAAGCCGGCGTCCCGCTAGAGACGAATCGGGGAACCATCGCGCTGGCCGGTGTTCAGCATACCTCGGATCTCGACGTTCTCTTGGGTCAAGGGGCGGCCGAGATCGATTCCATCCCGTCACTTCAGTTCCTTCCCGGTTACGCGCCAACCTTCTCACGCGACTACTCCGATTGGCTCGACTCGAAGCGGAGAGAGGCCGTGGCTGGCGCTAGCCGGCTCTTGATAAATGACATCCGCCGCGCGCGTGGCCGCGGTGACTGGATGCGGGTCGAGCGACTCGCCGCGATGTGCCTGGAAATAGATCCGTTCAACGAGGAGGGGGTTCTCGCCGGAG
The DNA here is from genome assembly GCA_046599115.1 of Gemmatimonadaceae bacterium. GTDB lineage: Bacteria > Gemmatimonadota > Gemmatimonadetes > Gemmatimonadales > Gemmatimonadaceae > UBA4720. The sequence continues at coordinate 43,925 of JBKJHG010000040.1, forward strand.
CGGAAGCCTCGGCGATGCGTGGCGCGAAGCGCGAAGCGGTGTCTATGCTCGACCGATACGTTGCCGACTTGGGCCCAGGCAGTGGAGATCTAAAGCTGCCGGCGAATCTGATGCGCAAGCGAATCGCGGAGCGCGTTCCGGAAGCGACGATGGCTGGGCGAACGGAGGGAATCTTCGTCGGCCGTGAGGCAGACATGCAGCTCCTCACGACACTCCTCGACGACGCGCGCGGGAGCGAGGGACGGTGTTGTCTGCTCTTCGGAGATCCCGGCATTGGGAAGAGCCGCCTCGCGGCCGAGCTGGGGAGGTTTAGCGAGCTCCAGGGAGTGCAGGTGAGGCGCGTTGCGTGTCGGCGTGGCGATACGCAGCGCCCACTCTCGGTCTTCGTTGATGCCGTTCCGCAACTGCTCGACATGCGGGGAGCGCTCGGCTGTTCTCCTGATACGATTGCCGACCTCAGACGCCTGATACAGTTCGACACCGGTCGTGACGCGAAGCAGGCGATGGAGGTGGATCCGCAAAGTATGTTCGAACTGATTCGCCTCGCGATCTTCGATCTGATCGACGCGGTCTCCGACGAACAATGCCTGATGCTGGTAATCGAGGACGTGCATTGGATGGATGCGGCAAGCGCGCGGATACTCGGACAGCTCGCGGATTGGTCGGCGAAAAAGCGGGTGTTCCTGCTCTTCACTTCGCGGCTGAGAGTGAATCCGCTGCTTGACGCCTGCACGCGTGCAGGGCTGGTCGCCCACCACATACGTCCACTCTCGGAAAACGCGGCGATTGCGCTGGTCAGCGAAATGTTCGAGGCGACGAACGAGAAACGCGACGAGGAATTTTTTGAATGGTGCCGGAAGGTAGGAGACGGAAATCCGTTCTTCCTGCACGAGCTGGTGAAACAGTGGCTGGAAACAAAGCAGCGCCACGTGATTCCGCCTTCGCTGATGACGGTGATTCGGGAGCGGTTCTCCCGATTGGGCTCAGAGGGAACGCAACTCCTGCAGGCGTGCTCGATACTTGGTGAACAATCGACGCTGCCGAGGGTGGAGAAGATTCTTCAGCAGGAGCCGTACAAGCTTTTGGGGGCGCTCGGCGAACTGTCGAAAGCTTCAATGATGTCGCCGGAGCGGAAGATCACATTAGCGAGTGGAGATTTCCACCTGCGTCCACGGCACGACATGGTATCAACGGTTGCACTTCAAGAGCTCGACCCGCACGCGACGGCATTTCTTCACCGCAGAGCGGCGGAAGTGCTGGAGAGTGAGTTGAGCGGTGAGGTACAGGATACGGGACTGCTTTGGGCGTGCGCGCAGCACTGGCAGAAGGCTGGGGAACCGGGCCGGGGTTACCACCTTGGGCGGCGCTATGCAGAGTCGCTCGTCGAAGTGGGACTACCAGGCGATGCCGCCGACGCGTTGCTCCGGTTACTGGAATTTTGCCCTACAGTTGCCGAAGAAGTCCGAACTCTGGGACTCGCAGTTCCAGCGCTCGAGTCTGCCTATAGGTGGGCTGAAGTGAAACGCACGATCGCTCAAATCCGGTCTAGGCATCCAAGCGATTCGGTTCATGACGATTTCGAACTTGCCGAGCAATATTCGCAATGGAGATTGGGGGACCACAAGACTTCGCTTAACTCGAGCCTTACGTGTCTACGCGATAGCAACGCCCCTTCGTCGCACCGCATTCACGCCGGGAATATTGCGATGAGAGTGGCGAGCAATATCGCAGCCGTGAGTCAGATGCGAGAGATAATGTCGATCGCGGATACGGTGGAGCCGATTACTCAAATCGATGAATTCGCCCTTGAGGAGCTGCGAACGATTTTTCACACATCCTGCGGAGATCTTGCCCTTGGAGTTGTCAGCGTCGACCGCCTTGCGGCAACCTGTTGCAAGTCCGGCAATCCTGTACTGATCTTTACCCACGCCACCAACTGTGCCACTATGCTCCGCCTCCTGGGGCAAGTAACGCGGGCGCGAGAACTGCTGACTGAAGCCCGCGATGCATTGATCGCTCGGCGTTGCTATCATCGCGCAAAATACGCGTCACTTCAGATCGTCAGACTCGATCTCCTGGAGAGGGACCCTGTTCGCGCGAGGGAGAATTTCGACTCTGTTGCTTGCGAATTCCCGCCAGACGACATGTTATCGCGGATCGAACAACAGTACCTCTACGCCAGGCTCCTCCTAGCGGAGGGAAATCTCGCGGAGGCCAAAAACGTTATTTCGCCGCTCATCGCGAACAAGGACAACACCCCATCTGTGTTTCTTGGCCGAATCCTGGCCACAGCAGTGTCCTTGGCTCTCGCAGGAGGAACGGTTGATTGGAGTGCTGACGAAGTGATGGCCTCACTCGAGGAGGTTCACCTAACGGAGCGTGGAGATGGTTGGAACGATTTTGAAGCAGAGGCCCTGTTCCTAGGCCTGATCGCGGGTGGGAGGCGTAAGCGCGCAATAACCCTGGCGAAAGACTACGTAAAAAAGTTTCGGAGGGATTTGTCTCCGATTCCAACGGGCATTGCAACACTTCTGGGTATCGCGGGAACTGAGGACGTTCCGAAGCAGTTACGCTAGAGTCGCCGCCCCTACAATCCCATCTCGAACGGTTGACCTAGTCCGGGTTTCCGCTTCGGTTCCACGGAACAAGAGAGTGAAATCGGCACTCGCAAGAAGCCGATCATAGATTGTCGGGTCAAACTGAGTTCCTCGGAATCGCTGCAACTCGTTTCGAACGGCTGCTTCACCTAGCGCCGCTCTATACGGCCTATCGGTAGTCATTGCGTCGATAGTATCTGCGAACATGATCACGCGAGAACCCAATGGAATGACCTCCCCCCCCAATTTGTCAGGGTATCCCGTGCCATCCCAGTTCTCATGATGATGGCGAATCATGGGCAGGAGGTCTTTGAGATCGCTCACAGTAGCCGCGAGCTCTTCGCTCTTAATGGGGTGTGTCTTCATGACCGCGTTTTCTTCAGCAGTCAGACGTCCGGGCTTACTAAGAATTGGGCCGAACACCTCATGAATCTTTCCGACATCGTGTAGCAGCGCAGCTATGCAAACGCGCTCGATATCTCTAGAGCGAAGGCCAATAGCCTTTCCGATGATACGCGCATTCGCCGCTACTCGACGTGAGTGGCCCGAGGTGTAGGGGTCGCGCGCCTCAATTGCAGCAACCATAACCTCTAGAAGCTCCC
>JBKJHG010000153.1:0-3478 GCA_046599115.1 Gemmatimonadaceae bacterium
CATCTTCAATTATCTCGCCGACATCGCGGACAGCATCCAGATCGAGGCCACACGCCGGGATCTCCTCGAGTGCTGGCAGCGCGTTTCGCACGCCCTGGAGCTCATTCGCCAGGCGACTACGGGTCATTTTCTGCGGCTCGCTGGTGACCGCGTGCGGGAGCGCGAGGAACGGCTGCGCCGATTCAACCGGATGGTGGCGCACGAGCTCAAGAACCGGGTCGGCGCGATACGTGGCGCCGCCGGGCTGCTGCCCGAGCCGTGGGTTGCCGACACGCAGCGCGAGCGGTTTCAACGAATGATTTCGGAGAATGCTGACGGGCTGCAGCACGTGCTCGAGAATCTCGAAGCGCTTTCGCGCGTCGAGTCTGATGCGCGCCAGCGTCACAACGTGCTCCTCCCTCAGGCTGCGGCGGAGGCGATACGGCAGCTCCGCGACGCGGCGCAGGCCCGCCAGGTAAGCGTGGAGATGGCAGAGGATCTCCCGTCGGTCGAAGTGGACGCAGCGGCGGTCGAGCTGTGCCTGATGAATTACATCTCGAACGCGATCAAGTACAGCGACAGCAAGAAGGATTTGCGCGTCGTTCGCATCTCCGGCGAGCTACGCTTCGCCCCCGGCGGACAATCGGAGGTGGGCGGCGAGCTGATCGTCCTCGTGAAAGACAACGGGATCGGAGTTGCCGCCGATTCTCGGGACGGCCTCTTCGAGCAGTTCTATCGCGCGCCTGGTGAAACGGTCACGGCAATCGAAGGAACCGGGCTCGGCCTCAGTATCGTCAAGGAGACGATCGAGTCACTCGGAGGGCGCGCGTGGGCGGAATTCCCGGACGAGGGCGGAAGCGTGTTCTGTTTCTCCCTTCCATCACGTCGCGAGGAAGATGCGGCCGCGGCGGGAACGGCCCGGCCGGGAGAGGTCTAACTAGACTCTCCCGTTTTCCCACCTTTCTCGATACTCGAGCGTCCGGCGGTATGCACCGAGACCGGCGAGGAATAGAATGATGGCGAGCGACATTCCGATCAGGTTCACGGCGACGAACGAATAGCGGATGTTCTCCTTCCCGAAAACTCTGTCAGTGAACAGGGCCAGCGACAACGGCCCCAGTGACTGGGAGATCAGGCTGAGAAGGAAGAAATAGAGAGCGGCCCCTTGAGCGCGAAGCGCGGCCGGCGCGATCTCCACCGCTGCCGCAGTCGCTGCTCCCCACGGCAACGCGGCAAAAACATTGACGACCCCCAGGACGGCGACGGCCATCGCGGGCGTCGGCATGATCGGGAAGAGCGAACCCGCAACGAGCATCCCGAGTGACGCGATGATGCCGACGCGCAGAGGACCATCGGTCTTCCCGCGCGCCACGAACCAATCGGCGAGCCTTCCCCCGGCGAGCACGCCCACAACTCCGAGCGTCATCGTCAGAATTCCCTGAACGCGTCCCGATTTGGCGACATCCCACTGAAACGTCCGGATGAAGAATTGCGGTATCCAAAAGGCGAGCGCGAAGTTCACACTCCCGGACATCGAGAATGCAATGCCGAGCGTTAGATAGGTCGTCTTGTTCGCGCGCACATACTTCACGAGGGCGCCGAGTGGCTGATGACCGCCGGCCTCGCCTCTGTTGCGGCGCGCGGGCTCGCGTACCGTCAGGAACAGCAAGGCGACTATCAAGCCCGGGAGCCCGACGTAAAGAAACACGGCGCGCCAGGGGCTGATCGTTCCGATGATCGGGACGATCAGCGGAGCTGCCGTAAGGGCCCACTGGGTTATCAGCCCTCCGAACAGATACGCGAGTCCGGAGCCGAGAAAGTTTCCCATCGAGTAGACACTCATCGCCCGGCTTAGTCGTTCGCGCGGAAAGTAATCCGCCAGTAGAGAGACGCCTGGGGCCTGCAGCGTCGCCTCACCGACCCCGACGCCGACGCGGAAAAGAAACAACCGCGCGAAAGTCGTAGCGGTGGCGCAGAGTGTGGTGAACAGACTCCAGGTGGCGATGCCGGCACCGATGATATTGCGCCGATTCCAGCGGTCCGCCCATCGAGCGATCGGAAAGCCGAGGATTGCAAAAAACAGCGAGAAGGCGAACGCGCCGACGTAGCTGGCCTGGGTATCGTTGATGCCGAAGTCGTGCTGCATGGGACCAACGAGGAATCCCATTATGCCCCGGTCGATGTTCGCGCTCACGTTCGCGAGCGTGAGGACGGCGACGACATACCACGCGTAACGAGAGCTGGGCGGGCGGCCTTGGGGAGCGGGCATTTCGTAAGTTAGCCGGTTCGGCATTCCCGTTCACGGACGCGGGTCGTAGCGTCCTTCAGCCGTAGACGGAGTAGTCTTGCCGGCGCTGTTGGGCCGAGTATCGCGACGACCCCGCCGGCTGCTGCGGAATCCGGCTAAAGAAAAAAAGCCCCCGACTCTCGCCGGGGGCTTTCCTTGTTCCTGGTTCCTAGTTTGTAGTTCTTTGTCCCTAGTCCCTAGTCGCAGTCCTAGTACATCCCGCCCATACCGCCCGGCGGTCCACCTGCCGGAGCGCCCTTCTCTTCCTTCTTCTCGACGATCAGCGCTTCGGTCGTGAGGAGAAGTCCCGCGATGGACGCCGCGTTCTGCAGCGCAGTCCGCGTCACCTTCGTCGGGTCAATGACTCCCGCCTGCACCAGATCTTCGTACTCGTCGGTGAGGGCGTTGTAGCCGTAGTTGCTCTCCTTCGAGCTGCGGATCTTCTCGACGACGATGGAGCCTTCTCCACCGGCGTTCTGAACGATCATCCGCATCGGCTCTTCGATCGCCTTGCTGATGATGCCGACGCCGATCTGCTCTTCGGCGTCTGCCAGCTTCAGTCCCTTGAGCGCCTTCTGGGCACGGATCAGCGCGACACCGCCGCCGGGGACGATTCCCTCTTCAACCGCCGCGCGCGTGGCGTGCAGCGCGTCCTCGACGCGAGCCTTCTTCTCCTTCATCTCGCTCTCCGTCGCGGCTCCGACGTTGATCACCGCAACACCGCCGGCGAGCTTGGCCAGGCGCTCCTGCAGCTTCTCCTTGTCGTAGTCCGACGTCGTCTTCTCGATCGCCGCCTTGATCTCCTTGATGCGTCCCTGAATGTCGGAGTCCGAGCCGCCGCCGTCGATGAGCGTGGTGTTGTCCTTGTCAACGACGATGCGCTTCGCCTTGCCGAGATCGGTGTCGACCGCGTTCTCAAGCTTGAAGCCGACTTCCTCGGAAACGACCTTGCCGCCGGTCAGCTTCGCGATATCGTCGAGCATCGCCTTGCGACGATCGCCAAATCCGGGCGCCTTCACCGCGCACACGCGGAGCGTGCCACGCAGCTTGTTGACGACCAGAGTCGCCAGCGCCTCACCTTCGATGTCCTCGGCGATGATGAGCAGCGGCTTGCCTAGCTGCGCAACCTTCTCGAGGATCGGGAGCAGATCCTTCATCGAGGAGATCTTCTTGTCGTGGATCAGGACGAGCGCGTCCTCGAGGATCGCCTCC
>JBKJHG010000149.1:0-2833 GCA_046599115.1 Gemmatimonadaceae bacterium
GTCGGGCTCGTGAAGACTCGGCTGCCGAGAGGCGTTCTCAAGTTGATTGTCCTGTACGCGCCGATCAAATGGCCGAAGAATGTGCCGACCGGCGCGCCGATCGATTCCCTGCGCGAAGGAAGCAAGCCGGGCGATTTCTCCGCCGACCTCGCCGAGCTTGAGCGTGCAACCCATCGCTTCGTTCTCTCGAAGAAGCAGAGCGCGAAGTTGACTCACCCGTTCTTCGGTCCGCTCTCCGACAGCGAATGGCTGCGATGGGGATACCTGCACCAGGATCACCACCTGAGACAGTTTGGACTCTAGTGAAACCTGACTGCCTGATCGCCGGCTGCGGGCCGGCCGGCGCGATGCTTGGGTTACTGCTCGCGAGAGCAGGAGTCCGTGTCGTCGTATTCGAAAAGCACGGTGATTTCCTGCGCGACTTCCGCGGCGACACGATCCATCCTTCAATTCTCGAGATCCTCGACGAGCTGGGGCTTGCCGAGAGGTTCCTCCAGCTGCCGCACAGCAAGATTTACAATGTCGCGGCTAGCAACGCCGCGAATCAGGGGGTGACCTTCACGTTCAGGCGGCTCAAGACGAAGTTCCCATTCATCGCCTTCGTTCCCCAATGGGATTTTCTGAAGTTCATCACCAGCGAAGCAAGGAAGTATCCGGCGTTCACGCTGCTGATGAGCACCGAGGTCACCGGTCTCATCATCGAGGATGGAATCGTATGCGGAGTTCGCTGTAATACGACCGATGGGGAGCGCGAGATGCGGGCGCGGCTCACGATCGGTACTGACGGAAGGACATCCACCACACGCGAGTCTGCCCGGCTCCCGATCGCATCCACATCGCCGCTTATGGACGTGCTCTGGTTCCGCATATCGAAGAAGCCCGACGAGCAGGCTGTACTCGGTGCGCGTCTCGGAGTCGGACAGCTGGCGGTGCTCATCGACCGGCGCGAATACTGGCAGGTCGCATATCTCATCCCTAAAGGTGAAGGCGAAAAGATTCGCGCCCGCGGACTGGATGATTTCCGTGCGCAGGTTGTTCGCCTCCTTCCAGAAACGAAGGATCGTGTGAACGAAATCCAGCGGTGGGACCAGGTGAAACTTCTCACCGTGAAGTCCGACCGTCTCACCGAGTGGCACCGGCCGGGCTTTCTCGCCATCGGAGACGCCGCGCACGCGATGTCGCCGATCGGCGGCATCGGCATCAACATCGCAATTCACGATGCCGTTGCGGCGGCAAACATTCTCTGGGAACCACTTCGCCGCAGCGCGGTGACGTCGTCCGATTTGGAGAGGGTGCAGCAGGAGCGCGAGACGCCGGTTCGCGTGGTACAGTGGATTCAGACATTCATTCAGAACAGACTTATCGGGAGGTTTCTCACTGCGACCGCCCCGCCGAGCATTCCGCCCCTGTTCCGCGCCATCCTCGGCATTCCCATCCTGCGCGACCTACCGCCGCGCTTCATCGCCTTCGGCATCGGCCGGCCGCACGTTCAATCGCCGCGCCTCGCGCCGCCCGCGCGCTGATGCCGGACTGGACAGGGCGACGGGCGACTGACACCTTGGTGCCTTCCGCCACCCCCTGAAGCGAGAGACCAAAGTGAAGCTAAGCTCATCGCAAGCCCGCTCGCTCATCGTCGCCGCAGCGCTGCTGCCGGCGACCATTTTCGCTCAGAGCTCCCGCCACAACGGCCAGATTCGCCGGTATTTCATCGCTGCCGACGTTGTCACCTGGGATTATGTTCCCGGCGGACGCAACGGAATCACCGGTGACCCGTACACCGACTCGGTGTTCTTCGCGAAGGGCGGAAATCACTCCGTCAGCACCGCCTTCAAAAAGATTCTTTACCGCGAGTACACCGATGGCTCGTTCAAGACTCTCAAGCCGCGGCCCGCGAAATGGGAGCACGTCGGATTTCTCGGTCCGGTGATCCACGCCGAGGTCGGCGACACTATAAAGATCCTCTTCCGAAACAACTCTCCGATGCCGGCGACGATGCACCCGCACGGCGTCTTCTACAACAAGGATTCGGAAGGCTCCCCATACGCTGACGGCACGAGCGGAAACGACAAGGCCGACGACGGCGTTCCGACTGGACAGATGCACGAATACGTATGGGCGGTCCCGGAGCGCGCCGGTCCGGCCTCGATGGACGGCAGCTCGGTGATGTGGATGTACCACTCCCACGCCGACGAGACACGCGACGTCAACTCCGGCCTCCTCGGCGTGATGATCGTGACCGCGCGCGGAATGGCGCGACCCGACGGAAGTCCAAAGGATGTTGATCGCGAGCTGATCGCGACCTTCGCGCAAGTCCACGAGGAAGACAGTTGGTTGGCGAAGGACAACATCCCCGCGGCCTACCTCGTCCCCCCGCCTGGCGGGCCGATCGCCAATCCGTCGGAGCGCCAGAACTTCTATCCGTATTTCGTGAAGTTCAGCATCAATGGTTTTCTTCACGGATCGATGCCGCTCGAAAGCATCACTATGAAAAAAGGAGAACGCGTCCGCTGGTACGTGATGGGATCCACGAATGACTTCGACGCCCACGCGCCGCACTGGCACGGCAACGTCGTAACCGTTCAGCATATGCGCACCGACGTCGGCATCATCTCTCCAATGTCGATGCTCGTCGCGGATATGGTTCCCGACAACGCCGGCACGTGGCTGTTTCACTGTCATATCACGTTTCACAATGCGGCGGGAATGACAGCGCGCTACCGCGTCGAGTAGAGGCCCACCGACAATCGGAAAGAAGGATCCGCGAGTCGACGCTTACATCACGAAGTCGCCTGCTTTTGCGAAACCGGTTCTCAAGCATCTCCGCGCCGCTGTG
>JBKJHG010000193.1:0-7444 GCA_046599115.1 Gemmatimonadaceae bacterium
CACCGCGACTCAGTTCGCCCTGCTCTCGAGCTTGACGGCGGCGAGCCGCGATGTGCTCGTTGCGCCGGCGGGAAAATTGGCGGAGTCAACCGGGTGGCCGAGCTTCTTCCTGATTACGGTGGCGATGGCGCTTCCGCCTTTAGTACTGCTCCCGTTCATCGCGCCCTGGACGCGTGACGTTCCCAACGGCGCGGCAGATCACACAGCCGCCACTTAAGCGGAGACTACTCTCGCGGCGAGAGCGGTGACGTTGTCGGGGGCGCCCGTTTCCAGCGCGCGCTCCATTAGCGCCGAGCATAGATCGCCGGGCTTGACGGAGGCCCTGGCGTAGCGTCCGATCTCTTCTTCGGTGACCTGGTTGGAAAGTCCGTCGCTGCAGACGAGCACAAAATCGCCCGCCTTGAGAGTCTCCTGGTAGAGATCGGAAACGACCCGCTGCTCCGGGCCGAGCGCCTGAAGGATGATGTTGCGGTGCTCGCTCTTTTCGGCTTGAGAGCGCGTCATCCGGCCGGCGTCGATCAGCCGCTGGACGAGCGACTGATCCTTCGTAAGCTGGCGGGCCTTTCCGTCGCGGATCAGATAGCCGCGCGAATCTCCGATCTGGCCGAAGTGCACTTCGGAATGGACCACTAGTGCGATCGTCGCCGTCGTTCCCATCCCGTGGTGCGCGGGCATTCCCTGCGCCTTCCCCCAGATGGACTGATTCGCCACGTCAATCGCATTGCGCATCGCCACAGCGATCGTTGCCGCGTCCCGCCCGCTGTCGGAGCGCCACCAATTCTGCAGCTCGCTGAAAATGCAGTCGGTCGCGATTGAGCTCGCCAGCTCGCCGGACGCGGCGCCGCCGACTCCGTCAGCGACAATCAGAACCGCCGGACCCTGCTCGATTCTGAGCGACCGCGGGTCGGCCTGCGTCGATTTCTCGCCGGTTTCGAGATTTCCGTATAGGTAGGAATCCTCGTTTTGCTGGCGCACCAGCCCGACGTCGGATTTCCCGCAGATGTCAACGATCAATCGAGAATTGAGTGTATTGCGGATACAAAAATGCGAGCGGCATTCGCTCGCGTGTGCGAGAATATAGAGCCGTGGGCGCGGCAAACCAGTCCTCCGCTGTGGTCCGTTCCGCTGGTACCGCTTCTGCAACTAGCTTCTATATGATGAGCAATCTAAAAACCGCACTCGTCCTCGCTGTGGTAACGGTTGGCGCGGCCTGTTCCCGGCCGGTCACCACGACGCCTGTACCCGTCCCTGTTCCCACCGTGGCGCCCGCGCGAGTAGTCGAGCGCGCAGCGTTGCCCCCTTCGAATCCAGCCCTGCCGCCAGTTCCCGACGTTCGCGGTCCGGTTCAAATCAAGGTCGTGTATCCGGATCCCGGCCAACTCGTTCAGTCGCGCGATTCCAATTTCATCTTCGGATCTGTCGGCAGCGGTGATGCCGGGCTGAAGATCAATGGCACACTCGTACCGGTATGGCCAAACGGTGCCTTTATGGGCTGGCTCCCGGTTCCGTCGCAGCAAGCGCCATTCTACGAGCTCGTCGCGACGAATGGCTTCGACACTTCGCGTCTCAGTCTCCCGGTGAAGCTCCTCCCGCCCAAGATCGTGCCTCCGCGCGACACCGTTCCGGCGGACACCACGAAGAGGGATACGACTTTCGTCGCTCAGTATGCGTTCGTAGCGCCGCCCGGTTCCGCGAGCGACACTGATCGCCTCGCCATAGGACGACCGGCGCCTGGCAACGGCCAGGAGTACAAGTGGTTTCTCTTCCCTGGAACGCCGGTCAAAGTGACGGCAAGCCGCGGAGATTTCGCGCGCATCGAGCTAGACAGCGCCGCCCCGATCTGGATTCAGAAGTCGGATATCGCAGTTCAACCCGTGTCATACTCTCCGCCTCCACGTGTGGCCGGTGCGGCCACCCGGGTCGAGGCGGGACTGGATTGGATTGATCTCGTCGTGCCGACCAATACTCCACCTGCCTACCTGACCACGGAGACCGATCGCTCGATCTCGGTAATGCTGTACGGCACCACCGCTGAGTCACTCGTGTCAGCACTTCCGATGTCGGCCGACAAGTACGTTTCCGGTGTCAGCGTCGAGACGCTTCCGGGCCGCATCAGATACACGGTCAATCTCAACCGCGCACCCTACGGATACCTGGCGCTGTACCAAAATGGCGTGTTCGTGCTTCGTGTGCGCCGCCCACCTGTCATCGCCGACGCAAACAACCCGCTTCGTGGCCTCACGATCACGATCGATCCGGGACATCCGCCCGCCGGTGCGACGGGACCGACGTCGTTCTACGAAGGTGAAGCAGTTCTCGCCGTCGGTCTCAAGCTTCGAGACCTGCTCGTGCAGAAGGGTGTCAACGTGGTTATGACTCGCACGACGATGGAGCCCGTCGAGTTGGGGCTCCGTCCGATCATCTCGCGGCGCGCAAATGCGAACGCGTTTGTCTCACTGCACCTCGACGCCGAGCCGGATGGAGTGAATCCCGCCACGCACGCGGCGACTGCCTGCTACTACTTCTGGCCTCACTCGCGCCCGATGGCGGAGCTGACCATTGCCAGCCTCGGCCCGGCGATGAGCACTCCCATCCTCGGCGCAAAATTCCAGAACCTCGCTGTCAATCGCGGACCGTGGATGCCCGCGATACTCTGTGAAGGCGGATTCATCATTCTACCCGATGTCGAAGCGGCGCTCCGCACGCCGCAATATCAGGAAACTTACGCGCGCGGAATCCTCGCCGGTCTCGAGAGCTACTTCGCATCGTTAGCGCGAGCTCAGTGAAGCGCGGCCTTCTGATTCTCCTGCTCGCGTCGGCACTCTCGGCGCGGGCGGAGGCTCAGCTCGTCCCCAACGCGCAATGGGAGACGATTCACACGGCGCATTTCCGGATCATCTTCACGCCGGAGCTCACCGAACAGGCGCGTCGCGCGGCGATGAACGCCGAGCGCGCGTACGCCGGATTGGCGCGTGAGCTGGTCCCGCCGCGCGGCACCATCGATCTCGTTATCGCCGACAACGCCGATTACGTCCAGGGCTACGCGACTCCATTTCCGTCCAATCGCATCGTCGTTTACGCGCATCCTGCTTCCGACGAGTCTTCGCTGCGCAACTACTCCGATTGGAACGAGCTCGTCGTCACGCACGAGCTGACTCACATCTTTCATCTCGACCGCGTGCGCGGCATCTGGCGGTTCGGCCAGGACCTGTTCGGGCGCAATCCACTCCTGTTTCCCAACATCTACGAGCCATCGTGGCTCACAGAGGGCCTCGCGGTCTATTACGAGTCGCGGCTCACAGGAGTCGGCCGACTGGAGAGCGGAGATCACTTTATGGTCGCGCGCGCGGCGGCGCTCGCCCGCGAAGTTCCGCACCTCGATCAGCTCTCTCGCGGCACGTCGCGCTATCCTGGTGGCGGAGTCGTTTACATCTACGGCTCTCTCCTCTTCGACTATCTCTCGCGGACCAGGAGTCCCGCCGACGTCAGAAAATTCGTCGAGAAGTCGAGCGCTTCCCTTATTCCGATATGGGTCAACAGAAACGCCAAGTCCGCGTTCGGAATCAGTTTCGAAGATGCGTGGAAGCGGTGGCGCGACTCGCTTTTCGCTCAACTCCCATCGCAGATGGACCCGCCCGGATGGCGCGATCTGACGCGAACAGGTCGCACCGCGTTCTTCCCCCGCTGGGTCAACGACTCGCTCATCTACTATTCCGGCGCCAAGGGAAAGGAGACGCCCGCCGCTTACTCGGTGACTCTCGCCGGCAACGAAAGCAATCTCGGCAGAAGAAACGGACTCAGCTCCAATACCCGCGCCGCGGACGGCTCCGTTTACTTCACGCAGGGCGATCTCACTACCCCGTACGTCGAGCGTCTCGATCTCTGGGTTCAACGAGACGGCAAACAATCGCGTCTCACCCGAGGCGCGAGAATCCACTCGATAGACGTGCGCCCTGACGGCGAGATCGTCGCCGTGCAGAACTCGCCGGCGTCCACTCGCCTCGTGCGCGTCTCGCGCGATGGCAAGAACATCCGCCCGTTTACTGACGGCACGCTCGAGCTGCAGTGGGCCGATCCGCGCTGGTCGCCGGATGGCGCCCGCATCGCCGCAGTTCGTCTGAGCCGCGGGCAGAGCGATATCGCCATTTTCGACTCCACTGGAAAGGAGATTGCGTCGGTTGCCCCGTCGAGCTCGATCACGACGGCCCCAAGCTGGTCGCGCGACGGGCGCAGCATCTACTTTTCCTCCGAGCGCACCGGCTCCGCGCAGCTCTACGTCGCGAATCTGCAGACTAATCCGATCGTGATTCGCCGCCTCACTTCAGTCGCGACGGGAATCTTTCAGCCGGAGCTCTCGCCGGACGGCCGCTACCTCGCGGCATCGCTTTATCGCGGCGACGGCTACCATATCGGCGTCTTTCCTGTAACGGATTTCGCTTCGCTTCCGCTCGCTGATTCGGGGCGCGTCAGCCCGCGCACCGGTTGCTCCAGCTGCATCGTCAGAAGTGCGGCGCTCACTGACTCCTCCTCCGCTCTCGCCACGATCAAGCCATACTCGGCGTTCCCGACTCTTCTCCCGACCTATTGGCTTCCGGTTTTCCAACGCTCCGCCGACAACGGCAGCGGGTTCGGCGCCGAGACGGGCGGATCGGATGTCATCGGACGCCACTCATACGATATCGAGCTGCTGCACAACACCACGCACGGTGAGAATTCCGCGTGGGCTTACTACCGATATGCCGGTCTCGGGATGCCGATCATCGGACTATCGGCGGCGCAGTCGTACTCGCGCGACGCGCTTTACAGTTTCTCCGGCAGCACTCCGAAATTTGTCGGCAGGCTTGTCGAGCGCTCCCAGCGCACGTCGTTCCAGACGGTGTTTGTCCGCCCGCGTGTTCGCACCTACGCCGCGGTCGCGCTGGGCGCCGAGTTCGAGAGAAAAGTCTATACGACGGAGCCGGACACGCTGATCGGGCACGTCTCCCCGTATTATCGCGGCTCAGTCACTGACCCGTCAGCGTACGTGAGCGCGGACTGGAACAACGTGCAGCGGCCCGCGCTTTCCATCTCGGCGGAAGACGGCCTCGCGTTTTCGACGACTCTTCGCGAGCGGTGGCGGACCGGAGCGAGTGCGCCGAGCGCGAGTGTGGTGGCGGCTGTGAGCGGGTTCAAGTCGCTGGATCTCCCCGGGTTCGCGCACCACGTGCTCGCGATTCGCGCCGCCGCAGGAATTGCCGGCGATCGCAATCCCTCACGATTCTCCGCCGGCGGAGTCAGCGGATCATCGGTTGCAATCGTGAGCGGGTATGACGTGGGTGGCCAGCGCCGCACGTTTGGCGTTCGTGGTTATCCGGCGGGCGCCGAGGCGGGGATCCGCGCCGCCGCGGCCACGGTAGAGTACCGCGCGCCTTTGTTCGCGCCGTCGCGTGGCTTCCGGTACCTCCCTCTCTTCATTGATAAGGTGTCGGCCCTCGCCTTCGGCGAAGCGGGCCGAGCTTACTGCCCGGCGGCCGCAGCGAATGGAGCGGGCGCCTGTCTCCCCTCCGACGTCGGGAATCCGTGGATGTCCTCGTTTGGCGCTGAGCTCGATGTGGATACGGGTATCCAACTCGACTATGCGGCTCGTGTCCGCATCGGCATCGCCATCCCGACAGTTCACCGACAGGAGCTCCGGGCGCCCGCCTCACTGATTTACGCGACCTTCGGGGCCTCGTTCTAGCGGCTTAATCCGCTCGTGTTTCCAAGCAAATGAGCTGTTACGCGAGGGTGGCTCGACGCGTCGAATCGGTATGTCCAGGGCTAGCGGGCAACGCTCCGAAACTCCGAAAAGGAATTGCGTGATTTTGCGAGGGGGATTAGTTAAATTTCCTTTGTAGGGATGCACGCACTCCGGTCGGTCTGGGCGGCTTCAGATCGGCCATTTTTTTGTCTCCAAAACCGAATGCGGTGGAAAGATCGCCTTCCTTCGGTTTCGTGATGTTGATTTCCTAAATCGTTGTGGCGCAATGATATACCTGCTTACTGGCGCGGACTCACGTGCGAAGGTAGCATACCTCCTCGACTTGACAACCATTTTTTCATAGCGGAGAGTTGTAGATAATGTCTATGCCTGTGCGTCCCCCCGACGGCGTTGCCGAGCTGAACGACAACGCGAAAACGGTGATCAGCAAGCGCTACTTGATCAAGGACGCGACAGGGAAGCCGACGGAGCAGCCGGAAGAAATGTTCTGGCGCGTTGCAAGCGTTGTCGCCGAGGCCGATCGCCGACACGGCGCGACCGACGCCGAAGTCACTGCGACCGCGAACGAGTTCTACGCGCTGATGACTCAGCGCCGCTTCGAGCCGAACTCTCCCACGCTGATGAACGCCGGCCGTCCGCTCGGCCAACTCTCCGCGTGCTTCGTGCTCCCCGTCGAGGACTCGCTCTCCAACGGACACAACGGCATCTACGACACGCTGCGCTCGATGGCGCTCATCCATCAGTCGGGCGGCGGCACGGGTTTCAGCTTCTCAAAGTTGCGCGGATCGGGATCGATGGTCCGCTCAACGACCGGCGTTGCATCGGGCCCCGTCTCTTTTATGAAGCTTTACGACGCGTCCACCGACGCGGTGAAGCAGGGCGGCACGCGCCGCGGCGCGAATATGGGAATCCTGCGCGTGGATCATCCCGACGTGATGATGTTCGTCACCTGCAAGGAAGATCTGACGCAGATCACCAACTTCAACATCTCCATCGCCATCACCACGAAGTTTATGGAAGCCGTGAAGGCGGGAACGGAATACGATCTCATCGAGCCCAGTTCGGGACAGGTGGCCGGGCAGCTCGAGGCGCGGATGGTATGGGACAAGATGATTGACGGAGCTTGGAGAACGGGTGAGCCTGGCTGCTTCTTCATTGATGAAGCGAACCGCTACAATCCCGTTCCCCACGTCGGCCCTTACGAAGCGACGAACCCGTGCGGCGAGCAGCCACTGCTTCCGTACGACGTTTGCAACCTCGGCTCGATCAACGTCGGCTGCTATGTGAAAGATGGCGTTCTCGACTGGAACGCGATGCGCAGCGACATCCATCTGTCGGTGCACTTCCTCGACAACATCATTGACGTCAACAAGTATCCGCTCCCCGAGATCGACGCGCTCTCGAAGAGAATTCGCCGCATCGGATTCGGAGTGATGGGTTTCGCCGACGCCCTCGTGCGCCTCGGCATCGCCTACAACACGCCCGAGGGCGTGGAGTTCGGACGCAAGCTGCAGCACTTCATTGACGTCGAGTCCAAGCGCGAGAGCGAGCGCCTCGCCAACGAGCGCGGGCCGTTCCCCGAGTGGGCAAGATCGATCTGGGGCCCCGATGAAACGTGCGCGCGCGACGCGGAAGGGAAGCGCATCCGCCCGATGCAGATGCTGCGCAACTGCAACGTGACGACGATCGCGCCAACGGGGACGA
>JBKJHG010000202.1:0-19774 GCA_046599115.1 Gemmatimonadaceae bacterium
GGGGCCACGGGCTCAATGTACACGCCGGCTGCCTTATCGGTCACTACTACGGTATTCACCTTTCCATTCTCGAAATACGCCGTAATCCGGCGTCCGCGGACATAGTTGACTCCGGGACGGTTTTTGGGCGCGTTCTGGCTGTGCACCTGGTAGTACGAGCTGGCGGAGCCGTCGGCGAGAATGCTGCGCACTTTCGCCTTGCTCGTAGTGTCGCCGGCAGGCAGCGAATCGAATACCGCGACGATACTGTCGCCCATCATCCAGTCCCGCTCATCCGATGTGATGGTCGCCGTGTCCGGAACGCTGTTGGCAAAAGCCTTTCCGATCGCGTGCACTTCCCGAACGCGCTGGCCGGGAAGAATTGCATCTATTGAATCGGCGATGATCTCACGATCGGGCGAGATCGCGTGCGCGCGCCCCGCTCCGAATGCGATCGCCCGGTTGATCTGATTGGCAGACATTCGCAGATCAATGCTGTCGGCGACGAGCTCGAGCTCCTTGCTCAGCACGTGCCCCTTTGGAGTCGCGACCACCCGCTGCAGCTGACGCTGCTTGGAGTAGAGGTCGATAACTCCACCGGTCAGGGTGAACGGCCGCTCTCCCTTTCCCTGCACCGTCGGCGCGCGCATCAGTCGCGCGAACTCTCTTCCGTTGTCAAGGAATGCGGAGTCTCCCGTCGCGAGCAGATCCGGACGCGTGATTTCAACATTCCCGGAGGCATACACGAGGCTGTCGTTTTCGGTCACGATCTGATTCGCGACGACGTGAGCTTTCCCTGGCGCCTTCTTCCCGGCGGTGTCAGGCTGCACGAGGTCGAGCTGCGGCCGGCCCGGCGCGACCAGCCGGGAGATGGGTCGCTGTGGAACGCTCCGGTAGTAGTCGGCCGTCGGGCCGTGCATCGTGCTGCCGCTGCTGAATACACCGACGACGTCTCCTTCCGCGTGCAGATGGTCATCGCCCTGGTAGTAAGTCATCGTGCGCGATGCCACGTTAGCCCGCGGCTCGGTGTAGTGCACCCTGCCGATCAGGTACAGCATTCCCTGCTCCTCGTAGTACTCGGCGCTGTCGGCAGTGAGGAGGTTATTCTGCCCGTTGCAGTGCGCGACCACGCCGCCTCCCGAGTACGTGTTGTACTTGCCGGTGGGCAGCTTGACGAGGTTGAGCCTGGTGGCGGGAGTATTCGTGAAGACGAGATCGCAATTCCGCGGCAGATCCTGCGCCTGGAGTGAACACGCTGCGAATGACGCGGCCAGAACCAATCGCCTGTACACGGTCAGCGGACTGGAGGAACTGACGTGGCGCCGGGCCCGTTGCCCTGATTCGCGACACCCCTCGCGCCGCGCAGGACGCGAACGTTGTTGAGACTCGGGTCGGAGCGAAATCCAATGCCTTCCAGTCGGCGATTCGGTTCCGTGAGGACAAACGCGCTGTCGCTCGAGATCTCGTTCTTCGTCTGATCGTACGCGAGTTCCTGGGTGGTGAGGCGACGGCCGTCCTCGGAGACAACGACGACGTCCTTCCGCGCCACCATTCCGCCGTTACGGCTGGTGTAGGTGCCGTTGTGCGAAGTCAGTACTGCGCTCTTTGCGCCGGCGGTGGTGAAAAATGTCGTCATCACGTGAGCCAACTCAACGCGCGTATTGTCGTTGAAGAAGAAAGCGGTGTCGGCGAACAGCTCGGCGCGCTGGAGGCCACGGTCGGTAAGATTGAACCGCGCGCCCCACATCACCTGGTCGGCAGAGTCGGCAAGGACTGAATGACCGCTGACCGGCGGCTGCTTCTTGGTGTTGCATCCGGCAATGACGGAAAGCCCGAGCACCGCCGCGAGATATCGGTGAACGATCACGCCACTCCCGCGCGCATCAGATCGTGCAGGTGCACGACACCGACGACTGCGGCGGCCTCGTTCACAACAGGCATCGCGATCACGCCGAACTGTTCCATCCTGTAGACCACGGCGCTCCCGAGCTCGTCGTCGCGCGCGACCCTTGGAGCCTTGTTCATAACGCCGGACACCGGGACGGGAAATACATTCTCTTCCTTCTCCATCAATCGCGACAAGTCGCCGGTTGTCAGTACGCCCACGATCCGCGAGTCCGAGTCCACCACGATTGCGATTCCGCGCCGTTCGGCCAGCTGCACGATCGCTTCACGCATCGTCGCCGATTGCGGCAGGATCGGGAGCTTCTCCGTGACCATTACGTCGGACACACGCGTGAGAAGCTTGCGTCCGATTGCGCCGCCCGGATGCAGCCGGGCAAAATCGGATGCCTTGAACCCCTTCTCCTCGAGAAGCGCAACGGCGAGAGCGTCGCCGATCGCGAGGGCGACGGTAGTGCTCGTGGTAGGAGCAAGATCGTGCGGGCAGGCTTCCTCGCTGACCCACGCATCGAGGCGGATGTCGGCGTGGCGCCCGATGGAGGAGCGGTCGTTTCCGGTGATCACAATCGTGCATACACCGAGCCGCTTCAGATGATCGAGCAGCGCGAGAAGCTCCTCCGACTCACCGCTCTTGGAGATGAGTATCGCCACGTCCGAGCTTCCGACAATGCCGAGGTCGCCGTGAAGACTGTCGGTCGGGTGGAGAAAAGTCGCCGGCGTTCCTGTCGAAGTGAGGGTAGCCGCGATCTTCCGTGCGATGAGGCCGGACTTCCCCGCGCCGGAGACGATTACGCGGCCACCGGACTTCGCGATCGCCTCGACCGCTTTCGCGAACTCGTCGCCGAGCCGCTTAGATGCTTCGTCGAGCGCATCGCGCTCGAGATGGATGACGCGCCGACCGCGCTCGACGATCGAGTCAGACGCCTTCTTCATCCGCGCACCAGATGCCAGACGTCCACTGCTCGGCGGATCAACCCTTCCATCTCGGTGAGCGGCAGCATGTTCGACCCGTCGCTCGGAGCGTTGGCGGGATCGGGGTGCGTCTCCAGAAACAGTCCATCTGCGCCGGCAGCGATAGCCGAGAGGGCCAGCACGGGGACGAACTCACGCGCGCCGCCACTCGCGCCCGACGCGCCCTGCCCCGGGCGCTGCACGCTGTGAGTGCCGTCAAAAATCACTGGCACCCCGCACGTTTCGCGCATTCGCGTGAACGACCTCATATCCACGACGAGATCACCATAGCCGAAGAACGTGCCTCGCTCGGTAACGGCGATGTCGCTCGAGCGACTGTTCGCTTCGCCGCGGACCTTCTCCACCGCGCCACGCATTCCCTCAGGGTGAAGCCATTGTCCCTTCTTCACGTTCACCGGCTTGCCAGTCGCGCCGGCGGCTTCGAGCAGATCCGTCTGGCGGCAAAGAAAAGCCGGAATCTGCAGTGCGTCCACGATCTGTGCCGCCGCGGAACATTGCTCGGGAGAATGCACATCGGTAAGAATCGGGAGGCCGGAATGCGCCTTCACCCGCTCGAGCGCCGCGAGACCTTCGTCGATTCCGGGTCCGCGCTCGGCGCCACGATTGGCACGGTTCGCCTTGTCGAAGCTCGCCTTGTAGATGATTCCACCCGGCAGCAGTTCGTCGAGCGCCGCGAGCTTGTCTGCGACGCGGAAGTTGAGGTCGTCGCTTTCGAGGACACACGGGCCGGCGATGAGAAAGAGCCGGTCGGCCGGAAAGATCGCGGCCATTCTACTCGCCTGCTTCGGCAGACGCTCGCTTGCGCCCTGACTTCGCGGGCGACTTTGCGTGAACAGCGGCGGCGATGAAGCTTGCGAAGAGCGGGTGCGGGCGCGTCGGCCGCGACTGGAGCTCGGGATGAAACTGACAGCCGAGATACCAAGGGTGCGTCTGCAGCTCCACGATCTCGACGAGCGACCCGTCGGGCGACAGCCCGCTCAGATTCAGACCGTGCTCGATGAACTTATCGCGGTATGCGTTGGAAACTTCGTACCGGTGACGGTGCCTCTCGCTCACTTGCTGCGCGCCGTAGATCTGCGCCGCGTGCGTTCCGTCGCCGAGGCGGCAGGGGTACGCGCCAAGGCGCATTGTCCCCCCCATATCGGTGACGTGCTGCTGTGACTCCATCAGCGAGATGACCGGATCGGCGCACTCCGGCGCAAACTCGCTCGAATGGCTGTCGTCGAGTCCCATAACATTGCGCGCGAACTCGATGATGGCGGTCTGCATTCCGAGACAGATGCCGAAGAATGGAGTGCCGGATTCGCGCGCATATCTAATCGCCTCGACCATCCCGTCTACGCCGCGCACTCCGAATCCGCCCGGAATGAGGACGCCGTGAAAGTCGGCAAGCAGCTCGCGCGTCTTCTCGCGCCCGGTGAACAGGTCGCTGGCGAGCCAATGGATGTCTACCCCGACATCGTTCGCAATGCCACCGTGGATGAGAGCTTCCTGGACGCTCTTGTAGCTGTCGATGAGATCGGTGTACTTGCCGATGACGGCGATCTTCACCCTGCCGTGTGGATGCAGCACGCGCTCCACCATCGTCCGCCATTTGGAAAGATCCGGAGAGCGACGGCCGAGGAGACCGAGTCGGTGCATCACTCGCTCGTCGAGACCCTGCTCGTGGAAGAGCAGCGGAATCTGATAGATCGTCGGAACATCGCGACTCTCGATGACAGCACCGAACTCAACGTTGCAGAAGAGTGCGATCTTGCGCTTCACATCTTCCGAAAGCGCGCGCTCGCTGCGGCAGATGAGTATGTCGGGCTGGATTCCGATCTCCATCAGCTCGCGCACCGAGTGCTGCGTCGGCTTTGTCTTCACTTCTCCCGCGGCGCTGATGAACGGCACCAGCGTGAGGTGAATGAAGATCGCGTTCTCGCGTCCGATCTCGTGACGGAACTGGCGGATCGCCTCGAGGAATGGAAGCGACTCGATGTCGCCCACGGTGCCTCCGATCTCGACAATGACGACGTCGCTCTCGGGAGCGAGACGCTTCATCGCCGACTTGATCTCGTCGGTGATGTGCGGAATCACCTGTACGGTCGAGCCGAGGTATTCGCCCCGGCGCTCCTTGGTGATGACGCTCAAGTAGATGCGCCCTGTGGTGACGTTGTTCGCCTGCGCCAACGGGCGATCGATGAAGCGCTCGTAGTGACCGAGATCGAGATCCGTCTCCGCTCCGTCGTCGGTGACGAATACCTCTCCGTGCTGGAAGGGCGACATCGTGCCCGGATCCACGTTCAAGTACGGATCGAACTTCATTATCGTGACGCGCATTCCGCGCTCGACGAGAAGGCGGCCAAGCGATGCGGCGGCGATTCCCTTTCCCAGAGACGAGACTACACCGCCCGTCACGAATATGTAGCGCGTCTGCTGCGGCGATCCGGTAGTCATCAGCTGCTCACTCCGGCGTGGCGCGCCTGCCAAATATCATTCGCGCGGACGAGATCGTCTTCGGTGTCGATCCCCGTCGCGGCAGGCTCGTCGGTTATCGCGACTCCGATCGGAATGCCTGCGGCGAGAGCGCGGAGCTGTTCCAGCCGTTCCACTTCTTCGAGCGGGTGAGGCGGCAGCGCGGCCCACTGCGCCAGCGCTTCCCTTCGGTAGGAGTAAACGCCGATGTGCTGCAGCGTGAGGGACTTTCGCGTCCCGGCGTCCGCCGCATCGCGCAGAAACGGGATCGGACCGCGCGAGAAGTACATCGCCCGGCCGGAAGAGTCGGTGACAACCTTCACGATCGCCGGTGAATCGAAGATGTCCTGCGATGCGCGGGCGGCTGACGTGCCGACGGGAAAGCTTCCGCTAGTGACCATCCCTGCGGCGCCGACCACCGATTCCTCACCGATGTACGGTTCGTCGCCCTGCACGTTGACGATCGCCTCGAAGTCCTTGAACTCCGCTTTCGCCGCAACTTCCGCGACGCGCTCGGTGCCGGTGGAATGAGAGGAGCTGGTCATCACACAATCTCCACCTGACTCACGGACAATGGAAGCGACTTTAGCATCGTCGGTGGCGACGACGCAGCGCTCGCCAACTTTCATTTCCGAGATCCGCTGCCAGACGCGGACGATGAGCGGGAGACCGCCGAGCAGTCGGAGGGGCTTTTGGGGGAGACGCGTGGCGCCGAGACGGGCTGGAATTACAACCAGCGTCCTCATTTTCCACCCACGCAGCTGCGGCCCGTCGATAACGGCACGCTCAGGAATATATCCCCCTGAAAAAGCCTGCGCAAACCGATGACGGGCTTCATTTCGTGAGTGAAATACCGATTGAGAAGTCCGACCGTTTCGATCCCGGAAAGCGATTAGTCGCCGGGTCTATGGTGTAGTCGGCGCGAAGGTAGCTGATCCCCACTCCAATGCCGATGTTCTGAATCAACGACGCCGCTACCCCGACGCCCGCGTTGCCAGCGGCGTAGCGAAGGTCAACATACGGACTGCCAAGAAACGGCAGCGTGATGACGTTGATCGGCGCGTAGTAGTCACCCTGGGCGAAGAACAGACGGTCTCCGCCGAGCGTGAGCAGCTCGACCGTCGAGAGCGTACCACCACCGCCGAGATAGCCGTAGCGCTGCTGCGGCAGGAGTCCGCTTGACGGAATGAGCGCGTGCGCGCGCGCCGTGAAGGTCTGCGCGCCGAAGGTCGGGAACGTCACGCTGGCATCGAGCGTAGCCTGCGTGAAGCTCGATGCGCTTCGGCGCGTGCAAAGAAGGGGCGCCGTCGTGTATGGAACCGTGCAGATCGTACCTACCGGTGATTTGAACGCGTGCTCGATCGTCAACCCGAGCTTTCCGGCGATCGCGGTTTCATCCACGGAAATACCGAATCCGGCCAGCGCTGACGCGATGTGACCGCGCGAGATCGGCGGATTCGGTCGCTTCATTCTCAGGCTGTCGCTGCGTCCGAAAACGCTCCACGGCGTGCTCGTGGGATTGAGCGAGCCCGTGCCCCAATCGTTTTCGAAGCGGCCTCCGACCATCGGTGTCACGACGAACGAGCCCATTCGCAGCGACGGCTTGAGGCGCGCCTCGGCGCGGTCGGCGCGGAAATAGTTGCGGGCGTCACTGCCGACGCCGAATGAGGCGAGAGTGTTCGCCACAGTGCCGCGAATCCAGTCATCGTTCGTGAATGTCCCCCTCGACGCGAACAGCGAGAGCTCGTGTCCCTGCTTGGCGGTGAACCGCACGTCGAGCGTCGGGTCGAAGTCACCGAGATGGGATCGATACGTGGCCAGTGCGTCGGCGCGGAGCCATTCACCGAGCTCGAGGCGCGGGCCCCACGGCAGCGACAAGCCGTCCACCCGGTCGTAACCGGGCATCCGGAAACCGATGCCGAGCGGAAGTGTGATCGGAGAGTCGTGATAGTCAACGTACCCTGTATCTACCGGCGGAGACGCAGGCGACTGCGCCGCGGCAGAGCCGGCAACTAGTACGAATAGACCTGCTCCACAGAGGAGTTTGTTCATCGCGAAAGTGCCAGAAAGTTTCTAAGGAGCGTCCGTCCGCTCGATGTGAGCACCGATTCAGGATGGAACTGAACACCCCAAACAGGGTGGGACGTGTGGCGGACCGCCTGAATCTCCGTTGAATCGCCAACGGTCGTCGCAATTACCTCGAGATCGCCAGGCACCGAAGCCGGATCGATCACCAGTGAATGATAGCGCATCACCTCGAGCGGACTCTCAATTCCGGAAAAAATACCCTCTCCGGAGTGGTTGATGTGCGACGTCTTGCCGTGCATCAGCTTCGCCGCCCTGACGACGCGCGCCCCGTACGCCTCCCCGATCGCCTGATGGCCCAGGCAGACGCCCAGAATCGGGGTGTCGGCGCCGCACTCCCGGATCACGTCAACCGTGATACCGGCGCGCGCCGGCACTCCAGGCCCCGGCGAGATGACGATCGCCGAGGGTTTCATCGCCCGCACGTCGGCCACGGAAAGCTGATCGTTCCTGCGCACATCCGGCTCCTCGCCCAACTCTCCCAAGTACTGCACGAGATTGTAG
The DNA here is from genome assembly GCA_046599115.1 of Gemmatimonadaceae bacterium. Taxonomy (GTDB): domain Bacteria; phylum Gemmatimonadota; class Gemmatimonadetes; order Gemmatimonadales; family Gemmatimonadaceae; genus UBA4720. The sequence goes on from JBKJHG010000202.1 coordinate 7,900, forward strand.
GTGAACGAGTCGTAGTTATCGATGACTAGCAGCACGGCTCAGGAGCGCGGGTGAAATTGGCGGTGAACGCTGCGAAGATATTCCCTATCTACGTGCGTGTATATCTGCGTGGTCGAAATATCGGCGTGGCCAAGCATTTCCTGCACTGCGCGGAGATCGGCACCGCCTTCCAGCAGGTGCGTCGCGAACGAGTGACGGAGCGTATGCGGCGAAACGGTTTTCGCGATTCCCGCTCGCTGAACGTATTTGCGCAGAATTTTCCACGCTCCCATCCGGGACAGCGGCTTGCCGCGCGCGCTGAGAAAGAGGGTTCCCATTCCTTCGCCCTTCTCCAGCGTCGGCCGCAGCTCCCGCAGGTAGATCGCGATAGCGCCGATGGCGCTCCTCCCGATTGGGACGAGGCGCTCCTTGGAGCCCTTTCCGAACACGCGCACGAGGTGTTCCTCGAGAAGGACGTCGCGAATGCCGAGGGAGATCCACTCCGATACGCGAAGTCCGGCACCGTACGCGAGCTCGAGCATCGCGCGATCGCGGAAGACGAGCTTGTCGTCGAGCGTCGGCGCCGCAATCAGTCGCTCCACTTCTTCGGCGGTCAACACTTCCGGCAGAGTGAGCCAGCGCTTTGGTGTTTCTAGGCGCTCGCTCGGATCGCGGACGACGTGACCTTCGCCGAGGAGAAACTTGAAGTAGCTCCTCACAGCCGAGACGTTGCGGCGAATGGAAGCCGGCGCGAGCCCGAGATCCTTGAGATGGTAGATGTACTCGCGAAGTGTCTTCGCCTCGACATCAGTCGGCGATTTCGCCCCCTTGACGACGGCATACGTCGCGAACCGCTCGAGATCCCGCTTGTACGCTTCGCTCGTGCGCACTGACACGCCCTGCTCGAGAGCGAGATAATCCTGGAATCGCTCGAGGAAGAACTCGCGCCCCAGATCGAGTGGCGCCGAGAGGTCGCTCACTTCCCCGCCCGCTTCTTTCGCACCAACCACACGATCAGGCCGCCGACGACCAATGCAACCGCGATTCCGCCGATCAGGCTCCCCGAGCGGACGAGATGCTTCTGAAGCATCTCCCAGTCGTCGCCGGCCCGGAAAGCAAGAAAGGTGATGATGCCGAACCAAACCGCCGACGCAGCCGTGATCGCCCCCAGCACAGGCGCGGCCGGCAGACGCATCGCTCCCGCAAACGGCGGAACGAGCGCTCTCACCCCCGGGAGAAAGCGGCTCACGAACAGCGCGCCAACGCCATACTTCGAGTACAGCGCCTTGAGCCGGTCTTCTGCAGTCGGCCCTGCAAACTTCTCGAGGCGATGGAACAGCGCGCCGGATCCGAACCTCCGCGCTAGAAAATAGGTAAGCGCGGCCCCGGCGACGTTTCCGATCAGGCCGAGTAGAAACACAATGAGCAGCGATCCGTGCGCCCGCGCGACGAGGAAGCTCCCGAAAGCGATTACTCCGTCCGAAGGGAACGGCGGGAAGAAATTCTCGAACGCCGAGAGGAACAGGATCGCGACGTACAGCGTCTCCGGCGGGAGATTCGTGAGCCACTGGATCACGCCGTCGAGCATCAGCGCTCATCTCGCGCGAGCGTGGCGACGGCCATGCACGCAAGTCCCTCTTCCCTTCCGATCCAGCCCATCCCCTCGTTGGACTTTCCCTTTACGCTGACATCTTCGGCGAGGACGCCAAGGGCCTCCGCCAGTCGTTGCTGCATCGCCGAACGATGCGGTCCGATCTTCGGAGCTTCGGCGACGACGACGACGTCAACCTGCGCGACGCGGTAACCCGATTTCGCGATCTTCTTCACCGCCAGGCCGAGCATCTCGATCGAATCGCGTCCGCGATTGACTTTGCTGTCGTTTGGAAACATCGCGCCGATGTCACCGGCGCCGGCCGCGCCAAGGATGGCATCGGTGATGGCGTGGCAGATTGCGTCACCATCGGAATGTCCGAGAAGGCCGGGGTGGCCTTCGATTTTGATGCCGCCGAGTATCAGCGGACGCGAACTGTCAAAACGGTGCGAGTCGTATCCGATGCCGACTCGTGTCTTATTGTCGCCCGGGGACGGCTCAGGTGCCGTCCCCGGATTACGCGGCATGCGCCGGACTTTCTAGAATCGAGTAGTCCTGCCGGCGGCGCGCCGGTGTGAATCCGGCGTCGCGAATCAGCCGCTCCATCTCCGTGGTGGTCGTGCGATGGGTCGTGTTCGCCGCCGAGACGACGTTCTCCTCGATCATCAGCGAGCCGAAGTCATTGCATCCGAAGCGCAGCGCGACCTGCCCGATCTTCATTCCCATCGTCACCCAGCTCGCCTGAATGTTCGGGACGTTGTCGAGCACCATCCGCGAAAAGGCAACCGTGCGCAGATACTCGACCGATCCCGTCTTCGGCATATGCGACATCGTCGGAGTATTCTCCGGCTGGAGCGGCCAGCAGATGAACGCGGTAAAACCGCCCGTTCTCGACTGCACGTCGCGCACTCTCTGGAGATGCTCCAAACGCTCGGCGAGCGTTTCGCCTAGTCCGTACATCATCGTCACGGACGTCTTCATCCCCTCGTTGTGGGCGAGCTCCATAATCTCGAGCCACCGATCGGCCCCCGCCTTTTTCTTCGCGACAATATCACGCACGCGCTGGACGAGAATCTCTCCGCCTCCGCCGGGAATGGAATCGAGCCCCGCTTTTCGCAGCTCGCGAATCACGTCGAGCGCGTCCATCCGGAACGTCTTGGCGAAGAAATCCACTTCGCTCGGGCTGAAGCCGTGGATGTGGATCGGGTGGTTTCTCTTGATGTAGCGCATCAAATCCAGGTACCACTCGAACGGGATGTACGGGTTGTGTCCGCCCTGAATGAGAATCTGAACGCCGCCGAGCGATTTGGCTTCGTCGATCTTCTCTCCGATCTGCTCGAAGGAGAGAGTGTATCCCTCACTGTTCTTGGGGCGCCGGTAGAAAGCGCAGAACCCGCAGTCGGCGACACAGACGTTCGTGTAGTTGATGTTCCGGTCGATGATGTACGTGACGATGTTGCCGGGGTGCTTGGCTTCGCGCACGCGATCGGCTTCGGCGCCGAGCTCAAGCAGCGGCGCGTTGGTATAGAAGTCGAGTAGATCTCGAGACTCGCTCATGCGGCGGGGAGAAAAGAGAGTGTGCCGTCGGGGATCCGTCCGCGCTCGACGAGGCGGCGGAAAAACTCTGTCAGCCCGGCGAAATGCGCGTATGACAATCCATAATCGAGACCGCTCAGATACTCGCGGCAGGTGTTTCTCTGGATCCCCGTCGCGCCTTCAGCCTGCTCGGCGAGGACGTCCAGGTTCCTGAGCCCCCACTCGCGCGAGCGGAGCAGCGACGCGTGCGCAGCGAGAGCGCTCGTCACGGGAGTGGAGCGCTGTGCTACCCATACCGCAAAAACGAACGGGAGGCCGGTCCACGTCTTCCACACCTCACCAAGGTCGTACGAAAACCGTTCACGCTCGCCGGCGGCGGCACGCAGCAGCAGCGCAGCGTCTCCGATCACGAGCCGCGCGTCCACATCGGAAGCGACATTCGAGATGTCTCCGATCTCCGCGTCGCCGGCGACGAACTTCGGGCGCGCGTGCCATACCTCCTCGAAGAGAAGTTCGAGCAGGGCGACGCTAGTCATCGAGCTCTTGCTGACAAGAACGTTGCGGCCAGTCAGCTCGCCTGCGGGGCGGGATGAAAAGAGCATCACGCTTTGAACGGGGCCGTCGCAGGAGATGGCAAGATCGGGAAGCAACAGATACCGCGACGAATCGCGCGCGTATTCAACAGCGGAAACGACACTGACATCGAGTTCGCCCGCCGACATCCTGCGGTTGAGGTCGGTCGGAACTCCGTTCACGATTTCGCCGTCGAGCTCCACCAGGCCCCGATCGATTGCCCCGTAAACCGGATAGCAATTGATGTACGGGATGCGGCCGATCTTCACGCCGCCGCCTTCTCTGCGCGATCGAATACGCGCAGCGTGTTGTAGAACGAATCGCGCTCGGCGGGGATCCTCCCCGCATCGCGGATGAGCTTGAGAATTTCGTCCAGCGCCATTCCCTGCTCCGTCGTCGCGCCGGCTTCGTGGTAGATCTTCTCGCGCACGACCGTTCCCTCGAGGTCGTTGACGCCGAACGCGAGCGACGCCTGCGAGAGGAACGGCGTCACCATTATCCAGTGCGTCTTGATGTGCTCGAAGTTGTCGAGGAAGAGACGGCCGACGGCGAGATTGCGGAGATCATCGAACCCGGTTGTCGCAGTTCCTTCGCGCCCGAGCTCCCTGCCGAGATCGTTGTGGTCGGGATGGTACGCGAGGGGAATGTAGGCGAGGAACCCGCCCGCCTCATCCTGCAGATCGCGAAGCATCTGGAGATGATCGACGCGGTCCTGCATCGTCTCGACGTGGCCGTATAGCATCGTGCAGTTGGTGCGGATGCCGAGCTTGTGCGCGGTGCGGTGGACGTTTATCCAATCCTCGCCGGCGAGCTTTTTGTCAGCGATGTTCATTCTCACACCACGTCCGAACACTTCCGCCCCACCGCCCGGCAGAGTGTCGAGGCCGGCATCCCGCAGCGCGATGAGCACATCTTCGATGCTCATCTTGTCAATGCGCGCGATGTGGGCGATCTCGACCGCGGTCAACGCCTTTATGTGAACGTGCGGATAGCGCTCCTTCAGCCCGCGGAACATTTCCGAGTAGTACTCGAGCCCCGCTTTCATATCGAGCCCGCCGACGATGTGAAACTCCTTCGTCATTCCAGTCTCGGCGGTGCTTCCCTCCTCGATTGCTTGCTCGACGGAGTAGTGATATGCCCCTTCTTCCTTCGGCAGTCGGGCAAACGAGCAGAACGTGCAGGTCGTCCGCAGGTAGCAGATGTTGGTCGGATTGATGTGCTGGTTGGCGGCAAACGTCACCACCTTTCCGTGCTTGCGGCGGTTGGCGAAATCGGCGATGAAGCCGAGCCCGATGATGTCGGGCGATGTGAACATCGTCAGCGCTTCCGCAGCGTCGAGTCGCGTCCCATCCGCAACTTTCTCCCCGATGGCGCGAAGTGCCGGATCGCGTACCCGATCGAGGTCGAGCGAGAGATCCTGGTCCATCACGACGGTCATCGTGGCCTCAGTCGTCAAAGCGCTTGACTGCGAGAGTCACGTTGTGACCCCCAAAGCCGGCGCTGTTGCTCAGGGCGGCACGAACAGTTCTCCGCTGCGCCGCGTTGGGCGTGAAGTTGAGATCGCCGCACTCCGGGTCGATCTGATTCAGGTTGATCGTCGGAGGCACGCAATTGTCCTGAATGGAAAGGAGCGAGGCGATGAATTCAGTCGCCCCGGCCGCTCCGAGCATATGGCCGGTCGCGGATTTGGTGGAGGATACGTTGATCCTGCCCGCTTCGTCGCCGAACACGCGCGAGATCGCCTTCGCCTCGTTGGAGTCGTTCAGCGGTGTCGATGTACCGTGCGCATTGACGTAGTCCACGTCGGCTGGAGTCAGCCCCGCGTCGTTGAGCGCGCGCTTCATCGAGCGCTGCAGTCCTTCGTGCTCGTCAGGCTGGCTAGTGAGGTGATAGGCATCTCCAGTAGCTCCATACCCCGCCACCTCGCCATAGATCTTGGCGCCGCGCGCCTTGGCGTGCTCCAGCTCCTCTAGGATCACGATTCCAGACCCCTCTCCCATCACGAACCCGTCGCGGGTGAGATCGAACGGACGGGAGGCGGTTGCCGGGCTGTCATTTCGCTCGGAGAGAGCCTTCATATTTGCGAATCCGCCGATAGCCATCGGGGTGACAGTGGCTTCGGCTCCGCCGGTGATCATCACATCTGCGTCGCCATATTGGATTGTGCGGAACGCATCACCTATTGCGTGAGCTGACGTGCTGCAAGCCGATACAGTGGCGTAGTTTGGACCACGCGCATTGAATTGCATCGAGACGACGCCAGAGGCTATGTCAGCGATGAACATCGGGATAAAGAATGGCGAGATTTTTCCAACCCCCCGCTCACGATAGACATCGTGCTGCTCTTCGAAGCTCTTGAGGCCGCCGATGCCGCTTCCTACGATGACCCCAAGGCGGTCGGTGTCGGCAACAGGATTATCCACCAGGCCGGCATCCCGCATAGCCTGCCACGCAGCGGCAACCGCGTACTGTGTGTACTGGTCGGACCGCCGAGCTTCCTTCCGCTCCATATAGAGCAGCGGGTCGAAGCCCTTCACCTCGGCGGCGAATCGCGTCGGGAAGGTGGAGGCATCGAACTTCGTGATCGGGGCCGTGCCTGACTTCCCTTCGAGAAGCGATTTCCAGGTCGTCGCCACATCGTTACCGACCGGAGTGATGGCCCCGAGGCCAGTGACGACGACTCTCCGCCTCATTACGATCCGACCTTCTGGTTAAGGTAGTTCAGCGCATCGCCCACGGTGCGGAGCTTCTCAGCATCCTCATCGGGAATGTCGATGTTGAACTCCTTCTCAAACTCCATAACGAGCTCGACAATGTCGAGGCTGTCGGCGCCGAGATCTTCGATGAAGCTGGCTTCATTCGTCAGCTTCTCGCGCTCGACTCCGAGCTCTTTCTCAATGATGTCTTTGACCTTGCCCGAATTGTCGGCCATGGACGTGAATCCTCGTGTTGTGTGGTTTGAGCGTAATATACTTAACTGAATATCCCGCAGAAAGTTACATCACCATTCCGCCGTCCACGACGAACGTCTGGCCCGTGATGTAGCCGGCCAGGTCCGAAGCCAGGAAGGCGATCACTCCGGCAACGTCGCCTGCGGAGCCCAGCCTTTCAAGCGGAATGATCGCCGCCATCGAACTCCGGGCGTCCTGCGTCATCGCCGCGGTCATCTCAGTCTCGATGAGCCCAGGCGCGACGGCGTTGACGAGAATGTTGCGCGAGCCGAGCTCTTTGGCGACCGATTTGGTGAGGGCGATGAGCCCCGCTTTGCTTGCAGCGTAGTTCGCCTGCCCTTTGTTGCCGGTGATGCCGACGACGCTGGCGACATTGATGATTCTTCCCGATCTCCGCTTCATCATTCCCCGCGAAACGGCGCGGATGGCGGCAAATGCGCCGCGGAGATTCGCGTTTTGAACTGCGTCCCAATCTTCGTCCTTGAGACGCATCACGAGATTGTCACGCGTGATGCCGGCGTTGTTGACGAGAATGTCGATCCCCCCGAACGCGGCTTCTACGTCGGAGACGAGCTTGGCAACCGCGGCAGTATCGGAGACGTCGCATTCAAAACCGTGACAGTTTGGACCGATCGCGGCGGCGGCTTTCTTCGCGCGCTCGAGATCGCGCCCAACAACGGCCACTTTCGCGCCGCACTTCGAAAGCATCTCCGCGATCGCGTTTCCGATTCCGCGCGTGCTCCCGGTGACGATCGCTGTCTTGCCGCTGAGATTGATCTGCATCAGGCCACCATTTGTAAAAGTTTTTCGACGTCGGCGAGTGCGCCGCAGGAGATTGCCTTCGCTCCGGGGACGAGCCTCGGCACCAGACCGGAGAGCACGGCGCCCGGCCCCATCTCTACATACAGCGCGTCGGGAATTTCTCGCGCGATGTTTCGCACCAAGGTTGACCAGAGAACGGGTGCGGTGAGCTGGCGGAAGAGCATTTCGCGCGCGTGGCTCGCCGAAGTGGACGGCTGTGCGTCCACATTGGAATAGATCGGGAAGCGCGGATCGGTGAAGGGCGTGTCATCGACCGCTTGTTTGAATCCGGCAGCGGCTGGCTCCATCAGCGGTGAGTGGAACGCGCCGCTGACGGGCAGGCGAAGCGCGCGCTTTGCGCCGGCTGCCTTCGCGAGCTCCATCGCCTTCTCGACTCCGCCGATTTCGCCGGAGATGACCGTCTGTTCGTCGGAGTTGTAGTTCGCAGGCACAACCATTCCCGATTCGCGCGTCGCCTGTTCGCAGATGTCTTCGATCGAGCGCGACGGCGCGCCGAGGATTGCCGCCATCGTGCCCGGCCGGGCGAGGCCGGTTTCGTTCATCAGCTCGCCGCGGCGCCGAACCAGCTTCACCGCATCGGAGAGCGTGGTCGAGCCGGCAGCGTGATACGCGGTGTGCTCGCCAAGGGAGTGACCGGCGGCGGCGCGAACCCTTCCCGCGAGCGCCGCTTTCGTCACTGCCCACACCGCTGCGCCGTGCGCGAGCAGCGCGGGCTGAGCGTTGCGCGTTTCGGTAAGCTCCTCGGCGGGTCCGTAGAAGCACATTTTGCTCAGCGGAAACCCCAACGCCGAATCCGCTTCGTCGAAAGTGCGGCGTGCCTCGGGGAACGCATCGGCGAGATCTTTTCCCATCCCCGGCTTCTGCGAACCCTGTCCCGGGAAGAGCAGCACGATGTTCACTTGCTAGAACCTGATGATCATCGAGGCCCAAGTGAAACCGGCGCCGAACGCGACGAGCATCACCGTGCTTCCTTCCTTGATTCTTCCCTGCTCGATTGCTTCGTCGAGCGCGATTGGAATGGAAGCCGACGACGTGTTGCCGTAACGGTCCACGTTTACGAACACTTTCTCCATCGGAATGCCGGAGTGCTTCGCAGTCGCCTCGATGATGCGCACATTCGCCTGATGCGGGATGAGCAGATCGATGTCCTGGCCGGTGAGCTTGGCGCCGTCGAGCGCCCTGTCAGCGGCCTCCGACATCGAGCGCACCGCGTGCTTGAAGACTTCGCGGCCGGCCATTTTCACGAGGTGCGATTTCTTCTCCAGCACTTCCGCGCTCAGCGGAGTGGTGGCTCCGCCATCGGGACGGTATAGAAGGTCGGCGAGCTTGCCGTCGCTGCGCATAAACGAAGAAAGAATCCCCTTGCCCGACTTGGCGCGGCGCAGCACGACCGCTCCCGCTCCGTCGCCGAAGAGCACGCAAGTGGAGCGATCGGTCCAGTCCACGATCGAGCTCATCTTCTCCGATCCGATCACGAGGGCGGTTTCGGCGACGCCGGACATGATCATTCCCTCGGCCACTGTCATCGCATACAGCCAGCCGGAGCACGCGGCGCCGATGTCGAACGCGGCGGCGCGTGTCGCGCCCAGCTCCGCCTGGATGTCCACCGCGGTGGATGGCAGCAAGCGATCGGCGGTCGCGGTGCTGAGAACGATGAGGTCAACTTCTCCGGGTTGAATTCCGGCGCGCTCCATTGCGATGCGGCCGGCGGCCGCTCCCATCGAGCAGGTCGTCTCGCCCTTCCTGGCGATGCGGCGCTCGACGATTCCGCTCCGCTCGAAGATCCATTCGTGCGACGTCTCGATTCCGATGCTCGCGAAATCGTGATTCGTCATCACGGTTTCAGGGGCGGAGCGGCCGGTGGAAATCACGGCGGCAACGGGGCGCTTCACGATAACTCCGCTGCGGCCGAATGTGACACCAGCGCGAGCTTCTCGCCGATCTGTGCGTTCATCCCCGTCTCCACCGCGCGAGCAGCTGCCTTGATCGCGTTCTTGATCGCGCGCGGAGAAGAGTTGCCGTGACAGATGATGCTGACGCCCTTTACGCCGAGAAGCGGAGCTCCGCCGTACTCGGTCGCGTCGAGCGGCTTCAGTGCGGCCATCACGTTTTCCTGGTCGATTCCCGGATGCGCGCCGAGGAGCCGGATGATCATCGGGCCAACAGCCTCGTAGAACTTGAGGACGACGTTGCCGACAAATCCGTCGCAGACGACAACGTCAATCCGTCCGCGGTCGCTCGCGCCGGCGAGGAGATCGCGGCCTTCGACGTTGCCGTGAAAATTGAAGCCGGCCGTCCGGAACGCGGCGTTTGCCTCTTTCACGACGGCGTTTCCCTTCTCCGCCTCTTCACCTATTGAGAGCAGACCGATCGACGGGGTCGCGCGCCCGAACACGCACTCCGCGTAAACAGCGCCCAGCCAGGCGAATTGGAGCAGCTCGTGAACCGAGCAGTCCACGTTGGCGCCGGAGTCGAGGACGATTACCGGCTCGTGCGAAGTCGGAAACACGGTTGCGATGGCTGGGCGCGTAAGCCCCGGATGGAGCTTGAGGAGCATAGCCGACGCGGCCATCTGTGCGCCGGTGCTGCCGGCGGAAACGAACGCGTCGGATTCGCCTTCCACTTGAAGGCGGAGTCCGACGACCATCGAGCTGTTCGGTTTTTTGCGGAGAGCGGCCGTCGGTTTTTCCGACATCTCGATCACCTCGGCGGCGTCAACGATGTCGAGCCGGCTCCTAGCCGCGGCCGCGCCTGATAGCTCGCCGCGGAGGAGTGAGTCAACCTGCTCTGTTATTACCTGCTGCTGCCCAACGAGCTGAACGCGGTGCGCCGGGTCTAGCTCCTGGAGAGCCAAAAGGGCGCCTGCGATTGTCGCTTTGGGAGCGAAATCCCCACCCATCGCGTCCAGCGCGATACGCGCCAAATCAGGCTTCCTTCGCCGCTACCCGCTGTTCGCCGTCATAGTAGCCGCACTCTTCGCACACGTGATGCGGGCGTCTCATCGCCTGACAGCGCGGACATTTCTGAATCGCGATCGCAGGCGCCTTCTTGTGCGTGTTGCGGGCGCGCTTCTTTCTCTTTGAGGTACGTCTCTTTGGTACGGCCATCTTGAGTTCCTTCCCCTATTGGTGTCGGTCTAGCGGGCGTCGCTCTTGAGCGGAAGCAGCGCATCCCAGCGACTGTCTGTTTTAATTGGAACGCAGCTGCACGTCCCTTCGTTGAGATTGCGCCCGCAGATGGCGCACAATCCCTTGCAATCATTCCTGCACTCCGCGTACGCCGGAGCGACGAGAAGCCAATTCTCCCGGATTGCCGGACGCAGATCGAGCTGGTGCGCGTTCGGATCGTACGTAAACACATCGGGATCGTCCGCCTCGTCAGCGCCAGTTTCGGCAAAGATGAGATGGACTTCGTCGTCAACCTTTACGGCAACGTCCTCGAGGCAGCGGCGGCACGGAAGCACCACTTCGCCCTTCAGCCGCCCGCTGAAGTAGAAACGCCCTTCATTTGCGGACGACAGCCGCCCCGAAACTTCGACCGGTTTGGCAGGGCGCGCATCAGCCTCCTCCCAGACGGGATCGTCGGGCGAAAGTGAGCCTTCTACCTGTTCGGCTTTGGATTCGAGGGACCGGATGTCAAACGACAGCATAAGCCCTTAAAAATAGCGGAGTTGGGGCGTTGAAAACAGCCCTAATGTCCGGGGAAACTCCGTTTCCCGGAACCCGACTCTAGATGCTGTCGGACTCGGCGAAAAAGAACCGCGATTCGCGCGCCGCGTTGTCGTCGGAGTCAGACGCGTGGATCGCGTTCCGCTCCTTGGACTCGGTGAACAGCTTCCGTACGGTCCCAGCCTCGGCCTCGGCGGGATCGGTGGCTCCGATGGTCTTTCTGAGGGCGGCGACGGCGTCATCGCGCTCGAGGATCATTGGCATACACTTGCCCGATGTCATGAACTTGGTGAGCGAACCGAAGAACGGGCGCTCCTTGTGCACGGCGTAGAACTCCCCTGCCTGCGCCTCGGAAAGGCGCAGCACGCGTGCGGCGACGATCTTGAATCCCGCCTTTTCGAGCACACCGATGACTCCGCCGGCTTTGCCTGCGTTGAAGGCGTCGGGTTTGATGATGGTGAGAGTACGATTGGAGGGCATTTGTGTTTATGAATGATTGAGTTGATTGACAGACGAGGAACTAGGGACTACGGAAAGAGCTACAAATCGCTGCTATACCGCCGGACAACGATGCGCCGCGAGTACCATCGTCGGCTCCCTGGTCCCTAGTCCCTAGTCGTTCATTGTTTCTTCAGCAGCGCCACGACATCAATCGGCCTCTTCGCCACCCTGATGCCGTTGTCCACACACGCCTGCATCTTTTCGGCGGCGGTTCCTGCTGAGCCCGAGATGATCGCGCCGGCGTGACCCATCCG
>JBKJHG010000148.1:0-5215 GCA_046599115.1 Gemmatimonadaceae bacterium
CTCCGCTAAGGCGGTCAGGAAGAAAGCCGGATCACCGCGTCCCGAAGGGCATCCGCGGCATCCCGGGGAACTGCGGGCCGCGTCCGCCCTGCGACATTTTCTTCATCATCTTCTGCATTTCGCGGAACTGATCGAGCAGACGGTTCACGTCGCTGATCGGGCGCCCACACCCCTTCGCGATTCTCGCCCGCCGTGATCCGTTGATGAGCGAGGGATCCTTTCGCTCCGCCGGAGTCATCGAGAGCACAATCGCCTCGACGTGCTTCATCCGCTTCGGATCGGCCTTCATCTGCTTGATCGCCTGAGTGTTCACGCCGGGCAGCATCTTCAAGACACCTTCGAGCGGGCCCATCTTCTCTATTTGCCGCATGCTCGTCAGGAAGTCATTGAGATCCATTCCCTCCTTCCGGACTTTTTTCTCCAGCTTCTTCGCTTCTTCCTGGTCGAACGCGCCCTGCGCCTTCTCCACCAGCGTCACTATGTCGCCCATCTGGAGAATCCGTCCCGCCATTCTGTCGGGATGGAACTCCTCGAGCGCGTCGGATTTCTCGCCGACACCGATGTATTTGATCGGCTTCTTGGTGACGCCGTAAATCGAGAGCGCCGCGCCGCCGCGCGCATCGCCGTCCATCTTCGTCAGAATCACGCCGGTGATATTGAGCGCTTTGTCGAACCCTTCGGCGATTCTCACCGCGTCCTGTCCCGTCATTCCGTCGGCGACGAGCAGAATCTCCGTCGGGCGGAGCGCATCCTTGAGACGGGACAGCTCGTTCATCATCGCTTCGTCAATCTGCAAGCGGCCGGCTGTATCAATGATCACGACGCGGTCGCGCGCGTGAACGCTGGCGTCAACTCCCGCACGCGCGATCTTCACGACGTCGTTCGTCGTACGGTCCGAGTACACGGGAACGTCGAGTTGCTTGCCCAGCGTCTCGAGCTGATCAATGGCCGCCGGGCGGTAAACGTCGGCGGCAACGAGGCGCGTCGGACGCCCCTCGGCTTTCAGCTTTCTCGCCAGCTTCGCCGCGGTCGTCGCCTTTCCCGAACCCTGTAGCCCGACCATCATCACCACTGTCGGCGGTAGCGTGCTCATCTTGAGCGGCGCGATTCGCTCGCCGAGCATCGAGGCCAGCTCTTCGTGGACGATCTTCACCAGCTGCTGCGCCGGGGAGACGGTGCCGAGCTTCCCGACGGTGACCGCCTTCGCCTCGACGCGCTCGAGAAATTCGCGCGTCAGCGTGAAGTTCACATCGGCTTCGAGGAGAACTCTGCGGACTTCCCGGAGCCCTTCCTTGATGTCGGACTCGCTCAGCGTCCCGCGACCGCGGAGGCGGGCGAATGTCGCTTCGAGTTTTTCGCTGAGGTCTTCGAACATTTCGTAAAGTAGATGGCTGCCGTTACGGCATCAACGAGGCGACGGAATTACCGGCTCCACGCCAGCGCCAAGCCGCCTTTTCTTGGCACGATCGACGTCGGCAGAAACCACCTTTCGAACACATTGTCGGTGTAGCGCCGGTTGAACCGGTCTACGAACACTGCCGAAGCCGTGCCTAACGCCGCGCCGGCGACAACGTCACTGGCCCAATGCGCGTTCTTGTACATCCTCGAATACCCATCGAGAGCGGCGGCGGCGTATAAGACCGGCGTCACAATCCGCGAGTGTCCCGGCCAATCGCGATTGATTCCGAGCGCAAGCGCAGTAGATGCGGCGAAGGACGCTGCCACCTCACCGGATGGAAACGAAGCGAAATCGTCATTGGAGTAACCCTTGCCACTCCGAAAAAGGCGTGAATCGTTGGGAGATGCTTTCGGACGCGCACGCCCGACCGCTCCCTTGATTCCCTCCGCCAGCAATCCACCGAGCACAACCGATTCGCCGGTGTGCATCCCGAGCGCAGCAATCCGCCGCGAGTGCGTTCCAAGCCCGGCGAAGTAGAGCCCCGCGCTGATGAGAACGCTGCCCGGGTCGCCGTAAAACCCGGCTGCATCTGAAAGATGCCGAAGTCCGGAATTTCCCTGCGTGCTCTTGCTCTGGATGGAGCGCTGGATGCTCCTGTCCGCGCTCATCGCGCCCGCAAAGAGAGCCCCGGCCCCGGCGACGAATATCAGATCCGACGATCGCACCAGCGGCACAGTGCGATGCGAGGGTCTTATGACAGTATCTGCAATCGGAGATTGGGCGGCGAGCGGGCTGCCAAATGCGACCGACAGCGCGACTCCAGCCGTGATTTGCCGGATCTTGGTTCTGGCGTTGTGCATCATCCCGCCAAATGTAATCCCCTCGGGGGTAGAGAGAATTCTCCGCTGCGCACCGAATTCGGATTGAATAGTTCCAGCCAATAGCTGACCTTTAGGCGACGACAATTCCCCGGGAGGAAACGGATGCAGCGCAAAGACGAAATCCTCAAGTCCGACCTGCCGCCCGCGCTCCCGCTGATGGCGCTCCGCTCTACCATCGTCTATCCGCTCGGCACGATCGCCGTGCAGATGGGTGCGCCCGAGAATCTGTCACTCCTCCGCGCCCACCCCGAGCCGGGACTCATCGTCGCCCTCGTCGTCGCCGCCGGCGACCACGATGACGGTCTCGACGTCGAGCGGTTCGTCGGGCGCGTCGGTGTCGCCGCGCGTGTTCACGAGCGCATCAATCTTCCCGGCGACACGGTCCAGATAACCCTGCAGGGTCTTCGCCGCATCATCATCGAAGGCGTTTCGCAAAGCGATCCATTTCCTGTCGTGCGCGTCAAGGCGGCGAAAGAGGTCGCGCCGGATTCCACCGAGGTGGACGAGCTTGTCAACAAGATCGTCGCCGGAGCCGAAACGCTCGTCGAGCTGATCGAACGAATCCCCGACGAAGTGCCGGCGATTCTGAAGATGAACGTGTCCGATCCCGGCCGCTTCGCCGATCTCGCGGCAACGAACCTCAATCTCAAGATCTCCGACCGGGACGAAGTTCTCCAGCGCCTCAACATCGGCCAACGCCTCAAATTCCTCCTCGGCAGAGTCGAGCGCGAGATGGCGAGAGCGCGCGTCGCCGAAGATGTGAAGAAGCAGACCGAGATCAAGATCGAGGAGCATCAGCGCGAGTTCTATCTCCGCCAGCAGCTCCGCGCGATTCAGTCGGAGCTCGGCGAGACCGATCCCGGCGAGCGCGAATCGTCGGAGATGGCGCACAAGATAGAAGAGCTCAATCTCCCCGAGAAGGCGGCGGTCGAAGCGAAACGCGAGCTCGAGCGAATGAAGATGCTCTCTCCCGCCTCGAGTGAATACCAGGTCATTCGGACTTACCTCGATTGGGTCGTCTCGCTCCCCTGGCACAAGCGCTCCGCCACCGAGACATCGCACAAGGACATTGATCTCGTGAAGGTCGAGCAGTCGCTCGACGGCCGTCACTACGGACTGAAGGAAGCGAAGGAGCGCATCATCGAGTACCTCGCGGTGAGAAAGCTCCGCGGCGGAGATCCGCACGGCCCAATCCTCTGCTTCGTCGGCCCGCCGGGAACGGGAAAGACATCGCTCGGAGAGGCGATCGCGAGTGCGATTGGCCGCGCGTTCTACAGAATTTCAGTCGGCGGCGTGCGCGATGAAGCGGAGATCCGCGGCCACCGGCGCACATATGTCGGTGCAATGCCCGGCCTCATCATCCAGGCGCTCCGCCGGGTGCAGGTGCGCGACGCCGTGCTGATGATCGACGAGATCGACAAGATGACGTCGGGCGCATCGGGAGATCCGACCGCAGCGATGCTCGAGGTGCTCGACCCATCGCAGAACTCGTCGTTCGTGGATCACTATCTCAACCTGCCATTCGATCTCTCCAGCATTCTTTTCATCTGCACCGCCAACAACTTGTTCGACATTCCCGCCCCTCTCCGCGACAGGATGGAGATCATCCGCGTACTCGGCTACACCGTCGAGGAGAAGGTCGAGATTGCGTGGCGGTATCTGCTCCCACGCCTGCTCGAAGAGCACGGCATCACTGACAAGGACATCCAGTTCACCGACGAAGCGTTCTGCTACATCGCCAATCGCTACTCGCGCGAGGCAGGTCTCAGAAACTTCGAGCGCAACCTCGCCGCGCTGATGCGGAAGCGCGCGCGCAAAAAAGCCGAAGGCGAGGAGGGCGCGTGGGTGGTGGACAACGCGCTCATCGAGGAGACGCTCGGCAATCCGACTTACGCCGTTGAAGAAGCGGAGAAGGAGCCCGAAATCGGAACAGTGACCGGGCTCGCGTGGACAAGTACCGGCGGCGATCTGATGGTCATCGAGGCACTGCGAATGCCCGGCAATGGACGTCTCATCGTCACCGGCCAGCTCGGCGAAGTAATGCGCGAATCAATCGACGCCGCGCACTCGTACGTGAGATCACGAGCGGAGTCGCTCGGAATTGACAACAAGGAATTCAAGGAGAGCGACATCCACATTCACTTCCCCGCCGGCGCCATTCCGAAGGACGGCCCCAGCGCCGGCGCCGCGGTCACGCTCGCAATCGCCAGCGTGCTGAGCAGACGTCCCGTGCGTCGCGACCTCGCACTGACCGGCGAGATGACGCTCCGCGGAAAAGTGCTCGAGATCGGCGGCGTGAAAGAGAAGGTGATGGCCGCATACCGCGCCGGTCTCCGCCAGGTGATAATGCCGAAGGCGAACGAGAAGGATCTGCGCGGAATCCCGCAGGAGATGATTCACGGGATGACGTTCACCTTCGTCTCCACGATGGACGAGGTGTTTCATCTCGCCCTACTGCCGAAGCCGTCGCTCGCGCTCGCCGATTCCCCCGAGCGTGAGAAGATTCCGCGCGTCAATTCCGTCGGCGATTCTTCAGTGGCGGCGGCCGCGACGCCATAGTGGACGCCAACAACAGCTGGGTTCAGTTCGCGATTCACGTCTTCGTCGGAACCGCCGCCGGCGGTTTATCCGACACCGTCGCCATCTGGCTCCTCTTCAATCCGAAACAGAAGAGATTCGGATTCCAGGGCGCGATCCCGAAGAATCAGGCGCGGCTCGCAAAGAGCCTCGGGAAAACGGTCGGCGAAAAACTCGTCACCCCTGGCGACCTTCAAATAGAGCTCGCTCGGCCTGAGTTGCAGCAGGCGTTCGAGGCGCGCCTCACCGAGCTCATCGGCGACACCATCGGCTCAAAAGAGCCGCTGATAGACAAAGTTCCCCCTGCTGTCGTCGCCGCTCTGGAGGGCGCCCTCACGTCGTACCTCCCCGACGCGAT